>NZ_DATJWR010000448.1:0-10182 GCF_035501035.1 Paraburkholderia sp.
CGCCGAAGTGATGAACATCATCGGTGAAGTCGAAGGCCGCACCTGCGTGATCATGGACGACATGGTCGACACCGCCGGCACGCTCTGCAAGGCAGCGCAAGTGCTGAAGGAACGCGGCGCGAAGAAGGTGTTCGCTTACGCCACGCACCCGGTTCTCTCGGGTGGCGCGGGCGAGCGCATCGCCGCTTCCGCGCTCGACGAACTGGTCGTCACCGATACCATCCCGCTGGGCGCCGAAGCGCGCTCGTGCCCGAAGATCCGCTCGCTCACGAGCGCAGGTCTCCTGGCCGAGACGTTCTCGCGTATCCGCCGCGGCGACTCGGTGATGTCGCTGTTCGCGGAAAGCTGATAAGAATTGACGCGCAAGGCGCGGCGTTCGCAAGAATGCCGCGCTTTTGCACGTAATCGGCGCGAACGAACGAAGGTTCGCGCTGCATCGCTGGGGGCCGGAAGGCAGGTTGCCGCAAGGTGACGCCAAGGGCCCCGTTTTACTGCCTGGTCGCGGGCAGTGCATTGGAGAATCAAATGAAAGTCGTCGCTTTCGAGCGTAACCTGCAAGGTACGGGTGCGAGCCGCCGCCTGCGCAATGCTGGCAAGACCCCTGGCATCGTGTACGGTGTCGGCGCCGAGCCGCAACTGATCGAAGTCGATCACAACGCGCTGTGGCACGCCCTGAAGAAGGAAGCCTTCCATTCGTCGATCCTCGATCTCGAAGTGGCCGGCAAGTCGCAGCAAGTCCTGCTGCGCGACGTGCAATACCACCCGTTCCGCCAGCTCGTGCTGCACGTGGACTTCCAGCGCGTGGATCCGAACAAGAAGATCCACACGAAGGTGCCGCTGCACTTCATGAACCAGGAAACCAATCCGGCTGTGAAGACGGGTGGCGCGATCATCTCGCACGTCCTGAGCGAAATCGAAGTGGTGTGCCTGCCGGGCGCGCTGCCGGAATTCCTCGAAGTCGACCTCGCGAAGATCGAAGCAGGCCAGTCGCTGCACGCCAAGGACATCGTCCTGCCGGCCGGCGTGACGCTGGTTCCGCACGTCGAAGCGGACAACCCGGTGGTCGCGTCGGCACCCGTGCCGGCTGGCGCCGTGGCGGCTGCTGAAGGCGAAGAAGCGCCGGCTGCGGAGTAAGCGCAGCGGCCTGACGGGCCCGCCAGGGCCCGCTGAGCTGATCCTCTCGATCCGTTTCCCTGAAACGGACGACGTGACCCGCCGCGGTTCGCCCCGGCGGGTTTTTTTTCGCACTTTTTCGTACACTTGCGGATCGATTCAACGACTTTCGCAGGCGGAACACCACAATGATCAGGTTGATCGTCGGGCTCGGCAATCCGGGCGCCGAATACACGGCGACGCGCCACAACGCGGGCTTCTGGTTCGTCGACCAGCTCGCGCGCGAAGCCGGCACGACGCTGCGCGACGAACGGCGCTTCCACGGCCACTATGCAAAGGCGCGCCTCTATGGCGAGGAAGTGCATCTGCTGGAGCCGCAGACCTACATGAACCGCTCGGGGCAATCGGTCGTCGCGCTCGCGAACTTCTTCAAGATCCTGCCCGACGAGATCCTCGTCGCGCACGACGAGCTCGACCTGCCGCCCGGCACCGTCAAGCTCAAGCTCGCTGGCGGCAGCGGCGGCCACAACGGCCTGAAGGATATTTCCGCGCACTTGTCGACGCAGCAATACTGGCGTCTGCGCATTGGCATCGGCCATCCGCGCGATCTGATTCCCGAAGGCGCGCGGGCCGGCGCGAAGCCCGACGTCGCGAACTTCGTGCTCAAGCCGCCGCGCCGCGAGGAGCAGGACGTGATCGACGCTTCGATCGAACGCGCGCTCGCGGTGATGCCGACGTTCGTGAAGGGCGAAGCCGAACGCGCGGTGATGCAGTTGCATCGCAACGGCTGAACCTATAGGGGAATTGCAGGATTGGGCCCGAGTTGGTGCTGAAGCGCCAATTTCCGGTCGACAGCTTTGCATGGGGCCCAAGTGAGCGCTAAAGCGCTAACTCGGGCCGACCGCGTTGCATGGGATCGGAGTAAGCGCTGAAGCGCAAACTCCGATCGACAAAAGGAGAGCGTCTTGAGTCGTTACTGGAGTGATATCGTCCACCGCCTCGTGCCGTATGTGCCGGGCGAACAGCCCGCGCTCGCGCAGCCGGTCAAGCTCAACACGAACGAGAATCCGTATGCGCCCTCCCCGCGCGTGCTCGAGGCGATCCGCCACGAGCTAGGCGAAACGGGCGACTCGCTGCGCCGCTATCCCGATCCGCTCGCCAAGCGCCTGCGCGCCGCTGTGGCCGCGCATCACGGCATTCGCGCGGACCAGGTGTTCGTCGGCAACGGCTCGGACGAAGTGCTCGCCCACGCGTTCCAGGCACTGCTCAAGCACGACAAGCCGATCCTTTTTCCTGATATCACCTACAGCTTCTATCCGACGTACGCGCGGCTCTACGAGGTGGAGTACCGCACGGTGCCGCTCGACGAGCAGTTTGCGATTCGCGTCGACCACTACCTGCAGCCCAATGGCGGCGTGATCTTCCCGAACCCGAACGCGCCGACCGGCCACGCGCTCCCGCTTGCGGCAATCGAGCGCATCGTCGCGGCCAATGCGGAATCGGTCGTGGTGATCGACGAGGCGTATGTGGACTTCGGCGCCGAGTCGGCGATCGCACTGATCGACCGTTATCCAAACCTGCTCGTCGTGCACACGACCTCGAAGTCGCGGTCGCTCGCGGGCATGCGTGTGGGCTTCGCGTTCGGCCACGCCGATCTGATCGACGCCCTCAACCGCGTGAAGGACAGCTTCAACTCGTATCCGCTCGATCGCCTGGCCCAGGCCGCCGCGACGGCCGCCTACGAGGATGCCGATTGGCTCGCGAAGACGAGCGCCCGAGTGATGGCGAGCCGTGAGCGCCTCACGGCTGCGCTCACGGCGCTTGGGTTCGAGGTGGTGCCTTCGGCGGCGAACTTCGTGTTTGCGAAGCATCCCGCGCACGATGCGGCGGCTATTGCGGCGAAACTGCGCGAAAAGGAGATCTTCGTACGCCATTTCCACGCGCCGCGTGTGAACCAGCATTTGCGCATCTCGATCGGCACCGATGCGGAGTGCGATACGCTCATCGAGGCCCTGAAGTCCATCGTGGGCTGACGAAAGTTGCACGCAATAAAAAACGCGCCACATGGGCGCGTTTTTTATTGCCGGTTCGGTCCGCAAACCCGCGGATCAGGCGTTATGCTTCGCCGCCATCAGCGCGTGATATTTCTGCATCAGCTGCTCGGGCGACTCGGCGTACTCCGGATTCTTCGGGATGCACTCGACGGGGCATACCTGGATGCACTGCGGCTCATTGAAATGGCCGACACATTCGGTGCACTTCTTCGGGTCGATCACGTAGATTTCCGGGCCCATCGAAATCGCGTCGTTCGGGCACTCAGGCTCGCAGACGTCGCAATTGATGCACTCGTCGGTAATCATCAGGGCCATACTTCTCTCGCGTTTCCCTTCAAAAACAATACATTATAGCTTTTTCACGACTCGCGAGCATGGCGTCGAAATTGGGATGGGATTCGTCGAGGACGCGCTGGATTGCGAGCGCGTTCTGGTTTCTTGCCGCATCGGTCCGGTGCAGAGCACGGGTGCGCAAAAGCGGCCGCCGCGCGGCGGCCGCACGCGCGGCTCGGCGCTCAGGCCTTCGCGGCCGTGCCGCCGAACGAAGCCACCTTGTCCTGCAGGCGCTTTTCCACGGAAGGAAACACGAACTTGCTGACATCGCCGCCCAACTGGGCGATTTCACGCACGATCGTGCCCGAAATGAACTGATACTGATCCGACGGCGTCATGAACATCGTCTCGACGTCCGGCAGCAGATAGCGGTTCATGCCCGCCATCTGAAACTCGTACTCGAAGTCGGAGACCGCGCGTAGGCCGCGCACGATCACGCGGGCGTTGTTGGTGCGCACGAAGTCTTTCAGGAGCCCCTTGAAGCTCATGACCTGGACGTTCGGATAGTGGCCGAGCACCTCGTGCGCGATCTCGAGGCGCTCGTCGAGCGAGAAGAACGGCTTCTTGTTGCGGCTGTCGGCAACGCCGACCACCAGCGTGTCGAAAATGCTCGACGCGCGCCGCACGAGATCTTCGTGGCCGCGCGTGAGCGGATCGAAGGTACCGGGGTACACGGCGACTACCATGAGGCTTCTCCTCTCAACAGAAATGGGGCGCAATGCAGTGCCGTGGCGATGCATCACACGTGCGTGCGTGACGACCGGGCCGCCCGCGCGCTTCTTATCGAACGCGCATTATTCCTCATTTTCGCGCTGCAGCAAATGATAGTGAACCGCCCCCGCCTTGCCCTCGCGCGCCACGGTCCAGCCCGTCAGCGCAGGCTGCGCGCCCGGATCGACCGGCGTGCCCGACTCCACGTAAAGCCAGCCGTGCGGCGCGACGAGCGGCGCAGCCAGCTCGAGCGAGCGCTCGAGCAGCGCGGTGTCGCCAAACGGCGGATCGAGGAACACGACATCGAACGAGCCCGGCGCGAGGTTGGCCGCGAGACGCAGCGCGTCGGCTTCCGCAATTTCGATCGTGCGCGCGTTCAAGCGCGTCTGGTTCGCGCGCAGCTGCGCGGCAGCACGCGAGCTGCGCTCCACCATCACCACGCGCGCGGCGCCGCGCGAGGCCGCCTCGAAGCCAAGCCCGCCGCTGCCTGCGAAGAGGTCGAGGCAGCGCAGACCGTCGAGGCGCTGGCCGAGCCAGTTGAAGAGCGTCTCGCGCACGCGGTCCGGCGTCGGGCGCAGCCCGTCGAGATCGAGCACCGGCAGCGGCGTGCGCTTCCAGTCGCCGCCGATGATGCGGATCGTGTGCGCGCCGCCACCGCGCGCGCGCGGATCGGGCTGATGTGAGCGGGCGCCTTGCCCACGTGAAGATGAAGAACGGGTCATGCGTGTGGTCGTGCTGCTGCGTTTGACCGCTGGCAATCTGCCTGCGGCGCCTGAAAACAGGCGGATGTCCGGAGCGCGTTTTTGCATCGCGCCCTCCAATGCGCGCACGTTACCACAGGCGCGCGCGCGTGCCGCGCGGGCGCCGCAACGACGCGGCGTGAGGTGCCTGATAAAATGCCATGTTTCCCGCGCGTTACCCTCCTCCCAAACCGTCGCTGACCGCTCCTCGGTCCGACCCGCAAACGCGCCTGACCCACGCCAGATCATGTTCAGTTTCTTCAAACGATTCCGCGGCTCGAAGGACGCCGAGAACGCGCCGGCCGAGGCCGAGTCGACGCACGAGGCACAAGCCGAGGCTGCCGAAGCGCCTGCCGTCGCAGCGCACGAGGCGGCCCCGTCCGCGCCCCAGGCCGCAGACGCATCGCCAGCAAGCGCCCCGATGACGCCGCTGCAAGCCGCCACCGAAGCCGAAGCCGAAGCCGAAGCCGTCGAGATCGTCCCGCCGCCGGCTCCCGAGCCCGCCGCGAAGCAATCCTGGCTTTCGCGCCTGAAGTCGGGGCTCTCGAAGACGAGCTCGAACATCCAGAGCATCTTCGTCAATGCGAAGATCGACGACGACCTCTACGAAGAGCTCGAAACCGCGCTGCTGATGTCGGATGCGGGCGTCGATGCGACCGAGTATCTGCTCGAGCAACTGCGCCAGAAAGTGCGCGCCGAGCGCCTGACCGACGCGCAACAGGTGAAGGACGCGCTGCGCACGCTGCTCGTCGATCTGCTCAAGCCGCTCGAGAAGTCGCTCATGCTCGGCCGCGCGCAGCCGCTCGTCATGATGATCGCGGGCGTGAACGGCGCGGGCAAGACCACGAGCATCGGCAAGCTCGCCAAGCATCTGCAGCACTTCGACCAGAGCGTGCTGCTCGCCGCCGGCGACACGTTCCGCGCCGCTGCGCGCGAGCAGCTCGCCATCTGGGGCGAGCGCAACAACGTGACTGTCGTGCAGCAGGAAGGCGGCGACCCGGCTGCGGTAATCTTCGACGCCGTGAGCGCCGCGCGCGCGCGACGCATCGACGTGGTGATGGCCGACACCGCCGGCCGCCTGCCCACGCAATTGCACCTGATGGACGAACTGAAGAAGGTCAAGCGCGTGATCGGCAAGGCATTCGAAGGCGCGCCGCACGAAGTGCTGCTCGTGATCGACGCCAATACCGGCCAGAACGCGCTCGCTCAGGTCAAAACCTTCGACGACGCGCTGGGCTTGACCGGCCTCATCGTCACGAAGCTCGACGGCACGGCCAAGGGCGGCATCCTGGCCGCGATCGCGCGCCAGCGCCCGGTACCCGTGTACTTCATCGGCGTGGGCGAGAAGGTCGAGGACCTGCAGCCGTTCGTCGCCGAGGAGTTCACCGACGCGCTGCTTGGCGGCTGAAGCGAGATTTTGCACGCCATTGCAAGCAAGAAGGGCGTCGTTCTCACGAACGACGCCCTTTTTTCATGCGCCTGAAGCCGCGCTGACGCTCACTCCGAATCGGGCTGAACGCCCGGCTCGGCGCGCGCGAACGCATCGAGCGTGAGCGCGTAGTCGTTGATGCGCTGAATGGTCGGATAGCGCGTCGTGTCGATCTTGAAGCGGTTCGCGTTGTAGACCTGCGGCACGAGACAGAGGTCGGCAATGGTCGGCGTATCGCCGTAGCAGAGCTTGCCGGTGCGCGGGTCGCCGGCGAGCCGCTGCTCGAGCGTCGCGAAGCCCGCCTCGATCCAGTGGCGATACCACGCGTCCTTCGTCGCGTCGTCCACGCGCACCGTGTGTTTCAGGTACTTCAGCACGCGCAGGTTGTCCACCGGATGAATCTCGCAGGCAACCTGCAACGCGAGCGAGCGCACGTACGCGCGGTCCAGGGCCGACTTCGGCAGCAGCGGCGGCTCGGGATGCGTCTCCTCCAGATACTCGATGATCGCGAGCGATTGCTGGATCGGATGCTGCTCGTCGTCGACGAGCGTCGGCACGATCGCGTCGGGATTGATCTGCCGGTACGCGGGCTTGAGCTGCTCGCCGCCGTCGCGCACGAGGTGGACCGGCACGTACTCGTACGACAGGTTCTTGATATTCAGCGCGATACGCACGCGGTACGACGCCGAACTGCGGAAATAGCTGTAAAGCTTCATGCTCCTCTCTTGCTCCTCTTGAGTTGCGGCACGTGTCGCGCCGCTCAGACGACCCGCACGGCAAACTCGCCGAGACCGTCCACGCCGCCCGTCATCAGATCGCCCTTGACCACGGCGCCCACGCCTTCGGGCGTACCGGTGTAGATCAGGTCGCCTGCCTGCAGTTCGAAAAGCGTCGAAAGGAACGCGATCGTGTCGGCAACCGGCCAGATCATCTGCGAGATGTCCGAGCGCTGCTTCTCTTCGCCATTCACCGCGAGCCAGATCGCGCCTTTTGCAAGCTGGCCGACCTGCGAGACCGGATGAATCGGGCCGATGGGCGCCGAGTGGTCGAAGCCCTTGGCCGTATCCCACGGACGGCCGAGCTTCTTCGCCTCGCCCTGCAGGTCACGGCGGGTCATGTCGAGGCCGAGTGCATATCCATAGACGTGCTCGAGCGCGCTCGCAACGGGAATGTCCTTGCCGCCCTTGCCGATTGCCGCGACGAGTTCCATCTCGAAGTGTACGTTCTTCGACTGCGCCGGATACGGAAACTCGGCGGTGGCGCGAGGCGCCACATAGAGTACCGCGTCTGCGGGCTTGGAGAAGAAGAACGGCGGCTCACGGTTCGGATCGTGGCCCATCTCGCGCGCATGGGCTTCGTAGTTGCGGCCGACGCAGTAGATGCGTCGCACGGGAAAACGCGTGTCGCTGCCAGCAACCGGAACCGAGGCGAGCGGGGCCGGTTCGAATACGTACGTCATGGAGTTCTCCGTCTTTGTGATGGGGCGCGCGTGAGGCACGCGGACCCGGCGGTGCGGCGGCGCGGCTTGCGCCGTCAGGACAAACGCGAGTGTAACGCGCGCCGGTGCAGGCCTGTGCGGATGACCCGTCAGGCGGCCGCGAGCGTGGAGGGCGGCGCATGCCGCGCTCATGCGATACTTCGCGCATCCCCTTTTGCAATACGATGACGGACCGCCGCGCGCCAGAAACGCGCCAACGCTGCGCACGAAGCCGCCGCGCGCCGTCGAACGAACCCCGCTGCCGATGACCACCGCCGACTCCACCGACATCTTCCCGTGCGCCCGCTTCATCAAGGAGATCGGTCGCGGACCGCATGGCGCGCGCGCCCTCTCTGCGGAAGACACGCACGCGCTCTACGCCGCCATGCTCGACGGCCGCGTGCCCGAGCTCGAACTGGGTGCGGTGCTGCTCGCGTACCGCCTCAAGGGCGAAACCGCCACCGAGCTGGCCGCGATGCTGGCCGCGGCGCATGCCTCGTTCGCGCCGCTCGCGGTGCCGCCGGGCGACTATCGCCCCGTGTCGATTCCGAGCTACAACGGCGCGCGCAAGCAGCCGAATCTCGTGCCGCTGCTCGCCATGCTGCTCGCGCGCGAAGGCGTACCGACGCTCGTGCACGGCGTGCGCACCGATCCAGGCCGCGTGACGAGCGCCGAAATCTTCGCCGCGCTGGACCAGCCCGAAGCCAGCGATCACGCCGGGATCGAGTCGCTGCTGGCCTCGCGCCGCGTGGCGTTCGCCCCCATCGAAACGCTCGCGCCCAAGCTCGCGCGCTTGCTTTCGCTGCGCCGGCGCATGGGCGTGCGCAACTCCACGCATACGCTCGTGAAGCTGCTGCAGCCGTTCGCCCAGCCGGGCCTGCGGCTCGTGAACTACACGCATCCACCGTATCGCGAAAGCCTGAGCGCTCTCTTCGCGGCGCATCCCGATGCCGCCGCTGGCGGCGCGCTGCTCGCGCGGGGCACCGAGGGCGAAGCCGTGGCGGACACGCGCCGCCAGGTGCAGGTCGACTGGCTGCATGACGGTATCTGCGAAACACTGGTCGAGCCGGAGCGCTCGTCGCCTGACGCCCCCGAAGTCGATCTCCCCGAAGGCCGCGACGCGCCCACCACGGCCGCCTGGATCGAAGCCGTGCTGCGCGGCGAAGCGCCTGTGCCCGAAGCGATCTCACGCCAGATCGAGACGATCAAGCGGATCGCGAAGCGCACGTGAGTTCGGCCCCGGCGGCGGCGCGATTCACGACGGATGGGCGTTTGCACGCAACGCGCGAGTCGCGCCCGAACCCGGAGCCGAGTCAAGATTAGGTCCTTTATCGCGTAATTGCGCCCATCTGCGGGCATCTGCGCGCGCGTGACGCACAAACTCCCTGTTGACACGTTCGCCCACCCTGCCTTACATTGAACGAATGCGTTCCCTTCCGAACACCCTCCGAATTACCTCCGGCCGCCTAGCGGCCCTATCGCTACGTCTAGCGTAAGCCAGGCGTAGCGCTGCGCGACCCCCTCCGCGGTCGGTCGGCAGTCCTCCCAAGCAGTTCTCGCAGTACCCCAAACCTGTAGTTTCCTTACAACCTGTCGTCTCTATTCGTCCGTTTACCGTTCGGACGAGTCGCGAGGGTCAAAATGCACGTTGCATGGGCATCTTATGCGTCCGCATCCGCGATGGTCACCGCTGTCACCGCCATCGCCGCGTTCGTCACATCGGCTGTATCCGCCCGTTCGCTTCCTGTTTCGCGCATCGTGCCCCGTCGCCAGCAAGCCAGCCGCCCGCTGCCGACCGCCATCGCAAACGACAAAACGAACGAGGCATAGCATGTTGCGTAACCCCGCCGAGAAATACCGCCCCTTCCCCGCTGTCCGTCTCAACGGCCGACGCTGGCCTACACGCACCGTCGAGCGCGCGCCGATCTGGATGAGCACGGATCTGCGCGACGGCAACCAGTCGCTCATCGAACCGATGAGCATCGAGCAGAAGACCGAGTTCTTCGAATTGCTGGTCGCGATTGGCTTCAAGGAAATCGAAGTCGGCTTTCCGTCGGCATCGCAGACCGACTTCGATTTCGTGCGCAAGCTGATCGAGGAAAAGCGCATTCCCGATGACGTGACGATCGAAGTGCTCGTGCAATCGCGCGAAGAGTTGATCTCGCGCACGTTCGAGGCACTCGAAGGCGCGCCGCGCGCGATCGTGCATCTCTACAACGCGATCTGCCCGTCGTTCCGCAAGATCGTGTTCGGCCAATCGAAGGACGATGTGAAGGCGCTGGCCGTGGAAGGCACGCGCATGATCCGCGAACACGCCGACGCGCG
>NZ_DATJWR010000449.1:0-11942 GCF_035501035.1 Paraburkholderia sp.
GCCCGGGTTGAAGAACGTGCAGGGCGCGGGCGGCCCCAGTTGCAGACAGTCGCCGGCTGCGAGCGTGTGAACCTGTTCGCCTTCTTCGAAAACCAGCGTGCCGCTGCGTACCCAGATCTGCTGATGCTGGAACGTGAAAGCCGAAGCCGGATACGAGACCCGAACGCCGGCGGGCAACGCGATCTCGACCAGTTCGAGCATGCCGCCGTTGCGCGGCGAGACGGCCCGGCGCGTGTAGCCGGTTTCGGGGTCTTGCCAGACCTGTTGATCGGCCGCGCGGGCGAGGCGCTCGCCGGTCTGCTCGGCGAGCGCGAGCAGCATGGAAAGCTGCAGGCCGAACGCGCCCGAGAGCCGCCCGAGCACGGTGGCCGTGGGACTCGCTTCGCCGCGCTCGATCTTGCTGATCATGGCCTTCGAAACGCCCGAGCGCTCCGCCATTTCCGAAAGCGACCAGCCTCGCGATTCGCGCTCGATGCGCACGCGCGTGGAGATGGCGGTGGTGGGGTCCGTGAGCGGTCGGTTCATGCCTGGTCGGTGGGCAATCTGGGTAGGTGGGAGGCTGTCGATTATACGAGGCCGCCTGCGGTGTATCGCATGGCAGCATGCGCGCACCTTCGCGTGGCCTCGCGTTTACCCGGATCAAATCGCGGTTTCATTAGTATCCAGTCGTCCACTATAGTAGATGTCGCAAACGGAGGAACCCGAAACTTCTCGCACCGAGTGCGCCGCCCAGGAGCCGACATGCCACGTGAAATCCGTCTGAACGCCTTCGACATGAACTGCGTGGGCCACATCCAGCAAGGCTTGTGGACGCATCCACGCGACCAGTCGAGCCGCTACACGGAGCTGCAGTACTGGACGGACTACGCGAAGAAACTCGAGCGTGGGCTCTTCGACGGCATTTTTTTCGCCGATGTGGTGGGCGTCTACGACGTCTACGGCGGCAATGCCGACGCCGCGCTGCGCGGCGCGGTGCAGGTGCCGGTGAACGACCCCACGCTCGTCATTCCGGCCATGGCTGCGGTCACGCAGCATCTGGGCTTTGGCGTGACGGCCAATCTCATCTACGAACAGCCGTTCCTGTTTGCGCGGCGCATGTCCACGCTCGACCATCTCACGGGTGGGCGCATTGGCTGGAACATCGTGACGGGCTATCTCGACAGCGCGGCGCGCGCGATCGGCATCGACGGCCAGACTGCGCATGACGACCGCTACGATCTCGCCGACGAATACATGGAACTCGTCTACAAGCTCTGGGAAGGCAGCTGGGACGACGATGCCGTGCGCAACGACCGCGCTGGCGGCATTTATGCGGACCCCGCGCGCGTACGCATGATTCATCATCGCGGCCCGCAATACAAGGTGGATGCGATGCATCTGTGCGCGCCCTCGCCGCAGCGCACGCCGGTGCTGTATCAGGCAGGGTCGTCCTCGCGTGGCCGGCGTTTTGCCGCGACCCACGCCGAGTGCGTGTTCATCAACGGCCAGAAGATGGAAGGCGTGAAGGAGATTGTCGGGGACATTCGCGCTCAGGCCGTGCAACTCGGGCGCGAGGCCGGCGACGTGAAGGTTTTTCTCGGCGCGACGCTGATCGTCGGACGCACCGAAAGCGAAGCGCGTGCGAAATTCGAGGAGTATCGCCGCTACGTAAGTTCAGAAGCGGCGCTCGCGCACGCGGCCGGGTCGCTTGGCATCGACTTCGCGCGCTACGACCTCGACGAACCCATCGACACGGGCAAGAGCCAGGCCATCGTTTCGAACGTCGAAGCGATGACGCGCAGCGCCGGCCCGCAATGGACGCGCCGCAAGATGCTCGAGCAGATGGTGCTCGGCAGCCGGCAGGCGCCGTGGGTGGGCTCGGCCGCGCAGCTTGCCGAGACCATGATCGAGTGGAGCGAAAAGGCCGGAGTGGACGGCTTCAATCTTTCGCGCACGGTGGTGCCGGAGTGCTTCGACGACGTGATCGAACTGCTGGTGCCTGAGCTGCAGGAGCGGGGTGCCTACAAGCGCGCGTATCGCGAGGGCACCTTGCGCGAGAAACTGTCTGGCGGCGCGCGCCTGCCGGCTTCGCACGTGGGCGCCGGATATCGTGGCACAAGCGGTGGCGCACACGCTGGCGCACACGCGAACGGCGCGCTCTGATATTCCCGCTACGAGGAGACCGCGGCAAGCGGACAAGAACATGGTGGACAAATCACTCTTTCGCGATGCCATGGCGGGCCTCGGGGCCGCCGTGAACATCATCACCACCGACGGCGACGCGGGGCGCGCGGGCTGCACCGCTTCGGCCGTGTGCGGCGTGACGGACGAGCCGCCCACGCTGCTCGTCTGCATCAATCGGGCTAGCCGCAACAACGCGATCATGCGTGAGAACGGCCGGTTGTGCGTGAACGTGGTGGCCGCCGACCAGCGCGAGGTGGCCACGCACTTCGCCACCAAGGACATGGACATCGAAGAACGCTTCGCGAGCGCCGACTGGTACCAGCTCGAAACGGGCGCACCGGCGCTGCGCGGGGCAGTGAGTTCGTTCGATTGCCACATTACGCGGGCGACCGAAGTCGGCACGCACACGGTGTTCTTCTGCGAGATCAAGGCGGCGCGCATGGTGGGCGGGCGCGACGGCCTGATCTGGTTCGGCCGGGCGTTTCATCGCGTGCTCGCGCAAGCGCACGCCGCGGCGGCCTGAGCGTGGCGCGCACGTCGCCTTTTGCCACGGCAAGCGCCAGAGCAACCGACGAAATGATGCCACCCGAGCCCGAAACCGCGCAACGCGGCAAGGCCGCTTCGCTCGCGTTGCTGCTGCTCGCGCAGGTCGCGGCGATGGGCGTCTGGTTCTCGTCGAGCACGGTGGTGGCCGTCATCAAGCAGACCCACGCCATTGCCGCGTTCGACGAGGCGTTGCTCACGAGCGCCGTGCAGTTCGGCTTCGTGGCCGGCACGGTGACCTCGGCGCTGCTCTCGCTGCCCGACCGCTACGATCTGCGCAGGCTGCTCGCAGGTTCCGCGCTCGTGGCCGCTGTCGCCACGGCGGCGCTCGCGTTTTTGCCGCCCGTTGGCGGCGTGGTCGTCGCGCTGCGCTTCATCACCGGCATGTCCATGGCGGGCGTCTATCCCGTTGGCATGCGGCTCGCGGCCACATGGGCGCAGGGCGATCTCGGCCTGCTCGTTGGCCTGCTCGTGGGCGCGCTCACGCTAGGGTCGGCCAGCCCGCATCTGCTGGCGGCCACGGGCGGCCTCGACTGGCGCACGATCTACGGCGTTGCCGCGGCTTGCGCGGCATGCGCGGCCGTGCTGATCGGTTTTGCCGGCATCGGCCCGAACATACGGCGGGCGGCGCGCATCGACATGACGAAGGTCACGCAGGCATGGCGCAAGCCCGCGCTGCGTCTCGCCAATCTCGGCTACCTCGGGCACATGTGGGAGCTCTACGCTATGTGGGCGTGGCTCGCGCTGTTCCTCCAGGAAACGCTGGCGGCCCGCGGCGTGGCCAACGCCCGCACGCGCGCGGAATGGATGACCTTTGCCGTCATCGGGATTGGTGCGGCGGGCGCGTGGCTTGGGGGCGCGCTCGCGGATCGCGTGGGCCGCACGGCCGTCACGGTTGGCGCGATGGCAACGAGCGCCACGTGCGCGGCGTTGATGGGCTGGCTCGCCAGCGCGCCCCTCGTCGTGATGGGTGTCGTTGCGCTCGTGTGGGGGCTCTCTGTGATCGCCGATTCGGCTCAGTTCTCGGCGAGCGTAGCCGAGTTGGCCGATCCGGCCTCGGTCGGCACGCTACTCACCGCGCAGACCTGCGCGGGCTTTCTGCTCACGCTGGTCAGCATCCATCTCGTGCCCTACGTGGTGGCGTGGCTCGGCTGGCGGGGCGGCTTCGGCATGCTGGCCGTGGGGCCCGCGCTCGGCTGCATCGCGATGTTGCGGTTGAGGCGTCATCCCGATGCGCTGCGGCTTGCGGGTGGGAGGCGATGAAGCCGCAACCGCCTTCGCACTGCTAACGATCTATCTGTGCCGTCGCACTCGCTGCCGTGCAGTCGGGTGACGATGCCCTGTGGCCGTGGCCGTCAACGGGATGAGTTGCATCAACCTCGCCAGTGTCAGATTGTAGGTTCCGGCCGGCTGGCTGGTGAAGTTGGCACTTGCGAGCGAGGGGTTCAGGGGGCCGCCGCCAATATCGGCGACATCGGGAATCGTATTGGGAATGGTAGTGGTGTTGCCTGTGCCCGTGGTGTTCATCCACATGGATGAATTGCTGGTGTCGGTTCCGAGCGTGAACCGGACATTGATGTTGGGTGACAGCGCCTGGAGAAACCCCGCCGAGCCGCGAGGCGTCGGGTCGGTCTGATTGGCGACGATCTTTATCCGCAGATCGCCGGCCTTGCGGCATTGCATGATGATGACCGAAGGATTATCCAGTCCCGATGATGGCGCGTTCCACGCTTGCGTGGCGATGGTGGCGCCGACCGCCGCCGCATAGGGCACGGCCACATTCGACCCGAAGTCACCACGTTGACCACGTTGACCACGTTGACCGTGTTGACCGACCCCGACAGACCGCGCGGCCTGCAATCGGCGTCGGCTGCATGGGCAATGGATGCTTTGCCCATCAACAGCGCGGGAAAAAACAGTGCAGTGGCAACGTATTTCAGTAGTCTGTCAATCATGCTGTTCATATCATTCCCCTTTGATGCTCATGCAGGTCCCGGTGACATGGGTCATGACACGCGCTGCGTCAGCGTTCTGGTTCTGTTTCGGCAATGCATAGGGATACGAGCATTGCTGCGCATCCGACTTGCCCCACTTGATGGTCCACGTTCCCGCGTCGTGTGCGCTGCGAACGAAAGCGCGGCTGCCTTGACCAAAAACGCCGATCGAGGCGTTGTTTTCGTCGTACACGTCGGCACCTGGAGGAATCGGGCTGTGTGTCGCTCTTGGGACGTGTTTGAAGGCTGGTTCGAGATTTCCTCAACCCTAACGCGCAGCAGTGGCAAGCCGGGCTGTGAAATAACAGCACT
Organism: Paraburkholderia sp.; assembly: GCF_035501035.1. GTDB lineage: Bacteria > Pseudomonadota > Gammaproteobacteria > Burkholderiales > Burkholderiaceae > Paraburkholderia. The sequence goes on from NZ_DATJWR010000449.1 coordinate 5,013, forward strand.
GCGCGCGATGCCACTCACCGCATCCGGTGCGGTTAGCCACCGGTGGCCGTACGCCACAGCGCTTCGTTATAGTGCTGCGCCCGGCCGGATAGTGTGTGGCAAGCCGACGCTTGCAATCCCCACACAACGGGTGCATGGTTCAACGACTTGCCAACCGTCGACAACCATGCCTGCCCGGATCAGGGGGTCCCACGATGTCGCTTGCGCTTTATGGCCATCCGTTCTCCTCGTACACGCAGAAGGTGCTCATCGCGCTCTACGAGAACAACACGCCGTTCGAATTCCGCATCCTCGGGCCGGATATGCCCGAGCACTCGGCGCAGTGGCTGCAGCGCTGGCCGCTGCGCAAGTTTCCGCTGCTCGTGGATGGCGAGCGCAACGTCGCCGAAACAAGCATCATCATCGAGTACCTGCAACTCGCGCATTCCTGGCCGGTGCGCCTGCTGCCTGCCGATCCCATGGCGGCGCTGGACGTGCGCTTTCTCGACCGCTTCTTCGATTTGCATGTCATGACGCCCGTGCAGCGCGCAGTGGATGGCGCGCTGACCGGCGACCCGGCGAAGCGCGAGGAAGGGCTGGACTTTGCCAGGAACAAGCTCGAACTCGCCTACGCGTGGCTCGATCGCCAGCTTGCAGGCAGAACCTGGGCGGCGGGCGAGGACTTCACGCTGGCAGACTGCGCGGCGGCGCCTTCCCTGTTCTATGCCGACTGGACGCATCGGATTGCGGCGACGTATCCGGTGTTGCGCACCTATCGCGAACGGCTGCTCGCCCGGCCGTCGTTTGCGCGTGCCGTGGAGGAGGCGCGGCCGTTTCGACCGCTGTTTCCGCTTGGCGCGCCGGATCGCGATTGAAGACAAGCCCGCAGTATGCAAAGGACTGCAGAGCATTAGCTAAAAGCGCGAAACCTCGAGCGAAGCGAGCTTCGCTTTGACGCAGGCAACGTATTTCGTGGGCAAACGCATTATGACCCGCTCTCGCGCTCCTTGAGCCTCTTGCGATGTGCGGCAACCTTGGCGCGATTGCCGCAGATCGCCATGCTGCACCAGCGGCGCGCGTGGCCGCGCGTGTGGTCGGCGAACAACAGCGTGCATCGCGGACCTTCGCACGCTTTCACTTGCGTGAAGTCTTCCTCGCAAACGAGCTTCGCCAGCGCTTCGGCAATCGGCATCAATAGCGATTCCGGCGACTTCCACCGTCGAGTCACGTGGTATTCGAAGGCCGGTCCACCGTCGGCATCTCCCTCGACGACTTCTCCGTATCGATCGTCGCGCGCGAGCAACCGATTGAGCGGATCGAGTTCGAGCAGATCCGCGCTCGCCAGCGGCCGGCCCTTCCTGTCGCGCACGAACCCTCTGAACCATTCGCGCAGTTCACGCGCCCGTGTCGCAACCGCGTCGAGCTCGGCCGCAGGGAATTGCGAGCGCATCGCGGCCAGCGTCGGTGCGCTCACCATGTCGGCCTGCTCCAGCCAGGACAGCAGGCCTTCGCCGTCGCCAATCCAGTCGACCGGCACATCCACCGGCGTCGCGATCGAGTTCAGGAAGTCGAGCCCGGGAGCATCGGCTACGAATATCGCGGGAATCGGGCGGTAGTCCATTTCTTGTGACGAATCGCTAACTAAACGGTTTTCAGTGTAACCATCAAAATCCCTCTTGACAAGTTACGGATCTACTTTGTAACCTGTAAAAAATGAATTGACAGGTTACAAAAAGTCGTTCAATCGATTTCATCGCGCCACGCCCCGCCACGCCGCGCGGTGTGATGCAAACCCCCGTTCATGAGTGCCCCTCTGGAGAAACCCAATGACTGCCATCGCCTACCGCCGTGCCGACGTAGACGGTTTCAACGTCTTCTACCGTGAAGCCGGCCAGCGCGGCGCACCGAAGCTGCTGTTGCTGCACGGCTTTCCGAGCGCCGGCCACATGTTCCGCGACCTCATTCCGAAGCTGGCGGAGCGCTTCCATATCGTCGCGCCGGACCTGCCGGGCTTCGGCCAGTCGGACCTGCCGGATCGCGCGCAATTCGCGTACACGTTCGAGAACATTGCGAAGGTGATCGCGCGCTTTACGGAACGGATCGGCTTCGATCGGTTCGCCGTGTATGTCTTCGACTACGGTGCACCCACGGGCTTGCGTCTCGCGCTCGCGCACCCCGAGCGGATCACGGCAATCATTTCGCAAAACGGCAACGCCTATGAAGAGGGGTTGAGCGACGGCTGGAATCCGATTCGCGCTTACTGGCAGGATGATTCGCCGGCCAATCGGGAAGCGCTGCGCGCGCTGCTCGCGCGTGAGACGACGGTCTGGCAATACACGCACGGCGTGCCTGATGCACAGGCCGTGTCGCCCGACGGCTATTCGCTCGACGACTACTACATGCAGCGCCCTGGCGCGCATGAGATTCAGCTGGATCTGTTCCGCGACTATCGAAGCAATGTCGCGCTGTATCCTGAGTTTCAGGCGTATTTCCGCACGCATCGGCCGCCGTTTCTCGCCGTGTGGGGCAAGAACGATCCTTTCTTCCTGCCCGCGGGCGCGCACGCGTTCAAGCGTGACCTGCCCGACGCAGTGGTGCGTTTCTTCGACACCGGTCACTTCGCGCTGGAAACACACGCCGATGAGATCGCCACGGAGATCATCGAATTTCTCGGGTAAATGATTGGCAATACTGATTGAATGGGGGCGCGATTATGGCCAGCAAAGTCGCAATTGTAACGGGCGCGAGCCAGGGCATGGGTCGTTCGACTGCCGTGAGGTTGGCGCGGGACTTCGGCTCGATCGCCGTGGTGGCGCGCAACCGCGAGAACCTCGAACAAACCGCCGCCGATGTGAGAAAGGCGGGCGCCGAGGCGCTCGTGATCGACGTCGACCTCGCTGCGCCGCAGGCCGCGCGGCAAGTGGTCGAGCAGACGCTCGCGGCTTTCGGCCGTATCGACGCGTTGCTCAACATTGCCGGCGCGGTGCCGCAGATCGACCTGTTCGAGATGACCGACGAGCAGTGGGAGCGCGGCCTTGCGTTGAAACTGCACGGTGCGCGACGTTTGACCATCGAGGCTTGGCCGGCGCTGAAGGCGAGTTCGGGCGCGGTGGTGCTGATGTCGGGCAATTCCGCGCTGTTTCCAAAGGCCCCTTATGCGGCCGTAGGCACGATCAATGCGGCCATCGTCGCGCTCGCCAAGGCATTCTCGGACCGGGGCATCGCGGACGGCGTGCAGGTCAACAGTGTGCTGCCGGGTGCCGTGATGACGGGCCGCCGCCAGTCCTATCTGGAGCATTGGGCGCCGCTGCACGACATGAGCGTGGAAGAAGCGACGGCGAAATTCCCCGCCGAAGCCGGCATCGCACGGTACGGCACGCCAGAGGAGATAGCGGAACTGATGGCGTTTGTCGTATCGCCGGCCGCGCACTGGATGACGGGGACGACACTGAGGATGGACGGCGGCGAGGTCAAGTCGATCTGAAACGTGGGCCCGCAGTGGGCCATGCCTGCCGGGAATGACTGTTATCGACGAGACGTAGCTTTTGCGGGTGCGTCTCGTCGCGCATCATGGGCTCACCGTCAACCTGTGAGGTGCAAGGAGAACAGTCATGTCGCTGCAACAGAAACTCGATGCCTTCAAGGCCGATTTCAAGGCCGGCAAGCCGCCCTATAACGCGTCGCCCGAAATCCTTCCGATCATGGAGCGCGCCACCGCCGATCTGATCGCGAGCGGACAGGCGGCCCGCGCCATCAAGGCGGGCCAGCGTGCGCCCCAGTTCAGCCTGAAGGATCAGGACGGCCATATCGTTTCGTCATCCGAACGGTTGGGGCACGGGCCGCTCGTCGTCACGTTCTATCGCGGCGTCTGGTGCCCGTATTGCAACCTCGAGCTGCAAGCGCTGAACGAGGCATTGCCGCAATTGCGTGCACTCGGTGCGAGCATCGTGGCGATCTCGCCGCAAACGCCGGCGAACAGCCGCAAGGCGGTGCGCGAGAACGCGTTGGGCTTTGCGGTGCTGAGCGACCCGCGCGGCGAAACGAGCTCGGCATTCGGCTTGCGTTTCGCGCTGCCCGACGATCTGATCGAGGCGTACAAGCGCCTCAGGAACGATCTTGCGGCGTTCAACGACGACCCGTCCTGGACGCTGCCCATGCCGGCGCGCTATGTGATCGGTCGCGACGGTGTCGTGCTGTATTCGGAGGTCAATCCTGATTACACGCAGCGCCCCGAACCCGAGGAGATGTTCCCGGTTCTCGAAAAGGCGGCGGCGCGCGTGTAGTCGCCCGCAACGCGCGCTTCAGCGCTCGTGTGCAGCGGTCGCCACCACTGGGGCTGCCGTCCCCAGCACTTCCTCGACAAAGGCGACGAACGCGCGCGCTTTGGAGGTCACGAGCCGCCCAGCCGGGAATACGGCCCACAGGTCGACGGCCGGCAATTGCCAGCCGGTCAGCACGACCTGCACCGTGCCGTTTGCGAGTTCGGGCGAGAACATCCATTCCGAGGCGATGGCGAGGCCCATATTGCCGAGCACGCCAGTACGCATGCCTTCGGCTGCGCTCACGCGCACGCGCCCGGTGACCATGACGGCGACTTGCGTGCCGTTGCGGCTGAATGACCAGGATTCACCGCCGCCGCGCCGCGAATAGACGATCGCCTGGTGCCGGCTCAGTTCAGCGGGTGTTTGCGGCACGCCGGCCTGTGCGAAATACTGCGGCGTACCGACCACGAGGCGCCGGGTTTGCGAAATACGCCGTGCCGTCATCGTCGAGTCGTCGAGCGAGCCCATTCTCAGGGCGACGTCCACCCCCTCTTCTAGCAGATCGATCGAGCGATCGTCGAGGATGATGTCGAGCTGCAAATTGGGGTGGCGCTCGAGAAAGGTCTTGAGCGCGGGCAGCACGTGCAGGCGCGCGAACGTTACGGCCGCGCTGATGCGCAGCACTCCCGAGAGCCCGCCCGACGACTCGCGCACCACCTGCTCCGCCTGATCGGCCTCCTCGATCGAGAGCCGGGCGTGTTCGTAGAAGCGCTGGCCGGCGTCGGTGGGCGTGAGGCCGCGCGTGGAGCGCAGCAGCAGACGCGCGCCCAGGTGCGCCTCCAGTTGCGCGACGGATTTCGAAACGGCGGGTTGCCCGAGCTTCAGCCGCCGCGCGGCCGCCGAAAACGAGCCGGCCTCCACCACCGCGACAAACGTTTCCATGGCTGCCATCCGATCCATTCGAAACCGTCTCCTTGCGTGGTGTTTTACCCCGCCGGTTGCTTGCGCGTGCGAGTGAAGCGCCCATTTTGCCGGGTTTTCTCGCATGGGGTACGGTCACGAACCCCACTGCGCGAGGCTTGCCGCGAGTATCGCCTCCGACACCTCTCGGAGGGCCGGCGCAGTGGGCCCGTATAGCAGGGCATCACTGGGTTTGCAAACGTGCCGAATCGTCGGCAGCCTGCTGCGGGTGACGGTAGGACCATGGTCTCATTGTCCTGACCTGCTTACGTGTTACATGATTGAAAGGACAGGCGCACGGGAGGCCGCCAGGCGCGATTGCCATGCGCTCGGGCCTCATGCGGGGCTACGGCAGTCGTTGCTCGGCTCCCCGTCGATAGCATCGGGCAGGATCGGTGTGCGCCCCGGCGTGCAGAATGAGTTGATATGGATGCCTACATAATTGGCCGCGCCGGCGCAGCGTGCGCGGCCGCATTGCTGTTCGTGGCTGCCGTGGAGGCAACGCCCATCGCTTACCCGGCGAGGGGGCAGAGCGCACAGCAACAGCAGAAGGATCAATCGGCGTGCTATTCATGGGCGAAGTCCAACACCGGTATCGACCCGGCCACGGTTGCATCGACGTCGCCGCCCCCTTCGGGGCCGGCAGTCGGGGGCGGAGAGCGTGTCCAGGGCGCTGCGCGCGGCGCGGCGGGCGGTGCGGTGATCGGCGCCATCACGGGCGATGCCGGCAAGGGCGCGGCGATTGGCGCAGTGGGCGGGACGATGGTGGGCGGAGCACGCGCGCGTCGGAACCAGCAGGCTGCGCAGGCGAATAGCCAGGCGCAGACGCAGGGCGCAATCGACACGTTCAATCGCGCATTCTCCGCGTGCATGGAAGGGCGTGGCTACACGGTCAAGTAGTACCGCGCGTGCTCGAACCAGGATCGGACAGGAGGCTGGACGGCGACCCCTTCGAGGGACACGTGGTCTGTACGCAGCAGCATAAGACCAAGGTCTGATTTGTCCTTTTCGCTGCGTCTGACAGTATGGGGTTGCAAGCTGGGATTCGCACGTCGTGTTGCTGCTGCGCCGGGGCTGTCGCCCGTGCGAGCGTGGTGCTGGCGTGCGAGCAGCGAGGTTCGAGGCAAACGCAACGTTTCATTGGGCGTGGTGCCCGATGCCGCGTCACGCGGCGCCCGGCGGCGCAGATCGCGGCCGCCGCGAGACTGTGGGGCGTCGGTGTCCAAATGGAGGAAGCGATGTCGTACGTCAAGTGGGTTGTTTCAGCAGCAATCATCGCCGTGGCGCAGCTTGCCGCGGCCCAAGGGCAGATGTCCGCCAATGTGACGCGCGAGCCAGGAAAGGCCAGCGCTTCCGGCATGCACAAGGTGACAGCGACCGTCGACAAGATCGATCCCGATACGCGCACCGTCACCCTAAAGCGCCATGACGGCAAGATGGTCGACGTCGAGTTGGGGCCGGAGGTTAGAAACTTCGATCAACTGAAGGTTGGCGACGTCGTCACCATGACTTACAAGGAGGCCCTCACGCTGAGCCTGAAAAAGGGCGGCGGTGGCGAGACCTCGATGCAGGAGACGCCTTCGATGGAGCGCGCGGCAAGCGGCGCGAAGCCCGGCGGCATGGTGGGGCGCGAGGTCAAGGTCACGGCAAACGTGGTCGCCGTCGATCAAAAAACAAAAACGGTCACCTTGCAGGGCCCCGAAGGCGGGACCATGGACCTGAAGGTCGA
>NZ_DATJWR010000450.1:0-44846 GCF_035501035.1 Paraburkholderia sp.
TTGCCCCGGCCGCATTCGAAGCGAGCGCGCAGCAAGCCGCCAACCTGTTCCAGGAACACGACATGTCCTGTATCGATGCCTTTTCGACGCTGCTCGGTCTCGACGACGTCGCCGCGCCGGAGCTGGACGAGGCGCAACGCCAGTACCTCGCGGGCTTCGTCGGCGGCCTGCGCTCGCTGAGGACGACCGAGCCCGCAGGCGTGCCCGTGCTGCCCGCGCATGCGCCGTTTCCCGCGCAGACGCGCGTATGGCTCGACGGCCTGCTGGCCGGTCTCTTCAGCCGCGCGGAGCCCATCGCGCGCAGTGCCGCGCTCGCCGCGCCGGAAGACAAGCCGCACGGCGTGCGTATCGCCCATACGCGCCCGAAGGTCGTGCTGTTGTGGGCTTCGCAAACAGGCAACGTCGAATCGCTCGTCGAACGCTACGCGATGCAACTGATGGAGTCGGGCTTCGAGATCCGTACGGCCTGCATGGCGGACTACCCGCTTGCGAATCTCGCGAAGGCACAGTACGTACTCCTGATGACGAGCACGTTCGGCGACGGCGACGCGCCCGACAACGGCGCGGCGTTCTGGAGCGCGCTCGCCGTGGAGAGTGCGCCGCGTCTGGCGGCGCTGCGCTTCTCGGTGCTTTCGCTGGGCGACCGCAACTACGACCAGTTCTGCGCCCATGGCCGCAAGCTCGACGCGCGTCTCGAAGCGCTGGGCGCGACGCGTCTCATGGAGCGGGTGGATTGCGACAGCGAATATCAAAGCGCGGCCGATGCATGGCTCGATCGCATCGTCGTGCGCATCAAGGCAGAAGATGCGGCGCTGCACGCGGTGCCCGCCGACGGCTCGATTCCCGAAGTGCTGCCCGGCTGCGCCGCAACGAAGGCGCGCCCGGCCGTCTCGAAACTGCTGAAAAACGTGCGTCTGAACATGCAAGGCGCGACGAAGGACACGCGCTACTTCTCGCTGGCGACGGGCGAGGCGGGGCTCGACTACGAAGCGGGCGACGCGCTGGGCGTGTGGCCCACCAACTGCCCCGCGCTGGTGGACGAACTGCTCGGGCTCACGCGCCTTGCCGCCGACACGCCGGTTTCCGTGAGCGGCCAGGGCGAGATGCGCCTCGGCGAGGCGCTCAGCAAGCACTACGAGATCGCGCGCCCCAACGCCGATGCGCTGGCCTTCATCGCCTCGCGCACGCGCTCCCGGGGCCTCGCCGAGATGCTCGACGAGACGCGCAAGGGCGATCTGCGCAACTGGCTCTGGGGCCAGCAGCTTGCCGACGTGCTCCACGAATATCCCGTCGACATGAACGCGCCCGAACTGCTCGGCATGCTCAAGCGCCTGCAGCCGCGGCTCTATTCGATTTCGTCGAGCCCGAAGGCGCATGCAGGCGAAGTGCATCTGACCGTTTCGGCGGTGCGCTACAGCAACGGCCGCCGCGAGCGCAAGGGCGTGGCCTCGACCTTCCTTGCCGACCGCGCGCAAGAGGGCAGCGTGCCCGTGTTCGTGCAGAAGAGCACGCATTTCCGGCCGCCGCGCAACGGCGACGCGCCGATGATCATGGTCGGCCCCGGCACGGGTGTCGCGCCTTTCCGCGCCTTCCTGCACGAGCGCCAGGCGCGCGGCGACACGGGCCGCAACTGGCTCTTCTTCGGCGAGCAGCACGCGGCCACCGACTTCTACTACCGCGACGAACTGGAGCAAATGCGCAAGGACGGCCACCTCGACCGCCTCGATCTCGCGTTTTCGCGCGACCAGAGCGAGAAAGTCTACGTGCAGGATCGCATGCGCGAGCAGGGCGCGCAGCTATGGGCGTGGCTGCAGGAAGGGGCGCACCTCTACGTGTGCGGTGACGCGAGCCGCATGGCGAAGGACGTGGACGCGGCGCTCAAGGAGGTGGTGTGCGGGCACGGCGGCATGAGCGGCGAGGCCGCGCATGACTACGTCAGTGCACTCGCTCGGGACAAGCGCTACGTGCGCGATGTCTATTGATAGCGCTCGGCGCGCCTTCGGGCAGGAGCCTCGTCGGGCGGCGGTCCCCGCGCCGTGTCATGAGCGCGCGCATGCGTCGTGCGCGCGCATGGCTCGAATGCTCGAAGCCTTCAACCTCGTCGCCGAGCCCGGCATAGAGGCCGCCGCGCCCCGCCTTCGCGGCGACGGGCTCCGGCAGGAGGATAGCGACGAGGAACGTCAGGCATGCGCCTGCGCCCACGGCCACCACGCTCAGCGCGATCGACTCGAACATCCGTTTGCTCCCCGGTAGAATGGTCTCCCGGCGGGCGAGGCGCGCACCTGCCGCGCTTCGCTTGCCCCCATCGCAATGCATTTTGCGCAGGGCGTGCGCCGGCGTCCAAGACGATATTCGGATCGTCACGATAAGCGCGCCTTATGGAGACATCCGGAGGCAGCCACCTTGATGCTTCGCTCGATACGCTACGTGCTCACCGTGGCGGAGTTGAAGAATTTCACGCGCGCAGCGGAAGTGCTGCACGTCTCGCAACCGGCGCTCTCGCAGCAGATCCGTCAGCTCGAGAACGATCTCGGCGGCGCGCTGTTCGACCGCAGTGGCCGCGCCATCAGCCTCACCGAGTTCGGACGTGTGTATATCGAACACGCGCGCGAGGCGCTCGCGCATCTCGACGCCGGCAAGCGCGCGCTGCACGAGGTGCGCGACCTCACGCGCGGCCTGCTGCGGCTCGCCTATACGCCCACCTTCGCCGAGTATCTGATCGGCCCGGCGCTGCGAGGCTTTCGCGAAGCGCACCCGGCCATCGCGCTCGAAGTGAGCGAGCGGCCGTTGGAGGATATCGAAGGCGGCCTCGAGCGCGACGAGCTCGATCTCGGCATTGGCTTCACCGATGTGCGCTCCGACGAAATCGAAGTGCGTCCGCTCTTTGCCGAGCACATGGCGCTGCTCGTGGCCTCGCGCCATCCGCTCGCGCGCCGGCGCACGGCGGTCACCGCGCAGCAACTGGAGGCGATGCCGCTTGCGCTACTGAGCCCGGACTTCGTGGTGCGCCGTTTCGCCGACGCCTATTTCCGCGCACACCAGCTGAGCCCGCGCGTGATGGTGCAGGCCAACTCGGTGAGTACGGTGCTCAGGCTCGTGAAGGATGGCACGCTCGCCACGCTGCTGCCGTCTGCGGTGCTGCGCGAGCATCGCGGGCTCGTCGCACTGCCCGTGACGCCGGCGCTCCCGCAGCGCACCGTCGCGCTGCTCACGCGGCGGCGCGCATCGACCACGCTGGCCGCGAACGCGTTTTCGGCCGTGTTGCTCGACCTGATCGCGAGAGAGGGACTCGGCGAAACCTGAGGCAACGCGCGATTCGCCCGCTCGCGCACGCTCAGGAAACGCTCAGGAAACGCTCAGGAAACGCTCAGGATTGCGGCGACGAAAACAGGTTGGTGAAGAAGTCCACCGCGTGCTGGCGGGTTGGCGTCGAATTGAGCGTGGCCTCCGGGTCGAGCCCCGAGCGCAGCGCCGTGCCGCTCACGAGGCTCTTTTGCAGGTCGTTCAGCGGGCGCGTGAGACTGGTCGGGACGAAGCCGGTGGCCGGCGGCGCGGCGATTGCCGGCAGGTCGGTGCGGGCGGTGTCGAGCGTGAGCAACGGGGCGAGCGTGGGCGCGGCCGCCACGCGCTGGCTCGGCAGCATGGCGGCGGGCGCGATGTCGAGCCAGTCGCGCAGTGTGGCGAGGATCGACGTGTGGTCATAGGGCGTGGCGCCGGGTGAGCGGAACACGGTGCCTGCCGCGATGTACGGCGAGACCACCACGGCCGGCACGCGCACGCCGAAGCTGTCGAAGCCGAAGTTCTGCTCGCCGGGATTGCTGGCGGTATCGGGAGGCACGGCGTTGGCGGGCGGCAGCACGTGATCGTAGGTGCCGCCGTGCTCGTCGTAGGTGATGACGAGCAGCGTTTCGGTCCACGCGGGCGACGTGCTCACGGCGCTCCAGATGTCATAGAGGAAGCTTTCGCCTGCGTTGATATCGTGTGGCGGGTGCTGATCGTTGGGATCGAGCATGAAGCGCGGCTCGATGAAGGAATACTGCGGCAGCGTATTGTTTTGACACGCCGAGACGAAGGCGCTGAAGCGCTGGAAGTTCGGCTCGTACTGCTCGCCCCATAGCTTCGGAAACATGGTCTGGGTGAGCGACGGTGCGACGCACGCGTCGCTGTACACGGCCCAGCTCGCGCCCACGTTGCTCAGCACGTTGAAGATGGTCGGCACATCCCACTGGAATGGGTTGGGTGGTGTGCCGTTGTCGACGTGGCCGTTCGAGGTGCCCGCGTGGGCAAATGCGCGGTTCGGCCAGGTCTGGCTGGGCACGGGGGCGAACCAGGCGTCGCAGACGGCGTACGCGCGCGCTAGCGCCGAGAGCACCTGCAGTTGATCGGGGCTGTGGCACTGCATGACCTGGGTTGCGTCCGTCGTCTTCGTCGATTCGTAGTTCTGGACGAAGCCCGACATGGGCGACACGCCATCCTTGCCGAACAACTGAACGTGCACGTTCACGAAGGTTTCCTCCGGATCGGGGTCGGGGAGCGTGGAGGAGGAAGCCGGTGCGCTCGCGGGAATCGAGGCGCCCGCGCTGGACAGGTTGCACATGCCAGGCTTGAGCCCGTCAAACGGCTGCTCGGCGCTCGCGGCTGGCAGGAAATGCGCAGGCGCGGTGCCATCGGCATAAAGGCCGCCCAGCATCGTATCGAACGAGCGGTTTTCGAACATCACGACGACCACGTGCTTGATGTTCTGCATGGACATGGCTCTCTCCGTCACGCGTTGATCGTCTTGCGTTGGCGTTCGGTGCTGCGTGCGAGTCTGACGCAGCAGTATTGGTGCAGGCGTGCGCTTTCCGCAAGCGCTTTTGGCAAGATCAGGGAACCCTGGGGGGCGCGCGGACGCGCCAGCCGGGCTGTGGGATAATTGCGCGGTTTGCCCAGAGCGCAGCTCAAGAGGTTGTTCGCAAGGGCGCGCGTGGGGCCTTTATTCCCGTGGCCCGCTTCCTTTCTGCGATTTTTCTTCTGCAACCACAATGCCCGCATACCGTTCCAAAACCTCCACCGCCGGCCGCAACATGGCAGGTGCGCGCTCCCTGTGGCGCGCCACCGGCATGAAAGACGAAGACTTTGCCAAGCCCATCATCGCGGTCGTCAACTCGTTCACCCAGTTCGTGCCCGGCCACGTGCACCTGAAGGATCTCGGCCAGCTCGTTGCGCGCGAAATCGAAGCCGCGGGCGGCGTGGCCAAGGAATTCAACACCATCGCCGTCGACGACGGCATCGCCATGGGCCACGACGGCATGTTGTATTCGCTGCCGAGCCGCGACATCATCGCGGATTCGGTGGAATACATGGTCAACGCGCACTGCGCCGACGCCATGGTGTGCATCTCGAACTGCGACAAGATCACCCCGGGCATGCTGATGGCCGCCATGCGCCTGAACATTCCGGTGATCTTCGTTTCCGGCGGCCCGATGGAAGCGGGCAAGACGCGCCTCGCGAACCCCGTCACCAAAGCTATCGAGGTCAAGAAGCTCGACCTGATCGACGCCATGGTGATCGCGGCGGACAGCAAGTACTCCGACGCCGAAGTGGCCGAAGTCGAGCGCTCCGCCTGCCCGACCTGCGGTTCGTGCTCGGGCATGTTCACGGCCAACTCGATGAACTGCCTCACCGAGGCGCTGGGCCTTTCGCTGCCGGGCAACGGCACGGTGGTGGCCACGCACGCGGACCGCGAGCAGCTCTTCAAGCGCGCCGGCCGCCGCATTGTCGAGCTGGCCCGCCAGTACTACGAGCAGGAAGACGAGCGCGTGCTGCCGCGCTCGGTGGGCTTCAAGGCGTTCGAGAACGCCATGACGCTCGACATCGCCATGGGCGGCTCGACCAATACCATCCTGCACCTGCTGGCCGTGGCGCAGGAGGCGGGCATCGAGTTCACGATGGACGACATCGACCGTCTTTCGCGCGTCGTGCCGCAGCTGTGCAAGGTCGCGCCCAACACGAACAAGTACCACATCGAAGACGTTCACCGCGCGGGCGGCATCATGGCGATCCTCGGGGAGCTGGAGCGCGCGGGCAAGCTGCACACCGACGTGCCCACCGTGCACGCGCCCACGCTCAAGGACGCGCTCGAACAGTGGGACATCACCCGCACGCAGAGCGATGCCGTCAAGCAGTTCTACCTGGCCGGGCCGGCCGGCGTCCCCAGCCAGGTGGCGTTCAGCCAGAACACGCGCTGGCCGAGCCTCGATCTCGACCGCGCCGAAGGCTGCATCCGCTCCTATGAGCACGCGTTCTCGAAGGAAGGCGGCCTCGCGGTGCTGACCGGCAACATCGCGCTCAACGGCTGCGTGGTGAAGACCGCGGGCGTGGACGACAGCATCCTCGTGTTCGAAGGCACGGCACACGTGACCGAGTCGCAGGACGAAGCGGTGGAAAACATCCTCGCCGACAAGGTCAAGGCCGGCGACGTGGTGATCGTGCGCTACGAAGGCCCGCGCGGCGGCCCTGGCATGCAGGAAATGCTGTACCCGACGAGCTACATCAAGTCCAAGGGCCTCGGCAAGGCGTGCGCGCTGCTGACCGACGGCCGCTTCTCGGGCGGCACTTCGGGCCTGTCGATCGGACACTGCTCGCCCGAGGCGGCAGCCGGCGGCGCCATTGGCCTCGTGCGCGACGGCGACAAAATCCGCATCGACATTCCCAACCGCACGATCAACGTGCTGGTCTCCGACGAAGAACTGGCGCGCCGCCGCGAAGAGCAGAACGCCCGGGGCTGGAAGCCGGCGAAGCCGCGTCCCCGCAAGGTGTCGGCGGCGCTCAAGGCGTACGCGAAGCTGGTGATGTCGGCTGACAAGGGCGCCGTGCGCGACCTCTCGCTGCTGGACGACTGAGCCTGAAAAACGGGGGCGGGCAGCACGCCCGCTTCCGGTTCGCCAGCCGTTCCGTTGTGCCTTGCGGCGCGACTTCGCTACGGCGCTGTGGTGCTGCGGTACCAAAGGGCAAAAAAAATCGAGCCTCCCAAGGGAGGCTCAATTCATTTGGTGGAGCGCATTCCCCCACGCGGCGCGGGGGGGAGGTTCCATCAACTTACTTCGCTGCGGCTTCGAGCACGGCGTTGAACGTCTTGCTCGGACGCATGACTTCGGCGAGCTTCGCGAAGTCCGGCTTGTAGTAGCCGCCGATGTCGACCGGCTTGCCTTGCACTGCGGCCAGTTCCGCGACGATCGTCTGCTCGTTCTCGGCCAGCGCCTTGGCGAGCGGCGCGAAGTGAGCCGCGAGTTCCGCGTCGTCCTTCTGCGCGGCCAGCTCTTGGGCCCAGTACATCGCGAGATAGAACTGGCTGCCGCGGTTGTCCAGCTCGCCGGTCTTCGGCGACGGGCCCTTGTTGTTGTCGAGCAGCTTGCCGGTGGCGGCGTCGAGCGTCTTCGCGAGCAGCTTGGCGCGCGCGTTGTTCGTCTTGATGCCGAGGTCTTCGAGCGACACGGCCAGCGCGAGGAACTCGCCGAGCGAATCCCAGCGCAGGTGGTCTTCCTGAACCAGCTGCTGCACGTGCTTCGGCGCCGAACCGCCCGCGCCCGTTTCGTACATGCCGCCGCCCGCCATCAGCGGAACGATCGAGAGCATCTTCGCGCTCGTGCCCAGCTCCATGATCGGGAACAGGTCGGTCAGGTAGTCGCGCAGGATGTTGCCGGTGACCGAGATCGTGTCCAGACCGCGGATCACGCGCTCGAGCGTGTAACGCATTGCGCGAACCTGCGACATGATCTGGATGTCGAGGCCGGTCAGGTCGTAGTCCTTCAGGTATGTTTCGACCTTCTTGATCAGCTCGTTTTCGTGCGGACGGTACGGGTCGAGCCAGAACACGGCCGGCGTACCCGAGTTCTTCGCGCGCGTGACGGCGAGCTTGACCCAGTCGCGGATCGGCGCGTCCTTCACGAGGCACATGCGCCAGATGTCGCCTTGCTCGACTTCCTGCGTGAGCGCTTCGATGACTTCGCCCGTGGCGTTGTCGACGATGCGCGCCGTGCCGTCCTGCGGGATCTCGAAAGTCTTGTCGTGCGAGCCGTACTCTTCAGCCTTCTGCGCCATCAGGCCGACGTTCGGCACCGTGCCCATCGTGCGCGGGTCGAATGCGCCGTTGGTCTTGCAGAAGTTGATGATTTCCTGGTAGATGCGCGCGAACGTGCTTTCCGGAATCAGGCACTTCGTATCGGCCGGACGGCCGTCGGCGCCCCACATCTTGCCGCCTGCGCGGATCATGGCCGGCATCGACGCGTCGACGATCACGTCGTTCGGTGCGTGCAGGTTCGAGATGCCCTTGGCCGAGTCGACCATCGCGAGCGACGGACGGTGCTCGTGGCACGCGTGCAGGTCGCGGATCACCTCTTCGCGCTTCG
Organism: Paraburkholderia sp.; assembly: GCF_035501035.1. Taxonomy (GTDB): domain Bacteria; phylum Pseudomonadota; class Gammaproteobacteria; order Burkholderiales; family Burkholderiaceae; genus Paraburkholderia. The sequence goes on from NZ_DATJWR010000450.1 coordinate 8,391, forward strand.
ATTCCGGCAGCGATTCGATCTTCGTGTAGAGATCGACCATGCCGTTGTTCACGTTCACGCCGAGCTCTTCGAAGAGCTTTGCGTGCTTTTCGAACGCGTCCTTGTAGAACACCTTCACGGCGTGGCCGAACACGATGGGGTGCGAAACCTTCATCATGGTCGCCTTCACGTGCAGCGAGAGCATGACGCCGGTCTTGCGCGCGTCTTCCATCTGCTCTTCGTAGAAGGCCAGCAGGTGCTTCTTGCTCATGAACATGCTGTCGACGATCTCGCCGGCCTGCAGCGCGACCTTCGGCTTGAGGACGATGGTTTCGCCGCCCTTCGTCACGAGCTCCATGCGCACTTCACGCGCCTTTTCGTTCGTGATCGACTTTTCGCCGTGATAGAAGTCGCCGTGCTTCATGTGCGCGACGTGGGTGCGCGAAGCCATGCTCCACTCGCCCATGCTGTGCGGGTGCTTCTTCGCGTAGTTCTTGACCGCGAGCGGCGCGCGGCGGTCCGAGTTGCCTTCGCGCAGCACCGGGTTCACTGCCGAGCCGAGGCACTTCGAATAGCGCTTCTGGATTGCCTTTTCTTCGTCGGTCTTCGGATCTTCCGGGAAGTCAGGGATCTTGTAACCCTTGCCCTGGAGTTCCTTGATCGCGGCGACGAGCTGCGGCACCGATGCGCTGATGTTCGGCAGCTTGATGATGTTCGTTTCCGGCAACTGCGTGAGACGGCCGAGTTCGGCCAGGTTGTCCGGCACGCGTTGTTCCTCGGTCAGGAATTCGGGGAATTCACCGAGGATGCGGCCCGCCACGGAAATATCGCTGGTCTCGACGTTCACGCCGGCCGGCGCAGCGAAGGTGCGGATGATCGGCAGAAACGCACTGGTGGCAAGCAGCGGCGCTTCATCGGTCAGGGTGTAGATGATGGTGGGTTGGGTGCTCATCGGCTTCTTGGCGGGATCAATAAACGGGGTGGTAACACCACCGGCTGCGCGCAGTCGGCGAAACACATGGATTTTGCCTGAATTTGAGGCGGCCCGGGGCCGAACTGTCGATGAATTTCATATTGTGGAAACGCGTTGCGCGGCGCCGATTGGGCACGAAGGCGGCTCGTTTGCGTTGATCGGACGGCCGCGCGCTGAAAGCGTTTCCGCTCCGAGGCCCCGCTGTGTAAGGCTTAGCGGGTCGTTACGGGCGATCTGGCCGCATCTCGGGTGCTTTCTTGTTCGTGCCCTCGATTATTTGTCAAGCTGGTAAAGACCCTTGTAAAAAGAGGGGTGAATCGGGCAGTCTTATAGAAGAGTTTTTGCGAGTCGAGGTCTTTTCAGGGCTGATTCTCCTGGTTGAATAGTGGGATATAGGCACCTGATTGGTGCGCGGCTTTTGATCGGCATAAGGTTGCGATAACAATTGCCTTGCTAATCAATTCGTGCTTTCATGACGCCATGTTCGATCATTGCCTTTATTTCAATTCGTCGGCGCTCGCGCGGCTGGTCGAGCGCGAGTGGAGCGCCGCCTATGCGCCGTTCGGCCTCACGCCTGCGCAGGGCTTCGTGCTGCGCGTCGTGCTCGCGAAGCCGGGGTGCCTTGCGAGCGATGTTGCGCAAACGCTTGGCATTGCGCGGCCCACGGCTACACGGCTCGTAGACAGCCTGTGCGAGAAGGACCTGCTCGAGCGCCGCCAGGGCGAGGCCGACGGCCGCGAGTGGGGACTCTTTCCCACGCCGAGCGGCAAGGCGCTCGACGGGCCGATCAATGGCGCGAGCGCCGATGTCGCGCGCCGCCTGCGCGCGCAAGTGGGCTCCGACCTGTTCGAATCGACGGTTACAGGCATGCGCAAGATCCGCAAGGGACTCGCGTGATGCCTTCACGTCTGTTTTTGCGCCCGAATGATTGTCTTGCTAATCAATAAGGAGAAATGCGATGAACGAAGCGGCTTCGACATGCTCGTGTGCAAAGGCAGCAAGCGGCGAGGGCTGGCGTTGGGCGACCGGCCTGGCGATTACCGCGCTGGCGGTGAGCGCGGTGGTAGCGGCCGTGCTTGTGATGCCGCGCGCCGTGGAAGCGAACCGGCGCGCGTGCATGGCGGCCTGGGCCAGTGACCTGCACGCGGACATCGCGGCGTTCGGGCAAGACCCTGCGTGGCAGGCTCGGTACGTGGAGGCGCTGGCGGCGTGCTCGCGCTGAAGCGGCACGCCGCGAGCTACGCGGTTACTTGCGGTTCAGGAACGCGAGCAGATCGGCGTTGACCTGGTCGGCCATCGTCGTGCACATGCCGTGCGGGCCGCCCGGGTAGATCTTGAGCGTCGCGTCCTTGACGATCTTCGCGGAGAGCTTGCCGGAATCGTCGATCGGCACGATCTGGTCGTCGTCGCCGTGCAGGATGAGCGTGGGCACGTCGATTTTCTTGAGGTCTTCGGTGTAGTCGACTTCGGAGAACTCGTGCACGCACTCATGCAGCGCGAGGATGCCGCCCCACATGCCCTGCAGCCAGAACGAGTCGATCGTCCCCTGCGAAACCTTTGCGCCGCTGCGGTTGAAGCCGTAGAACGGCACGGCGAGATCCTTGAAGAACTGCGAGCGATTGTCGACCACGCCCTTGCGGATGCCGTCGAAGACATCCTTGGGCAGGCCGCCCGGATTCTTTTCGCTCTTGATCATGATGGGCGGCACCGCGCCGATCAGCACCGCGCCGGCCACCCGCTTCGTGCCGTGGCGGCCGATATAGTGCGCGACTTCGCCGCCGCCCGTGGAGTGGCCGACGAGCGTGGCGTCCTTCACGTCGAGCTTGTCGAGCAGCTCCGCGAGGTCGTCGGCCCAGGTATCCATGTCGTTGCCCTTCGCGGGCTGGTCGGAGCGGCCGTGGCCGCGGCGGTCGTGCGCGATCGTGCGAAAGCCGTTCTGCACGAGGAAGAGCATTTGCGCGTCCCACGCGTCGGCGCTAAGCGGCCAGCCGTGGGAGAAAACGACGGGCCGGCCGCTGCCCCAATCCTTGTAGTAGATCGACGTGCCATCGCGTGCGGTGAATGTGCTCATCAGAAACTCTCCTGTTTCGAACTACAGACGGATCACGGTGCGAACAGACGCCGACGCGCCGGCATGACTGCATACGCAGACGTTCGCGACGGCATCCGGGGAGGGGGCGATGCGGATACGGAAGCGTACCGGCACCCACGCACCCGCGCGTTACGCAAGGAGGCGGGGACGACACGCGGGCCAGTATAGAGAGAACGTTTTTGAGGTGACGTGAAGATGCGCGGGGGCTGGGTTTGAAGCCTTGCCCGTGGATATTTGCAGGCGGCTCGTTCCGGGGCCAACCATCGGCATGCGCGCGATCACCCTCGAAGTCGGCGCGAACGGTGCGCCGCACACGCCGCCCAGCGTCTACGCGAGCAAGCACACCGGCAAATACGAGCACCGCGTCGTGACGGGCCGCATCGGCCATAACCCGCCGCAGCAAGCCCCGCCGGCATACACACAGCCCGAGGCCAACGCGGCGCGCTTCCAGCGCGGCATCCGCGTCATTCCGCCAATTCCCCCTTGCGCGCGGCCTCGAACATCGTCATGCGCTGCAGGATCCAGTTGAGCAGTTCGTGCGCCGCCGCGACGAGCGGCCGCCCCGACTTCACGAGCACGCGGGCATTCGTGCCCCGAAAGAGCGCGTGATCGATCGGCACGGTCACGAGTTCGCCGGCCTCGATCTCGCGCGAGGCCGCGAACTCGCCAATCAGCGTCGCGAAGTTTTCGACCGCGACAAAACGCTTGAGCGCCGTGAGCGAATTGGTGGTGAGCGTCGCGCGGATCTCGACGTTCTCGGCGAACGCGAGCATCTTCGCGAGATGCCCGATGCCGAACGTGCCGGGCATCAACGCAAGCGGCCACGCGAGCAGGTCGTCGAGCGTGGCGGGTGTGCCGCGCACCGCGAGCGGATGGTCGCGGCGCACGAGCAGCACCACGGGTTGCGCGGAACTCGCGCGATATTCGATGCGCTCATGCGGCGGCGGATTGAACGCGAGGCCGATATGCGCGCGGCTTTCGGCGACTTCGTTGAGCACGTCGTCCACCGGCAGGATCGTGAGGCCGATATCGAGCTTCGGATACTGCGCACAGAACGGCGCAATGACTTCGGCGATGAGCGCATCCACGTAGCCCTCGCTCACGGCCAGATCCACGCGGCCTTGCTGGAGCCCGCGCAACGCGTGCAACTGGTCCTCCAGCTTTTCCTGCTGCGCGCGATAGCCGCGCCAGAACTCCAGAAGATGCGCCGCGGCTTCGGTGGGCCTCACGCCGCGCGCCTGGCGCTCGAACAGTTGCGCACCCAGTTCGTCTTCCAGCAGCTTGATTTGCCGCGTGATGACCGAGGGCGAGGTATTCAGGCTGTCCGCGGCGCCGCGGATCGTGCCGTGGGCAAGCACTTCGTGGAAATAGCGCAGCCGCTGCTGATTGATTTCGCGCATCGCGCCCCCTTTATAAAAATGGATCGTTGCCTGAACGCGAACGATATGTGAACTTTGTTGCTCTTGCTAGAGAGAATTGCCCTGGTCACGATGGCGGTGCGCATGACGCCCAAACCAACCAACCGGAGACAGACATGGCGGCCATTCTTCCCCCCGCGCCCACCGCACGAAGAGGCGACGCTACGGCGCTCTACAGCAGGATAAACGCGCGTTTGCTGCCATTTCTGCTCATCTGCTATTTGTTCGCTTACCTCGACCGTGTCAACGTCGGCTTCGCGAAGCTGCAGATGCAGACCGATCTCGGCTTCTCGGATGCCGCCTACGGCGTGGGCGCCGGCATTTTCTTCATCGGCTATGTGCTGTTCGAGTTGCCGAGCAATCTGCTGCTGCCGCGCATCGGCGCGCGCAAGACGTTCGGGCGCATTCTGGTGCTGTGGGGCATCACGTCGGCCTGCATGCTGTTCGTGCGCAGCGTGCCCGCGTTCTACGCCATGCGCTTCCTGCTGGGCGTGTTCGAAGCCGGCTTCGCGCCGGGCATGATCTTCTACCTGTCGCGCTGGTACGGCCCCTCGCGCATGGCGCGCGCCATTGCGATGGTGTTTCTGGCCGGCCCGATAGGTGGCATTGTCGGTGGCCCGGTTTCCGCGGCGATCATGAGTTCGCTCGCAGGCAAGGCGGGGCTCGCGGGCTGGCAATGGATGTTTCTCGTGGAAGGGCTGCCGTGCATCGTGCTCGGTATTGCGACGTTCCTCTACCTGCCCGACCGTCCGGCGGACGCATCGTGGCTCAGCGAAGCGCAAAGGCAGCAGATCGAAGCGGAAGTGGGCGTGGCCGATGCGCACGCCACGTCGTTCGGCAAGGTGCTGCGCGACCGCAAGGTCTACGTGCTGGCGTTCGCCTACTTCTGCATCATTGCGTCGATCTACGCCATCAGCTTCTGGCTGCCCGCCATCCTCAAGGCGCAGGGCGTGAGCAATCTCATCACGCTCGGCTGGTACACGTCGATTCCGTATGTCGCGGCGGCGTTCGGCATGGTCTATATGGGCCGGCGTTCGGACCGGCTCGGCGAGCGGCGCTTTCACTGCGCGGTGCCGGCGGCCGGCGCGGCGCTGCTGCTCGCGGCGTGCGCCGGCGCGGGCAATCACCTGGCCCTTTCGCTCGCGCTGCTCACGCTCGTGACGATGGCGCTGTGGATGGCCTATACGGTCTTCTGGGCGATTCCGCCCGAGTACATCAAGGGCCCGGCCGCAGCGGGCGGCATTGCGCTCATCAACACCATCGGGCTTTCCGGCGGCTTCTGGGGGCCGGCGGCCATCGGCTGGATCAAGACGGCATCCGGCAGCGTACAGCCCGCGCTGCTGGTGCTGGGAGGCGTGTCGATGCTCGCCGCGCTGCTGATTCTTTCGATCAGGCTCGGGAGCGCAGAATCCTCGAGAAACGCTGCGCTCGCGCGGCCCGACACGAAATCCGTTTGATCAGGTTTCCTATGTAAATGGGGCAAGAGGAAATGAAGATTCTGATCGCTGGCTTCCAGCACGAAACCAACACGTTCGCGCCCACCAAGGCGAGCTGGCAGAGTTTCGTCCAGGGCGAGGGCTTCCCGCCGCTCAAACGCGGCGAAGACGTGCTCTCGCTGCGCGACGTGAACGTCCCCGCCGGCGGCTTCATTCAGGCGGCGCAAGCGGCGGGCCATACGCTCGTGCCGGTGATCTGGGCGGGGGCGAGCGCTTCCGCGCACGTGACCGAAGACGCCTATGAGCGCATTGCCGGGGAAATCGTCGATGCGGTCCGGCGCGGCGGCTACGACGCGATCTATCTCGATCTGCACGGCGCGATGGTGGCCGAGCATCTCGACGATGGCGAAGGCGAACTGCTCGCGCGCGTGCGGGCGGTCGTGGGCCGCGACATGCCCGTGGTGGTTTCGCTCGATCTGCACGCGAACGTGACCGGTCAAATGTTCGCGCACGCGGACGCCATGGTTGCATACCGCACCTATCCGCACGTCGACATGGCCGAGACGGGCGAGCGCGCCGCGCATCTCCTCATGCGTCTCGTTCAGGCGCGCGCTGGCGCGCTCAAGTGCGTCGTGCGCCGCATTCCGTTCCTGATTCCCGTGAATGGCATGTGCACGCTCGCCGAGCCGGCGCGTGGCGCCTATGAGTGCCTTGCTGCACTGGAGCGCGATTCGATCGTCTCGCTGTCGTTCGCGCCAGGCTTTCCGGCTTCCGATTTCCCCGAATGCGGTCCGGCCGTGTGGGGCTACGGATTCGACGAAGCCGCCGTGACGGCCGCCGTGGATGCGCTGGCCTCGGGCATCATCGCGCAGGAGCGCGACTGGGAAGTCCAATTTCTCGACCCCGACGCCGCCGTGCGCGAAGCCATTCGGCTTGCCGAACACGCCACGCAGCCTGTCGTGATCGCCGATACGCAGGACAACCCGGGCGCGGGCGGCGATTCGAACACGATGGGGCTCGTGCGCGCGCTGTTGCGTCAAGGTGCGCGAGACGCAGCGGTGGGCCTCATCTGGGACCCGCAAGCGGCTGCGAAGGCGCATGAGGCGGGCGTGGGCGCGACGATCGACATCGAGCTTGCGGGCGGCTCGGACGTGCCCGGCGACGCGCCGCTGGCGGGGCGCTTCGTGGTGGAGCATCTGGCCGACGGGCGGGTGCGCTTCGACGGCCCGATGATGAACGGCATGTGGACGGAGATCGGGCCCGTGGCGTGCCTGCGCATCGAAGGCGTGAGGATTGCTGTCAGCTCGGTCAAGATGCAGATTTTCGATCGCAATCTCTACCGCGTGGCCGGCATCGAGCCCGAGCGCATGAAGATTCTCGTCAACAAGAGTTCGGTTCACTATCGCGCCGATTTCGATGCGATCGCGGCCGCCCATCTCGTGGCGAAGGCGCCGGGCCCGATGGCCGCCGACCCCGCCGACCTGCCGTGGCGGCGGATCGACCCGAGCCTGCGTTTGCGCCCCAATGGCGCGTCGCTGCGCGAGTTGAGCGGCAGCGCGGCGCAAGCCGGCGGCTAAGGCGCACGCACCGCGCTTTCGGCGGTTTGTATCGTTGTGTATCCACCGCGCAAAGAGACAAACAGGCTTGCAAAAGCCGGGGGGCGCGGAAACAAGCGGGATACGTCCGGGGTTTCAAATACGTCCATGCCAGTCGGCGGTGTCGCAAAGCAGACTTCGAGGCGACTGGATGCACGTGCCACGCAACCGTGGCCCGGACCAACTCTTTTGCCTGAAGGTGGATACCATGAATCTCATCAAGTCGCTGATCGTCGCCGCTGTTGTTGCCGTGCCCGTTGCTTCGTTCGCTCAGTCCAGCGCGCCGCTCACGCGTGCCCAGGTCCGCGCGGAACTGGTGCAACTCGAAAAGGCGGGCTACAACCCGTCTGCCGACTACACGAACTACCCGCAGAACATCCAGGCTGCCGAGGCGCGCGTGGGTGCGCAGAACGGCGCAGCGGCTTCGGCGTATGGCGGCTCGGTGGCCGGTTCGTCGGCGGCGGGTGGTGCTACGGCTTCGGCCCAGCACGACATCCCCGGCCTTGGTCCGATCTACGCGCATCAGTAATATGGGGTGAGCTCGGCCCACACGGGCCGCATTCACGCGACGACGGCCCGCTTCATCGAGCGGGCCGTTTCGCTTACAGCCTCAGGCGCATTAACGCCAATGCAGCATCAAATGTCGAAGTACAGATAGAACTCCCATGGATGCGGCCGTAGCCTGACCGCTTCGATCTCATGCTTGCGCTTGTACTCGAGCCACGTGTCGATCACGTCTTCGGTGAAGACATCGCCTCTGCGCAGAAACTCGTTATCCGCCTCGAGCGCATTGAGCGATTCATCGAGCGAACCCGGCACCTGGCGGACGTTCTTCGCTTTCTCGGGCGGCAGGTCGTAGATGTTGACGTCGAGCGGATCGCCGGGGTCCATCTTGTTTTCGATGCCGTCGAGTCCGGCCATCAGCATCGCGGCGAATGCGAGGTAGGCATTGGCCGACGGATCGGGACACCGGAACTCGACGCGGCGCGCGTTCGGCGAATCGGAGTACATCGGAATGCGCGCGGCCGCCGAGCGGTTGCGTTGCGACATCGCCAGATTCACCGGCGCTTCGTAGCCGGGCACGAGACGCTTATACGAGTTCGTGGTGGGCGCGCAGAACGCCATCAGTGCCGGCGCGTGCTTGAGCAGGCCGCCAATGTACCAGCGGCAAAGGCTCGATGTGAGCGCCCAGCCGTTTGCGTCGTAGAACAGATTCTCGTTGTCCTTCCACAGGCTCTGGTGGCAGTGCATGCCGCTCGCGTTGTCGGCGAAGAGCGGCTTCGGCATGAACGTCGCCACCTTGCCGCGCTGGCGAGCCACGTTTTTGCAGATGTACTTGTAGATCATCACGTTGTCGGCCATGCGCGTGAGCGAGGAAAAGCGCATGTCGATTTCGTTTTGTCCCGCGGTCGCCACCTCATGGTGATGCACTTCCACTTGCACGCCGGCCTGCTGAAGCAACAGCACGATCGTCGAGCGGATATCCTGCAGCGTATCGTGCGGCGGAACCGGGAAATAGCCTTCCTTGTAACGCGGCTTGTAGCCGAGGTTGCCGCCGCCATACGCGCCTTCGTCGCGGCCCGTGTTCCAGTCGCCTTCGGCGGATTCGACATAGTAGTAGCCGCTGTGGGCGTCCTGCCCGAAACGGATCGAATCGAATATGAAGAACTCGAGTTCGGGCCCGAAGTAGCACGTCGTTGCGATTCCGGTCTGCTGCAGGTACGCTTCGGCCTTCTTCGCGACGTAGCGCGGATCGCGCGAGTATGGCTGATGCAGCACCGGATCGACCACGTCGCAGATCATCGAGAGCGTGGGCGTTTCGCCCACCGGATCGATGAACGCGGTCGTTGGATCGGGCTTCAGAAGCATGTCGGATTCCTGAATTTCCTGGAAGCCGCGAATCGATGAGCCGTCGAAGCCGATCCCGTTGGTGAACAGGCCTTCGTGGACCTCGGGCAGCGTGATGGAGAAGTGCTGCCAGAGGCCAGGCAGATCGGTGAACTTGAGGTCGACGATCTGGATCTTGTGCTCACGCAACTGCTCGATGACCTGCTGATGATTTTCGGGCCGTGAAACGTGAAAAGTGCCGGCGTCGATAGCTACCTCGAACGACGATGAACCTTGAGGACTGGGCATGGGTTTCTCCCGGCGCGGCTAGCGCTCCGTGATGCAGGTTGCGTCAGAGACGTACGCGTGGGGCACGGCGCAACGCGGACGGTCCCCCGCGCGATTTCATTCTAGGCAAAGCGCATGCACATACCACGGGTTCATTTTGGTGCATCCGGCTGCGTTTCGGAAACCAAAACGCGCCCATCCTTCCGTGTTGCGCGTGGGGCCGTCGCATATTGGGCTGGGGAAACTTTCTGGCGGCGTATTTTTATGGGGGCGCTTACCGCAGGGCCCGGCGCACCGGCGTACCAATCATCGACAGCGCATTGCCGGCGCGCGATACGCGATAATCGCGCTTTATCGATTCCCGCTTCGATCCAGCCATGCCAACGCCTGAACCGGATGCTTCCAGACACGCCTGGTGGGGAGTGCTCGCGTTAGCGCTTTCGGCATTCGTTTTCAACACCACCGAGTTCGTACCCGTTGCGCTGCTGAGCGCCATTGGGGACAGTCTTCACATGAAGCCGACCGATGTCGGCCTCATGCTGACGATCTATGCATGGACAGTGGCCGTCGCGTCGCTTCCGTTGACGCTGCTCACTCGCAACGTCGAACGGCGCAAGCTGCTCACTGCGATATTCGTGCTGTTCATCGTCAGCCACATCGTGACCGGCTTCGCCTGGAACTTTACGGTGCTGATGGCAGGGCGAATGGGCATTGCCTTTGCGCACGCCATATTCTGGTCGATTTCCGTTTCGCTCGTGGTGAGGCTCGCGCCGCCTGGCAACAAGAGTCGTGCGCTTGGCATGCTCGGCATGGGGTCGTCGATAGCGATGGTGGCGGGTATTCCGCTTGGCCGCGTGATCGGCGAGTCGTTGGGCTGGCGGCAGACTTTCCTCATGATCGCGGGTGTCGCAACCGTCGCCTTGCCGGTGTTGCGCATGACGTTACCCAAGTTGCAAAGCCAGCAGACGGGTTCGTTCAGCAGCTTGCCCGTGCTCTTCAGAAAGCCGATGCTGGCTTCGCTCTATGTGATCACGATACTGGTCGTTTCGGCGCACTTTACGTCCTATACGTATATCGAGCCTTTCATTCACCACGTCGGGCACGAAAGCAATGCGCGCATCACGTATATCCTGATCCTGTTCGGCAGCGCCGGCATTCCCGCCGCCATCTGCTTCAACCGTATTTATCCGCACCAGCCAGGGCAATTCCTGCAGGCTTGCGTCTTTGCCGTTTGCGCGTGCCTGCTCGTCCTGTTTCCCTGCGCGCTCAGCATCGTCACGCTCTCAGTCCACACGATGATATGGGGCGGCGCGATCGTCTGCTTCGGTCTCGCGATGCAGGCATGGGTATTGAAGCTCGCGCCCGAGGCCACGGACCTCGCCGTCTCGATCTATTCCGGGTTGTACAACGTGGGGATCGGCGCCGGCGCGCTGCTCGGCAACCAGATTGCCAACGGCTTCGGCGTGTCGTGGGTGGGCACGTTCGGCGGCGTGGTCGGCGGACTCGGGGCGGCGCTATGCTGGCTGGCATTGCGCATGTACGGCAGGGCGCATCCTTCAGTTCACTGATCCGCCAGGGGGCGGCGCTGCACCGGGCCCGAGTGTATCGCTCACGGGTGGAGGAAAGGTAAGCACTACCGAGAATCCGCCATTGGGTGGAAAAGCAAAGCCCACCCGCCCGCCGTGCGCCTTCATCACCTCCTGCACGATCGCGAGCCCGAGGCCCGACCCGGGGGGGCGCTCCGCGCCTTCGTGCCCCAGCCGCTCGAATGGAAGCAGCGCAGCTTCCCAATGCTCGCGCGCAATGCCGGGGCCATTGTCGGTCACGCTCAGCGTGAGCGCATCGTGCGTCGAGGCGAGCGTGACGGCGATATCGTCCGCCTTGCCGTGCAGCAGCGCATTGTGCAGCACGTTCGACAGCGCTTCCTGCAGACTCACGGGGTCCCCCGCGATCCACACTTGCGGCGCAGTGCTTTCGAACGCCACCTTCACGTCGCGTTCGTCGGCAAGCGGAATCGTGCGGCCAAGTACTTCTCTCGCGAGCCCCGCGAGATCCACGGGCTGCAGCGGAACGACCTCCGTGCGATGAATCACCATGGCGTGATTGAGCAGTTGGCCCGTGAGCCGGCCGACGTCCGAGCAGGTCGCGCGCAACGCTGCGAGCCGCGCGGCATGGCGCGCGGGATCGGATTCGGTGCTGAGCAGCTCGATCTGCGCGTCGAGCCGCGCGATCGGCGTGCGCATCTGGTGCGCGGCGTCGGCGATGAAGCGCTGCATGGCCGTCATCCGGTCCGCGAGCCGGCCGATCAGCCCGTTGATGGCGCCGATCAGCGCGTTGATTTCACTCGGCGTGTCGTGGACCACGGGCCGCAGGTCAGATGGATCACGCGCCGCGATGATCTGCCCGATCTGCGCGAGCGGACGCAGGCCGCGCCGGATCGCGAGGCCGCTCGCGCCGAGCGCGAGCACGCTCATCAGCAGGATCAGCGTCCAGACCTTGAAGCTCATGTCGTTCGTCAACTGCTGCCGCGCGTGCGTCGTCTGCGCCACCGTCACGACGGCCCAGCCTGGTGGGCGCACGTCGGGCATGTAGCGGGCGATCGTCGCCGTGCGCACGCGCTCGCCCTGGTAGCGGCCGTTCGCGAAATCGGGGCCTTGACGCGCGTTGACGGTATTCGCCGGGCCCGGAAGGTCGCCGTAGCCCGCCACCACCACGCCGCGCGAGTCGACCACGCGGTAGTAGACGAGGTCGTAGCGCGAGAGCGTGGACAGCGCGGCCACCGGCGGATTGAGTGCGAGCACGCCGCCCTGCGCGTAGAGGTTTTCGGCGACCTGAATGGCCGCGCCGGCAAGGAGCTGATCGTAGGCGCGCTCCGAAGCGACGCCCGCGTAGTAGCGCGCGATGCCCGCGAGCGCAGCCGCACCCGTTGCAACGACCAGCGCGATGAAGAGCAGCGTGCGGCCGAGCAGCGTTTTCGGGAACCAGTCAAAGCGCGGCAATTTGATATCCCAGAGAGCGCACCGTGCGAATCTCGACCGTGCTGCCTTGCAGTTTCTTGCGCACGCGCGTGACGTATTGCTCGACGGCATTGGCGCTCGGTTCGTTGCCGAAGCTGAAGAGCTGGTTCAGCAGCTCCTCCTTCGGGAAGATGCGCTGCGGACGACTGGCTAGGATTTCGAGCAGCGCGAACTCCTGTCGCGAGAGCGAAAGCGGTTTGCCGTCGAGCTCGGCAAGCCGGCTGCTGCGGTCGATCGCGAGACCGCCCAGCCTCACGACGTCGTTCGCGTGCCCGCTGTTGCGGCGCAATAGCGCCTGCACGCGCGCTTCGAGCTCGCGGTAATCGAAGGGTTTGACGAGATAGTCGTCGGCGCCGAGTCCGAGTCCGCTCACGCGGTCGTCGATCGCGGAGCGTGCGGTGAGGAGTAGCACCGGCGTAGTGGAGCCCGCGGCGCGCAGGTGGCGCAGGATCGCGAAGCCATCCATGCCGGGGAGCATGACGTCTAGCACGACGAGATCGAAGCGCTCCATGCCAAGCAGGCTGTTGGCCGTTGCGCCGTTGGCTTCGAGATCCACGGCGTGACCGAGGCGCGTGAGGCGGCTCGCGATCGCCGCGCCGATTTCCGCGTCGTCCTCTACCACCAGAATGTGCATGATGCCGTTCCTGCCGATACTTTCATGGGTTCGATTTGCGGGTTTTCCCGGGGAGCCTGTGTGCTGGATTGTCAGCATTTTCTCAGACTCGCCCGGTAACCTCACGAACCATGGAAGATGCAGCAACGCAATGACGAAACGAACCCGAGGAGACGACAAGATGCGGCAGGGCGCTGGCGGCGCGAAGGAGCGCGTGAAGCCAGCGCTGCGGCGGCGCGCGCTCGTTGCGGCCGCTCTCGGCGCAGCCGGCGCGGCGCTCGCGCCTGCCTGGGTCAGGTCGAGTCCGCGCACGGTGCGCATTTCGAAGGGCTACGGTCTGTTGTATCTGCCGTTGCTCGTGATGGAGAAGGCACGTCTTTTCGAGCGGCATGCGGCCCGCGAGGGGCTTGGCGGCGTGAGCGTGGAATGGGTATTGCTCGACGGCGGCAATTCCGTCGACGACGCCATGATGGCCGGCACGCTCGACTTCGCCGCCGTGGGCGCGCCCGGTTTCATCGAGCTGTGGGCGCGGGCGCGCGGTATTCCGAACGTCGAGGTGATCGGCATCAGCGGTCTCTCGACCACTTCGCTCTCGCTCAACACGAATCGGCCGCAGATAGCGGCGCTTGGCGACTTCACGCCTTCCGACCGGATCGCGGTGCCGGGCATCCGCACCTCGCTTTCGGCGGTGGTGTTGCAGATGGTCGCCAGCAGGGTGCTCGGGCCGCAGCACTTCGCGAAGCTCGATTCGATCACGGTGGGCATGCCGCATCCGCAGGCCATGCAGGCATTGATACGGCGCGAGGGCGGCATCAGCGCGCATTTCGCGTCGCCGCCATTCTCGACGCTCGAGTTGCAGCAGCCGGGCATTCATCGCGTCGTCAATTCGATCGACGTGCTCGGCCCGCTCACGCTCGACGTGGTATTCGCGCCAAAGCGTCTCGTGGATGCGGAGCCGGCGCTGGTCAAGGCCTTCCTCGGCGCGCTCGACGAGGCGAACCGCATGATCGCGCAGGACAGGCAGGCAGCGGCGGCGATTTACGTGGCTTCGTCGGGCTTCGGCGTATCGCGCGAGCACGTGGTTCAGACGCTCGCCGCGCCGGAATCGCGCTTCTCGGTGTGGCCCGAGCAGTTGATGGAGTACGTCGACTTTCTGTACATGGTCGGCACGATCAAGGCAAAGCCGCGTACCTGGAACGACATGTTCGTGCCGATGCTCGGAAACTTTCGTCCGTCGTAGCCACATGGACCTGTCTGATTTTCACTCACGCGACACGGGCACAATCCCGCCGGCCGCAAACAAACAAAGAAACATCAGGAGAACGTAGTGAACACTACCGCAACCCTTGATCAACAGCCCGCCGAAGAGCGGCTCGTCATGTCGAAGATCGCGCGCCGCCTGATGCCGATCCTCGTCGTGATGTTTCTGATCTCCTTCATCGACCGGCAGAACGTCGGCTTCGCGAAGCTGCAGATGGTGCATAGCCTGCATATGACCGAGGCGGCGTTCGGTCTGGCTTCTTCGCTCTTCTTCATTGGGTACCTGCTGTTCGAAGTGCCGAGCACGCTTGCGCTGCATCGCTTCGGCGCGCGCGTGTGGCTCGCGCGCATCATGCTCACCTGGGGCGTGATCACGGTGCTGATGGGCTTCACGACTTCCATGCAGGTGTTCTGCGGTTTGCGCCTCGCACTGGGCGTGGCCGAGGCGGGCTTCTATCCGGGCGTCATCTATTACCTCACGCTGTGGTTTCCGCAAAGCTATCGGGCCCGCGTGCTCGGCATCTTCACGCTCGGCAGCGCGCTCGCGAACATGCTGGGGTCGCTGGTAGGCGGCTGGCTGCTGAGCCTCAACGGCGCTTGGGGCCTCGAAGGCTGGCAGTGGGTATTCATCGCCACGGGTCTGCCCGCCGTGCTCGTCGGCATTGTGGTGTTCAGGCTGCTGCCGGCCTCGTACCAGGAGGCACGCTTTCTGAACGAGCGCGAAAAGCAGATCGTGGCGACCGCGCTCGAGCGCGAGAAGCCCGAACACGCCGAGCACGCCCAGCCCTGGAAGGCGCTGCTCGACCCGCTCGTGATGCTGTTCGCTGCGACCTACATGCTGATGTCCACGTCGCTTTACGGCGTGACCTATTGGCTGCCCACGCTCGTGAAATCGTTCGGTGTGTCGAGCAGCACGAACGGCCTCTTGAGCATGTTGCCGTGGGCGCTGGCCGTGCTCCTGCTGCTGTGGCTGCCTGCGAAGCTGCGCCGCGCGAAGAGCATCCTGCGGGCCATGGCGATCGTTGCCGCGCTCGGCGCGCTGGGCTTCCTGCTGAGTCTCTTGCTGCCTTCCACGCCGCTGCGCTTCGTCGCGCTCGTGTTCGGCGGCGCGTGCATTCCGCTGCTGTATCCGTGCTTCTGGTCGATGCCGCCGCGCTACTTCACGGGCGCGCGCGCGGCGGCGAGCGTCGCGGCGATCAATTCGATCGGCAATCTCGGCGGCTTCTTCGCCCAGAACCTGATGCCGCTTGCCGGCAAGCTCACCGGCACCGCGTTCGGACCGATGATCGTGCCGATCGTGTGCCTCGCTCTGCTCGGCCTGGGAGCCATCGTCGCGTGGGGGCGCTCCGGGCGCTCCATTGCGAGCGTGCCGGCCTGAGTTGCTCCACGAGTACCGCCCCCACCTCGCCGCTTACGCGAAGTCTCCGACCCTCATTTCTCGTTCGATGTAGTTCGGGGGCAATCCCGACCTTTGCGGCGGAAAGGGCGCGGGATTGTTAATCAGACCGCAACACTGAATTCGTTCTATTAGCATGGACTTCTGATAGAACGCTCCTAAACTGCTGCCTGATGTCAGGGCGGTCGAGGTGACCGCCGTGCAGGACAAGCGAAACTCCCCCTGAAGCTGGTGGAAGTGGCGAATCCGGCGCCCGGCGCCCGATCTTTGCCCCTGCGGAGCACACGGCGTTTCGTCCTGATTCGATGCCCGAACATGAGGTGGTGCGATGCTGCAAGTATTCGAAGGGGCCGCGGTCATTGCCGCAGTGAGCCTGTATCTGATTCCGTCGATTGAAGCTGACGCGCGCGAGCACAAGGATGCGTTCGCGATCACGTTGGTCAACGTCCTGCTGGGATGGACGATTGTCGGCTGGTTTGCGGCGCGCGCCTGGGCGCATAGCCGGCGCGATGAACGGCTGCTCACGCGTGCGGCGAAGCATGTTCGTCGCACTGCAGGAAGGGTCACGAGCCAGAAGCTCGTTCAGCACGTGCAATTGCGCGCCGCGCTGGCGTGCCGCGGGAAGGCTGTGCATGGCCGGGTGACGGGGCTGTGCTGATGAGGGTGGCGAACGGGTTGGGCGAGCTCGCCAAGTGGTCGTCGCGCATCGCGCGGCCTTCGGCGAGGGCATTTGTTTCACTGGCCGCTGCTTGCAGCGTCCTTGCGGGCTGTGCGTCGGCAGGCCAGGTCACGGCGGCGGACAAGCAGGGAGCGTTCGTCGTTTCCGCTTCCGCGACTGGCGGGCGCCTCGCGTGGGCGCGCGCCCACAAGCGTGCACTGACCGAGGCGACCGATTATTGCGAGCGTCGTGGCATGCGGGTGAGCCTGAGCGCCGAGCAGATGGACGGAATCGAAGCGCTGCAGCAGCACGATACGGTGATCCGCTTCGAGTGCAATCCCAAGCTTTGACGGATCGGGGTGGTGAAACATTCGCCATCGCGCGCGATAGGTAGGCCTCCTTTTCACCCACTAACGCGATGTAGCGAAGCACGCTGGATGGTCGCGATCAGCGACCAGTCCCCAGTACGAGTAGTCGATCCACCAAGCCCCGCGACCGATCCCGACTTCTGAGGCGACGCGTGCCGATGATATTATTCGCATGCGTACAATTACTCAACCGGCGTCGCGATATCGGGACGTGACCTGAGGGACAGGGGAATGGATCATCGGCTCGTCTATTTGCTGAACGTGGGCCAACGACGTCTGCATCGTTGGTCGCAGGCGCGCACGGGGGCGGGCGGCGTGACGGCAGCGCAAGCAGGCTTGCTCTTTTTCCTGGCTAAGAACGACGGAGCACTGACCAACGAAGCCGCAGCCGCGCTCGATCTGAAGGCGCCCGGCATGAGCGGCCTCGTCGATCGCGCAGAACGCGCCGGACTCATCGAGCGTCATGCTGACGATTCCGATCGACGCGTTTCACGTCTTTGGTTGACGAAAGAAGGTCGCGCCGCGGTCAAGCGTTCGAAAGCCAGTCTCGCCGATTTGAACGCACGGCTCACTGATGGATTCACGGCAGACGAAATCGACATCGTGGCTCGATGGTTGACCAGTCTGCAGGACAAGTTTCCCGCTATCGACGAAGACGCCGCTTAAGAAGCGTGCAAGAAGCGAGCAGGGCGCAAGGCGCGCCCTGCTCGACGCATTGAATGCGTTGCACTTATACGTGAGCTGTTTTCGTGAAGTCCGGCTTGCGCTTCTCGGCAAAAGCCGAGAAAGCTTCCCTCGCCTCAGCGCTCGCCAGCCGATCGGCGAAAATCGCGCTTTCGTTATCGATCTGCGCGACGATCATTGCCGCATCGCGCATCAATCGTTTCATTGCGGTGAGCGATCCGGCCGGACGTGCGGCGATTTTCGCGGCGATTTTGGCCGCTTCTGCACGCAGTTCCGAAGCGGACGTCTTCTTGTTCGCGATGCCCCACGCGACGGCGTCGTCGGCGCAAACTGGATCTCCGAGCGCGAACATGTCGAACGCGCGCACATGCCCGATCCGCAATGGCAACAGAAGGCTCGACGCTGCTTCAGGCACCAGCGCGAGATTCACGAAGGGTGTGATCAATTGCGCGTCGTCGGAGAGCAGCACGTAGTCGCAATGGAGCAGCATCGTTGTGCCCACGCCAACGGCCTTACCTTGCACGGCAGCGACGATCGGGACCGTCGCGGTCGCGAGCCTCCGGAGGAAGCGCTCGACATGCTGTTCCTCAGGGCCGTTGCCGGTCGACTGAGCCGCGAATTCTCCAATGTCGTTGCCTGCCGTAAAGAGGTCTCCATCGGCCTGAATCAACAGCGCCCGGACCCCCTCATCCTCGTCCGCGCGCGCGACGGCATCCGCAAGTGCGCCGTACATTTCGTTCGTGAGCGCATTCTTCCTGTCGGTACGTGAAATCGTGATGGTCAGCACACCGTCGGAAAGCGCTGCCTTGATCGCCTGCGTCATTACCTGCCTCCTGAAAGTCCAGCGGCGTTCTTCTGGAACACCATGTCGGATGTACTTCGCATGCAAAGTATATTTAGATTCGCATGCGAAGTAAACATCGGCGAAGCGGTGGGAGTGGCGTGCCATGCGCTCGCTTTCTGGCGACACGCCGCGGCCGGTCTGCAATGACGAGTTCCCAGGTTCGGGCACGAGGCTTGCGCGTTGATTTGCGACGATCTACGGGATTAGAGAGGACATCATGGGACTTCAATCGACCAAGTGGTTTCCGCTGGATCGGTACGCGCCTGTCCGGGAGGGATGGTATGAGGTTCGGCTGGTGAGCGGGGATACGGCATTTGCGAACTTTGCCGCCGGCGAGTGGACCGAAAAGCCGCCACTCGTCTTCACTCACTGGCGCGGCCTGAGCTCGGATCCGGCCAGGTCTGCCGAAGCCGAAACGATCGATGCAGCTGCCACTGCGGCGATAGGCGTACGCGCGGTGTGGAATGCGTTCTTTCCGGGACTCGGCGACGAGCAGCATAAGCCGCTAGACGCGAGTCACGGCGCTGCCCACGCCGGCAACAAGTAACACGCGTGGGCTTCAGCCGACGCCGACAGACGGTCCAGCGGCGCATCTCGATGCCCGCGTAGCGTGCCTGGGAGGCGGGTTGCTGCCTTGCAGCGGTCATTGTGGAATCGCTTCGAAATGGCGCCCGTACCCGCGAGGAAGTCAGGCAGGCCCACCGAAGATGCACCGCTTCGGCGCCCCTAAAGGGGTTTGGAAGGTTTTGAACGGCTCAATCACGCAAGCGCAGGTCAGCCGTGCCCCGCGCCACCTGATCCGTCCGCGGTTTTCGACGCCGGGGCCGCCGGCACCGTGGCCTCCGAATCGACCTCGTGCAAATACGTCGCGATCACGTCATCCGCCGAGACCCGGCGGCTGATATCGCCAACCTGCTGCTCCAGTCCTTCCGCGCGCAGCATGTCGCGCACGCTCCCATGAGCGGCAACGAGCCGCAAGATTGCTCCCGCCTTGGTAAGGTCGGCATGCAAGGTCGCCAGCATCCGGGCTCCCGCCATGTCGACCGACGGGGCATTGGACAGATCGATGATCACCAGCTTGACGGGGCACGCTGCCGAGCGGATTGTGTCCCATACGGTCGCTCGCACATGGTCCGTGTTGAAGTAAAGCAGCGACGCCTCGACGCGGAACATCAGTACACCAGGTACTTTCCTTCCCGAACCCGTCTGAACTGCGATTGACGAGATCGCCCATTCGCATGGGCGCGTTCAGCCAGCGCTGATTTCGTTCGTTAGCGGCTGACCGGTCTCGAACTCCGTGATGCTGCGCAACGTCGTTTCGCAAATCGTCGATACGGCCTCACGCGTGAGAAACGCCTGATGCCCGGTCACGATCACGTTCGGGAAAGTCATCAGCCGCTGTAGCACGTCGTCGTCAACGATCGTGCTGGACAAGTCGCGGAAAAAGACGTCCGCCTCCTGCTCGTAGACGTCGATCGCGAGGCCGCCCAGCTGCCCACTCCTGAGCGCATCGATGACCGCTTCCGTATCGACCAGCCCGCCGCGGCTCGTGTTGATGAGCAGCGCGCCACGCTTCGCACGGGCCAGCATCTCCGCGCCGATGATATGGTAGGTCTGCGGCGTCAACGGACAATGCAGCGAGACGATATCTGCATTCGCGCCGATTTCCCCAATCTGCGCGTAACGCGCCCCCAGCGCCTCGAATTCCGGTGATGGGTACAAGTCGTAACCGATCACATTGCAGCCGAACCCGATCATGATGCGCGCGAACACACGGCCTATCTTGCCCGTGCCGATCACCGCGACGGTCTTGCCGCACAGATCGAAACCCATCAAGCCGTCGAGCGTGAAATTGAAATCGCGTGTGCGGTTGTAAGCGCGGTGCACTTTGCGGTTGATCGCCATCAGCAACGCGACCGCATGCTCGGCGACCGAATTGGGCGAGTAGTCAACCACGCGCACCACCTTGATGCCAAGATTCGCGGCGGCTTTCAGGTCGACATTGTTGAAGCCGGTACAGCGCAACGCGACAAGTTGCGTGCCGCCGCGCGCCAGCGCTTCGAGGACCGCGGCGTCCGCCTTGTCGTTGACGAAGATGCAGACTCCGCGATGACCTGCAGCAAGCCCAACGGTATCCTCATTGAGCGGGTCGTCGAGATACCTGAGCCGATGACCTCGACCCGTATTCGCCGCGTCGAGAAACTGGCGGTCGTAGGGCTTCGCGCTGAATACGACAATATCCATCAACTGTCTCCGGAACGAAGGTTCGCGCACGGGCTCGCCGGACCCGTGGCCGGCTATCTGCCGATCAATACGGCGGCGATCTCCACGAACAGAATTTTCACAATGGTCATCGAAGGGAAGATCATCGCATAGCCGACATCCGGGCGGTCAGTCGGTGCAACGCGGTTGGCAAACGCGAGAATCGCCGGGTTCCCGGTAGCGCCGCTGATCACCCCCACCGCCATGTCGAACGGCAAGCGGAAAATCCAGAGGCAGCACGCCGCTGTAATGACGAGCAACGCGAGTACGATCGCGAGCCCATAGAGCAGAAAGGACACGCCTGTCACGCCGACCGTCGCGAAGAATTTCGGCCCGGACGCGATGCCCACCTGCGCGAGAAAGATGGTCAGGCCGAAATTGCGCAACACCAGATTCGCGGTGAGCGGCATCGTCCATACGAACGGCCCGAGGCGCCGCATGCGGCCGAGGCAAAGCGCAACCAGCAGCAGCCCCGCCAGCCCGAGGGTCAAGGTGCCGACACCGGGAATCGGCAACGGAATCGCACCGACTATCAGCCCGAGTGCGGCGCCAGTGCCGATCGAGATGAAGCTCAGCTCGGCAGTCCCTTTGATCGAGTCGCCGAAAAACGCACGCATCGTCTTCTGGTGGGCGCGATTGACCAGCAAGCCCACGCGGTCGCCGAATTCGAGGATCAATTCCTGGCCTGGCATCATGTCGGCGTCGCCGCGGCGCACATGCGCGATCGAGCAGACGACCCCGTCGGGAAAACGGAGGTCGCGCAGCGCGCGCCCAACCACCAGCCGGCTCGACGCGAATACCCGCATATAGTCCAGATCCTCGCGATGGCTAGTCATGCGCCCGGGCTGCAATTGCCCGCACAGCGATGTTGCTTCGCGCAGCAACGCAGGATTCGTGGCGGTCGCGAGCAGCACGTCGTCCGGCCGTAGAACGAGATCGTCGTCGGGTTGCTGGTTGTGGTGGGCGCGGCGCACGGCGGCAATGGCGATCCCGTCCGGCAGACGCTCGATGAGTTCGGAAAGTTTCAGGCCGATGAGCGCCGGGTTACTGAGCGCGATCTCGGCGGTTTCGATCACCTTGGGAAGCGGCCGCTCGATATTCGGCTTCAACATCGCGCTCAGTGCATACAGGAAGAGGATCGGACCGGCGACGCCGAACGGATACGAGACGCTGTAGCCAACCGTGGCTCCATCACTTTTCATCGCGGCCATCGCCGCCTGCAAGCTCGCGGTACTGGTACCGGAACCGGCGAACATGCCCAGCGATTGATCGAGCCCCACCCCGAACAACGGAACCAGCGCGATCGATACGAAGCCCGCGCCGATCACACCCAATGCGGCTGCGGCATTCGCCTTGAGTCCATCGGCACTGGTCAATCCCTTGAAAAACTGCTCGCCGTATTGAATGCCGATTCCATAGAGAAACAACAGCAAGCCAAGCGTGCCGAGCAGTGCGGGCGGCGCCGATTTGGGCGCCCAGCCGCCGATCGCGAGACCGACGAACAGCACGGCGCCGGACCCGAACGACACGCCCTTGATGCTGATTTCGCCGACCACGTAGCCGAGCGCCACCGTCACGAAGAGCGTTAGCAACGGCTGGGTTTCAAGCAACATCCTGAGCGCATTCATGCCAGCATTCCTTATTGACCAGCCTGCATCGGCACTGCTCCAGGGCGCCCAGCGGCCCCACTGCGATCCAGGCGAAAGAACAAAAGGCGACACGCTTCTCTTTTCACCCGCAGATGCATGTCGCGCTCGACGGTCGTGACTACGCAACCGGTTGCTATATTTCCGGCAGGCTATGCGCGCGGCGCGCTGCGCGATTCCTGCCCAGCCATCTGGCAAGGTCGCCCGCTGGCATCGCCTTCGCGTAATACCAGCCCTGTGCATACTGGACGCCTTTCTTGCGCAGCCACTGCGCCTGAAACTCCGACTCGACGCCCTCCGCGACGATCTCCAGACCCAGTTCGTGCGCCATTGCGATGATGTGGGGCGCGACGACGCTCGAGGCCGTATCCTTTGCAATCGTGTCGACGAACGACTTGTCGATCTTCAGAACGTCGATCTCAAAGGTTTGCAGATAGGAGAGGCTCGAGTAGCCGGTTCCAAAGTCGTCGATATAGATCGGATGTCCCGCGGCCCGGAATGCCGCAACGACGCCACGTGTCGTATCGGCGTTCATGAAACTGCGCTCCGTTGCCTCGATTCGCATCTGCCTTGGCGCAATGCCGGTTCCCCTGAGCGACGCCGTGAGCAGATTCAGGAAGCGCAAGCTGCACAGATCCTCGCTGCTCACGTTGATCGAGACATAGAAGTCGGGGTTCGCGGCCAGAAACTGACCGAGCTGTGCGATGGTCTTTTCGAGCACGAGATCCGTCAATGGCTGGACGAGCTGGCTTTCTTCGGCGACCCGTACGAACACCTCGGGCGAGACGGGGCGTCCATGCAACGTCCAGCGCACCAGCGCTTCCACGCCCGCACATTCGTTGTCGGCGAGCCGCACGATGGGCTGAAAGACGACGTCGAGCTTGCGCCGCGAAATGGCCCATTCGAGTGTCGAGGCAAACGACAGCTGCCGCGTGACACGCCTGTATGCCAGCCAGCCAGACAGGGTGCCCGCGATGACGCCGATCGAGAGCCAGGCAGCGAGCAGCTTCGGCCTGTCACCCACGACACTGCTGCGTGGAGACTTCACGACCACGGCGATCGGCCTTGTCGAAGACCGGGCGACAGCGTAATTCCACTCGTCGCTTTTTACGTCGCCACCATGCTTCCAGGCGTTGAGCATGTCGTCCGGGTCCGCGCCCGCGGAGACGGCAAAGACGGTTCCCGTTGTGGTCTGGATCGCCGCAATGGGGCGTCTGGCCGGATCGATCAGGTCGACGTAGCTTCCGGGATCCAAAGAGACATAGTGGCCGTTGCGGCCGATCTGGATGTCCTTGCGCACATCGCTGAGCGGACTTTTCTGCTGGAACCAGACTAGATACCCGTCGTTGCTGCGGTAGTCGGGTGGTGGCAACGTGAGATCTTTGGCGCTTACGTCGCCGAGCAGCGGCGAGCAGAGGTACTTCCCATCTGCGTATGCCCCCGCGTCCTGGACGTACCGATAGTTGTAAATGACCCGCGCGGCTTGCTCGAGATTCGACGGCGAGCAGGGCGCACCCGGTTCCCGGTCGAGATCGGAGAGCGCGGCGAAGGCCTGGTACGTGACAAGGTCCGCACGCATGATGGCCTTGTCGGCGAACTCCCGAATGTCCGCCCGGTCCCGGTTTTCGACGTCGTTGTTCGCGACATAGAGGCTGGTGAGCACCGGTCCGATGGTCGCGAGACACCCAAGGGCAATCGAAGCCGAAATCAGCGTGATGCGCCTGATCATTTCGCACCCAAACCGTGGAACGTTAGAGAAAAAGCGACAGGCTGCATGCGCGGACGCGGCATGCCCCGCCTGTCCGTGGATCCGTACGCCAGACTGAAGCATAGCCTCCGGCGCCCCGTTTTCAACGAGCTGGTGGCGCCGAAGCAAGACGGACATCGGTTGCCAGTGCCAGCATATGCGGCCCTGGGCGACGCATCTTCGTATCGTCTGCGAAGCAGGGCCACGCCAGCGACAGCAACGGAAGCCCGGCTCCGGATAACCCGCCGCGCTCGCACGCCCAGATCTTCCCATCGACCGGTCCGACCCCATAGCATATAGCTGTCCTAAAAGCTGATCGCAAGGCCAAACGACACACCGTGTACGTTGCGTCCGAAGACATAGCGCACGATCGCTCGCGTGCGCGTGATGATGATCGGATACTTGCTGCTGTCTAGCTCGAGGCCCACGCCCAATGACGTGAGATCGTTGAAGCCCAGCACCCCCGCACTGTCACCGAAGTAATGCGAGTAGGCGAACTCCAGCACGTAGCGGATCGGCCGGTCCAGCGCATGCCAGCCGGTTGGTGCGCGCCAGCGCGTCCAGAGGCTCAACTGTTGCGCCGTGGCCGAACCCTGAACGGCTTGCGGGCTGCCGCCGAAGCTGCGCAGGTAGATATCGGTCGCACGCAGCTCCGCGTCGATTTCGTAGTTCTCGCGGTAGTGCTCCCAATCGAGCATCAGCGAGCCGCCATAGCCGTACGCGTCTAGATAGCCATTGTCGAGGAACTGGAGATTGCTGTCGGTGACGTGGTTGATGAGCGTTTGTCCAACCCTCAGGTCGCTGGAGACGCGTCCGATCGTGCCGTTCAGGATCGGGCGAAACGCGAGTTCGTCGGTGATCCTGAAGTCCCAGCCTATGCCCACGGTGCCGCTGAAGGTGTTCCACTTCGTCGGCAATGCGCGCTGCTGCGCGCCGTCGGTGGCGATGAACGTTGGATCGTAGCGGCTATAGGCAAGCGTGCCCTCCATGTACAAGGGAAAGGATCGGCTGAGCGTGAATCCGCCTCCCAGCTGTGTCTGACCAAAACCCGGACTGCCGGTGGCGCCGTTGTTGATCGAGAGCGAACTGGTGGTGACGTCCGGAACCGTGGTGTAGGTCATGATGGACAGCACGGCGTCCGCATGTTGCTTGACGTTGCCGCCGATCACGGTGCGATCCGAAAGTTGATCCGGTATGCCCTGCGCATGCGGCTGCACCGGCAGCAGCGCGACGCACACGGCCACAGCCATCTCCCGCAGCCTGTGGCGCAGCGGTAGCTGCGGGACTGTGGTGTTTGTCATACTTGATTGCGGGGCGCCGCTACGCCCGCTCGCCCGCGTGGCGGGCGGCTTCCTGCACACCCCGAACCGCGGCGGCAACGATCAGGCCGGTGAAGACGACGCCGATCAGTCCGAGCAATACGGCGTCCAACCTTCCAAGCACCGTGGTGGGCACGACATCGCCGTAACCGATCGTTAGCGCCGTGATCGCGCAGAAATACATGGTTTCGCCGATTGGCGAGGGTGTGCGGTTCAAGGTCTCCACAGCACCGCCGAAGTAGAACATGCAAACCGTAAGGATCACGAAGATAACGAGCAGTGCAGCGAAGATCAGACGCAGGTACCAGATGGTGATGAGCGATTCCCTCACGATCTCCCGTGCCTTCAGGCGCACAGGCCTACTTTTTCCCGGATTGTTCATGACGTGTGCCTCTCGAGAGTCTGCTCGTCGCGCCGCGTGCCGTCGAAGATCTGAAGCATCAAGCAGGCGTAGACCGTGACGGCCAGAAAGAGCGCCATGCGCACTGCGAATGCGCGGTAGACGTCCTTGCCGGCCACGCTGTCCTGCACCGACTGGCCCAACAGAATGATCATGGTGACGAGGCTGTTCAACCAGAAACCCGGCGAGTATCGCGTCGGGCTGATGCGGTGGAGCTTGCGCCCGACCACCAGGCCGAACAGCAGCATCCAGAGGTAGAACATCCACAGATTCACGAAGAGGCGAAGCGCGAACCAGAACGCGATCGCGAGCAGGCCGCCCACCACGGTGGAGCCCAGCAACTCGCGAGCCGCACCGCGGGCCGATGTGGTGCAGCTTTGCCGGCCGAGGCTCACGGACTTCATGATGATTGGCATGTAACTGGCCGGATCGCTCATCGCGAGCAGCCAGGCGGGCATCACCACGAGCGCGGCCTGCAATGCGACGAGCGCGGCCCTGTGATCGGGCATGCCGCGCGCAGCCGGCTGGGAGGGGGCGCGTGCCGGTTCGGGAAAGAGTGCATGGCTCACGATCGAGACGAGCACGGCGAGCAGCAGACCCTTTATCAGCGCACCCACCACGGTAGCGGCCAGTTGCTGGTCGGCGACGCCTGCAGCCGAAATCATCGTCAGGCCCGCCGCGAGGAAGGTGGCCACGAGATTGTTCCCGCCGCGCAGGCCGAAGCGAAATGCGAGGAAGAGGCCGAGGCCAACGAGAAGGACACCGGTGAGCGGGTAATAGCGAAGCAAGGGGACGAGCAGCAGGCCGCTGCCGGTGGTGGCCGCCACGACGAGGGCGAGAGCGAGGGCTGCCTTGAACGAAAGCGGGCGGTTCTGCGTCGCCAGCAGAAAGACGGCGAACACGGGCGCAACCACGGGAATCGGCAGATCGAGCGCAAAGCTGGCGGCGAGCGTGAGTGCGGTGCCTGCTGCAACGCGCAGCGCACGCTGTCCGGGAAGCGAGAGGCTCGTTTGCATGGGTGGCGTTCAATAAAGATAGGAGAGCCAACTCATCAGCCGCAGGAACACCCTGCCGAGCGGATTGAGCGGATTGCCGGGGGCTGGAAACGCCATCACTTCGGCTTGTCCGCCCACACGCACGTTGTGCAGGCGCGCGCGCTCGTCCTTGTCGAACTCGACGACCACGGGAAAGCGCTGCGCGGGCCGCAGCCAGTCGCGGCTATTCTGTACAGTCGGCAGGCTGCCTGGCGGCGCGCTCTGGCCTACGCTCACCCCATAGCCGATGCTGCGTACGCGTCCCTCGAACACTTCGCCCGGCAGGGCGTCCAGTGCGATGGCAACGGGCGTGCCCGGTTGAAGGTGCCCCAGATTGTTCTCGGTCATGTCCGCGCTGACCCATACGTCGCGGATGGCGATGAGCGTCATGACCGGATTGCCGGCGGCCGCGAACTGGCCGACTTCGGTGCGCAGGTCGGTGATGACGCCTGCCGAGCGCGCCCGGATCCGTGTATTGGCGAGATCGAGCGTGGCCTTTTCCAGCGTGGCGGCCGCGCTGCGTAACTGCGCGTTTTCCGCTTCGTTGCCGCCCTGCTGCTCGCGCGCGCGCTCTACTTCGGCGCGGGCGGCCTCAACCTGACTCTGCGCCTGCACGTACGTTGCGCGCGCCACCTCGAGCCGCCGCAGCGATACCGTGCCTTCGTCTTCCCGATACAGCCTTTCCAGGCGGTCGCTGTCCTGGCGTGCTTTGACCTCGTTTGCGATTGCGGCGCGCAACGACGCGAGCGCCGAATCGATACCGGCCGTGCTCGCGCCAATCTGCTTTCGTGTGGATTCGAGGTCGGCGCGCGCCCGGTCCGCGGCAATGCGGTACGACTCATCGTCGATCTCGAACAGCACGTCGCCCGCGTTGACCTCCTGGTTGTTGTGCACGAGCACGCGCGTCACGCGTCCCGACACTTCCGCGGCAACGGGCACGACGTAGGCCTGGACGCGGGCCTGTTGCGTATAAGGCGTGAAGCGGTCGGCGAGGAGATACCAGATGAGGCTCACGGCGATCAGGCCCACGACCCACTTGAGCGCCTTGCGCGAAGGGTCGGGGCCAGGCGCCGGCTGCTGCTGCGTCGGCGGAGGGGCGGCAGGCTCGGTCGCGTTGCTCATCGTGGCGCAACCTCAGGCTGGCTATGGACGGAGGAAGGCGGCAGCGGCTCGTCGAGCAGGTCGCCCCAGTCTGTGCGTTGCTGCATCTGCGCGCGCGTTGCGGGGTCGACGAGCGGCTCATCCGAATACCAGCCGCCGCCCACGGCCTTGTAAAGCGCGATCAGACTGCTCGCTGCGTTGCCGCGATTGACGATGTACGCGTCCTGCTGGGCCGAAAGCGCGCGCTGCGCATCGAGTACGCGCTGGAAGTCCGAGTACCCTTCGCGATAGATCGTGTTGGCGAGCGTGAGCGAGCGCCTCGCCGCGCCTTGCGCGTCGTCCAGGATGGTGTCGCGCTGCAGCGCCGCGATCAGCGCCGTGGCGGCGTCGTCAGCCTCGCGCGCCGCCTCGCGCACGGTTTCCTGGTAGGCGACGATCAACTGCTGCAGGCGGGCATCCTGCACGCGCACGTTGTTCGTGATCCGCCCAAGATCGAAGACATTCCAGGTGATGCTTGGGCCGCCCACCACGGCAAGGGTGTTGGGCGAACCGGTGAGCGAGCTGGCGCTCCATACGAGCGAGCCCACGAGCGAAATGGACGGGTATAGATCAGCTTTCGCGACGCCGATCAGCGCCGACTGGGCTGCCATCTGCTGCTCTGCCGCGCGCACGTCCGGGCGACGCAGCAGCAAACTGGCGGGCACATCCTGCAGCACGGCACGGTCGACGAGCGGGACCACGCCTGCCTTGCCGGGCTGCACGTCGAGTTCCGGCAGTGGGCCCGGCGGCCGGCCAAGCAAAATGGAAAGCGCATGTCGCGCAACCGCAATCTGACTCTCGAATACGGGAATGCTGCTCAGCGTGCCGAGATATTGCGTCTTTGCCTGCTGGAGATCGAGTTCATCCGTTTCACCGCTCTTGAAGAGCTTTTGTGTGATCTCGTAGCTGCGCTTTTGCAGCTGGGCGTTTTCGTGCGCGATGCGCAGGCGCGCCTCGGTCGTGCGCAGCGTGAAATAGGTGTCGGCGACCTGCGCGTGCACGAGGACCAGCGCGTCCTCGCGGTTGGCCTGCGCGGCGAAGAACGAGGCGTCTGCCGACTCGATCGCGCGGCTGAAACGCCCCCAGAAGTCCAGTTCCCAACCGATGCTGTAGCCGAGACCGTACTGGAAATAGGCGCCAGAGCGCGTGTTGAAGCCGTCCGAGCGTTTGCGCGCCGAGTACAGCACATCGGCATTGACCTGCTGCACTTGCGGGTAGCGCCCCGCGAGCGCAACGCCCAACTGGGCGCGCGCCTCGATCACGCGCAGTGCTGCAATCTTCAAGTCGCCGTTGCTTGCATCGGCTGCCGCAATCAACTGGTCGAGATTCTCGTCGCCGAAAATCCGCCACCATCGCCGCACATCGGGTTCGACAGCGATCTGCGTGACCTGCTCGATCGGCTGGCTGCTCCAGTGTTCGCTCCAGCTCTCGTGCCGCGGTTGGAAGTCCGGGCCCACGCGCATGCATGCGCTCATGCACGTGCAGAGACAGCAGGCGCCGAGCGGCAACCAGTGAGGGCGCTCGCAGAGAAACACGGGGCGGCCCCGGCGGCATCAAGCCTGCTGCTCTTCCGGCGGGCGGACGGTTTGCGGCTGGTCCCTCACCCACCGCCAGAACAACTGATAGCCGACAGCGAGCATCACCGGCCCGATGAAAAGGCCGATCACGCCACCGGACACCATGCCGCCGAGCGCGCCGATCAGGACCACGGGCATGGGCACCGCGACCCCGCGGCCGAGCAGCAATGGCTTGAGCACGTTGTCGGCAAGTCCCGCGACGAACTCGTAGATCGAGAATACGATGGTCGCGGTGCTCACACCCTCGGTCACGATCACGAAGATGATGACGGGCACGGTGATCAGCGTGGCGGGCAGCTGCATGATGCCGATGAGCAGCACGGCGAGCGCGAGCAGGCCGGCGCCGGGAACGCCCATCACGATGAAGCCGATGCCGATCAAGAGCATCTGGATGAAAGCGATGCCAACCACGCCCTGCGCCACGGCGCGAATGGTGGCGGTGCAAAGATCGGCGATTTGCGGGCCGTTCTCCGGGCCCGAAATGCGCGAGGCGATCGATACCGCGCTGCGGTGGCCATTCTCGCCGTACGCCATGAGGATTCCCGCAACGATCAGGGATACGAAGAAAACCAGCAGGGCTGCGCCGAGGCCGGTGACCGTGCCTAGCACCGCGAGCCCTGCGGCCTTCAGTTGCGGCGCGAACCGCTGCATGACCCCGACGAGATCGGTTGAAGCCTGCAGCCAGAAGTCGTGCACGCGCTGACCGACCAGCGGCCAGCTGGCGATCGAATCCGCCGGCGGAGGAATGTGGAAGCTCCCGCTCTTCGCGATACTGATTGCATGCGAGATCGAATCGGCTACGGCAACGCCCATCAGATACGTCGGCGCGAGAATGACGCCGAACGCCACGAGGATGATGAGCGTGGCGATCAAGCCGTCCTTGTGCGCGAACGTGTGCCGCAGCCTGACTTGCAGCGGATAGAGCGTGACCGCGAGTATCACGGCCCAGACCATGAGGTTGAGGAACGGGGCGAAGATGCGGAAACAGAATATGGCCAGGACGGCAATGAGCGCGGCGCGGATCAGGACATCGAGCAAATCCCGGGACTGAGCCTCTTGCGTTCGTGTTGTAGGCATGGGCAGCATCGATTGTCTCCTCGCAGGTTGCCGCGAGGAACCCCCCGCGCAAACCAGGCTTGCCAAGGAGCCGGCGTTGGATGATTCGTGGCTCCTCTCGCTATCTGGCGAGGACATCGCCAGAACCCAGGTACTACGAGCAACTGTTGCTGACGTCGTACTCATTCCCAACAGGATCCCGCCATCGGACACATGGGTTCGCGATGTTTGCAGTCACCATTGAGCCGTGCAGCAAAGCGACCGCCAATCTGAGTCTAGGACACGCAGGGTTCGGCCTGCAAGACGTCGCGTCGATGTAGGGCCATGGTCCGCAAGTCAATCGCGGCGCTCATGGCTTACCTTCGCGAGTGCCGACCGTAATTGACAGGGGGGCGGACCACCCCGGCATCGCCGCGCGTTTCGCTGAGTTCCATGACGTCAAAGCCGCATCGGCCATATATGGGCCGATGGTCCTATAGAAAAACTGCGCGAGCGGTTGCACGATTCAGTTCGTGCTAACGGAGCCGCCAGAGGAAGGGGCATCGATGTCTGATGCGCATGGCGATGGACATTGAACGTTTGTCAGGCAGCCTGCGTAAGGCCGCGCTGAACGGCGCCACACTGTTGGCGCCCATCGCCGCGGGCTTTTTCGTGGTGCATCTATCCTATGCAATCTTGTCGCCCCGGGCCGACGCTATCCTCGACGGTGCGTTGATGTTCCTGCTTGCCGCCCTGGTGCTGTTGACTTCGCGCCGGATGTATCTGCTCGTGCAGCTCGCGGCGTTGGGCCTGCTGTTGGGCATGACCATATGGTCCTACAGCGACATCTATATGCGCCTCGGTATCGTCGAAGGTTCGTCGACCGTCGTTCACGACCGGGAGAGCTGTTTGTATTTCAGCATCATCACGTTCACGACCGTCGGTTACGGCGACTATCACCCCACACACGACGGCAGGATGGTCGCTGCCACGGAGGCTCTGACCGGTTACGTGTTCTTCGGCGTGTTCATTTCGATGCTCTCGACATACGTCGCAGTGCACAACCGGCAGGCGATCAAAGGGGACACCCCGTAACGAACCTGTCACACGCGTCTGCCAGGGTTCTGAGAGATCGTCCCCATGTGAGCCTTCGCCGCGAATAAATGCATTTTTGGAAATATTATTAAGTATTCCTTTCATCATATCGTTCAACGGAAGCTGTCTGCCTGGGCCGTCAGGGCAGCAGACGTGTCTTCTCCCATTCGTTCGCGGATCAGAAGGTGATGCAATGACAGACGTAGCCAATCAATATGCGCGTTGCCAGGAGATCGGCAGCAAGGTTGTCCGGCTTTTCGCAAAGCGCTCCGAATTAGCTCACTCGCAACTCAATCAGCGTCTGGCTGATGCGGCAGGGCGGCTCGGCGCCAACGTTGCATCGCCGTCTGGCAATCCGGCGTGGACCACTGCGCTGGATCCCTGGGCCGGCTACCGCTACGCAGTCGATGTCGTGGAGCGTTCGGTCCTCTTCTGGGACACGTTGCGCCAGCGCGGAAATGGTTTCGTCGATCAGGCGCGCAACGGTCTTCAACCGGTGCTGCATTTCGGCCATGAGCTCGTCGTCGATGGCCGGGCGCTACTGCGGCCGGTCAACTATGCGCTCGTACGCCTGTTACCTCCCGAGGGCACGGTCATCGACGTTAGCAAGCGTCCTTATGTGATCATCGACCCGCGTGCGGGCCACGGTCCTGGCATAGGTGGCTTCAAGGACGATTCGCAGGCCGGTGTTGCACTGAAAGCGGGTCACCCTGTGTATTTCGTCGTCTTCTTTCGTGATCCGGAGCCTGGCCAGACGCTGCTCGATGTCTGCGCGGCTGAAGCGCAGTTCGTGAGAAAGGTGTGCGATCTGCATCCGGACAGTCCGAAGCCGGCAATCGTCGGGAATTGCCAGGGCGGCTGGGCCGCCATGATGCTGGCGAGTTCAGACCCGGACCATACGGGGCCGCTCGTCATCAACGGTGCGCCGATGTCTTACTGGAGCGGTGCGTGGAGCGAAGGTGAGGGCGACAATCCCATGCGCTACTCCGGCGGCATGCTGGGCGGCACCTGGCTTGCGTCGCTGACTGCGGATCTCGGGAACGGCAAGTTCGACGGCGCATATCTCGTGCAGAACTTCGAGAATCTCAACCCCGCCAACAGCCTGTGGGACAAGTACTATCACTTGTTCGACAACATCGATACTGAGCCGCCGCGCTTCCTCGATTTCGAGCGCTGGTGGGGCGGCTACTACTTGATGAACCGCGAGGAGATCGAATGGATCACGCGCAACCTGTTCGTCGGTAACAAGCTGTGGTCGGGCGAGGTCCGGGGTCTCGACGGGGCAGCGTTCGATCTACGGGAGATCAAGTCGCCGATCATCCTGTTCGCGTCGCTCGGCGACAACATTACGCCGCCCCAGCAGGCATTCAACTGGGTTGCCGATATCTATGGAAGCACGGAGGAGATCAAGGCGAGAGGTCAGGTAATCGTCGGGCTCGTGCACCAGACCATCGGCCATCTCGGCATTTTTGTTTCGGGCAAGGTGGCGAAGAAGGAGCACCGGCAGATCGCATCCGTGCTCGAAGCGATCGAAGCTTTTCCTCCCGGTCTTTATGGCATGGAAATCGCCGAGCGCACAGGCGAGGGCGGGAAGACGGAGTACGACGTCTCGTTCCGGGAGTACCGGCTCGAAGATATCGCCGCGCGTCTGAACCGGTTCGAGCGCATCGATGAGCAGCCGTTCGAGGCCGTCAAGCGCGTATCCGAGATGAATCAGCGTGCGTACGAGCTATTCTTGCAACCCTGGGTACGCGCCCTGTCGAACGACGCGACCGCAAACCTGCAACGGCAGTTTCATCCGCTGCGCGCGCAACGCTGGATGTTTTCGGACATGAATCCGTGGCTTGCATGGCTTGGGCCGACCGCGCAAGCAGTCAGGGCGAAACGGCATGGCGAAGCCCACGAGGAAAGCCGTTTTAGGGAGTTCGAGCACTATGGCTCGGAAATGATCAGTGCTTCGCTCGACTTCTATCGCGCGATGCGCGACGCCATGACGGAAGGCGCGTTCTTTTCGCTCTACGGAAACCTGTTCTCCATCGATGACAGTGAGCAGGCGCAAGCGAGGCCCGCCGGGGCGGCAGCGGATCGACGTGATTTGCCCTTCGTGAGGGATGCGTTGGCGTCGATGAACGAGGGCGGCTACACCGAAGCGCTTGCTCGTGTCGCTTGCCTGCTCGCTCGTCGAGGCGAGCCTCTTCCGTTGGCGCGGCTGAACCTGCGGCACGAACTCGCGAAGGACTACGCCGCGTATCTGCCCCAGCTTCCGGGTGACCAATGGAGGCGCGTGCGCGGTGAGCAGGAAATCATCGTACATTACGCGCCGGATCAGGCACTCGCCACGCTCCCGTATCTGTTAAGAGACCAGAAAGACCGGGAGAAGCTGCTTGCGCTGGCTGAAAAGCTTCTCGCGGACAGGCGTGTGCAGGAAACGGAGCCGACCGCGACCCAGCTCAGCATGCTCGACTCGATCCGTTCGTCCCTGCCGTTGGAGCGTGGAGCCGCGTCACGCTCAGCAGCGTCGATGGATCCGCTCGCGCAAGCGCGCCTGACACCCGGACTCAAGGAGGCGTCGTGAATCGCGAACACGAGAAATCGGAGAGACTGATCGCCTTTGCTGGTCTTTACCGCCGCTAGCCATGGCTGTGGTGCAGCTCTGCGATCGAAGGTCTCTCGAAGGCGCGTAGCAGGGCCTCGATCGTAGGCGTGCGCAGTCCCCCTGCCTGATTAATCAGCGCAGCCTTCGCCACTTGGAAGCTGCCTCGCCCGGGCGCCCGCGGTCCGCCGCGGGCGACAGTAGGACCATGGTCCGATTGTCTTTCCGGCGCATATACCACATGATTTCTATGGACAACCACCTGGGCCGCCACGGAACCGTGTCCGCCCAGGCTTCAGCGCCTGGACGGCGCCCACGCTATCGTTTCCGAGCCACCTGCCGAGCGCTTCAGTCCTGATAGGCGAACGCTTGCACGTGCACGAGGCATTGATATGGATACCTACATAATTGGCGGAGCCAGGGTGCTGTGTGCAGGCGCATTGCTGATCGCAGCTGCCGTGCAGGCCACGCCTGTCGCTTATCCGGCAAGAGGGCAGAGCGCACAGCAACAGCAGAAGGATCAATCGGCGTGCTATTCGTGGGCGAAGTCCAACACCGGTATCGACCCGGCCACGGTTGCATCGACGCCGCCGCCGCCTTCGGGGCCCGCAGTCGGGGGCGGAGAGCGCGTCCAGGGCGCGGCGCGCGGTGCGGCGGGCGGTGCGGTGATCGGCGCCATCACGGGCGATGCCGGCAAGGGCGCGGCCGTTGGCGCGGTGGGCGGGACGATGGTGGGCGGAGCGCGGGCGCGTCGGAACCAGCAGGCTGCGCAGGCGAACAGCCAGGCGCAGACGCAGGGCGCAATCGACACGTTCAATCGCGCATTCTCTGCTTGCATGGAAGGGCGTGGCTACACCGTCAGGTAGCGCCGGGCGTGCTCGAAATCAAGCGCGGGGCGGGACGGCAGCCCCGATTCGTTGCACGCGGCGATCGATACGCTGCGCGCGTTTGCAGGATCTGGGCTCGCAAGCTCAATGGAGGACGACAATGAAGCGACGGATTTTTGTGCTTACAGGGGCCGCCGCGGCCGCGCTGGCCGTCGCGGGTTGCAGCACGACTACGAGCAGCGGCCAGAGCAGCGAGACCGATGCATCGAAACGGCAGGAGATCAACGCTTCCGTGGACGGCGTGCTGTCGAGGCTATTCTCGACGGTGGATGGCTCGCGTGAACTGGTTTCCAAGGCACAAGGCGTACTTGTGTTTCCGTCCGTCGTGAAAGCGGCCTTCATTGTCGGCGGAGCATACGGCGAGGGCGCGTTGCGCGTAGGCGGAAAGACCGTTGGCTACTACAGCACGGCGGCTGGCTCGTTCGGCTTCCAGGCAGGGGCCCAGTCGACAGCCATCATCTTTCTCTTCATGACCCACGATTCGCTCGACGAGTTCCGCAATTCGGCGGGCTGGTCGGTTGGCGGCGACGTTGCCGTTTCGCTCGTCAAGGTCGGTGCGAATGGCTCGATCGATACGAGAACCGCGACAGCACCGGTCTCGGTGATCGTGATGACCAACACGGGTCTGATGGCGGATGCGTCGCTCGCCGGTACGAAGGTGACGAAGCTCAACCTGTAAAGCACAATCGCGGCATCGCTCGATGCCGCGCCATGCGACGCCCGGGGGGCAGATCGCGGTCGCCGCGAGCCTGTGGGGTGTCGCTGTCCGAACGGAGGGAGCGATGTCGTACGTCAAGTGGGTTGTTTCAGCAGCGATCGTCGCCGTGGCGCAGCTCGCCGCGGCCCAGGGGCAGATGTCCGCCAATGTGACGCGCGAGCCAGGAAAGGCCACCGCATCCGGCATGCACAAGGTGACAGCGACCGTCGACAAGATCGATCCCGATACACGCACCGTGACGCTCAAGCGCCATGACGGCAAGATGGTCGACGTCGAGCTCGGGCCCGCGGTCAGAAACTTCGATCAACTGAAGGTTGGCGACGTCGTCACCATGACTTACAAGGAGGCCCTCACGCTGAGCCTGAAAAAGGGCGGCGGTGGCGAGACCTCGATGCAGGAGACGCCTTCGATGGCGCGCGCGGCAAGCGGCGCGAAGCCCGGCGGCATGGTGGGGCGCGAGGTCAAGGTCACGGCAAACGTGGTCGCCGTCGATCAAAAAACAAAAACGGTCACCTTGCAGGGCCCCGAAGGCGGGACCATGGACCTGAAGGTCGA
>NZ_DATJWR010000451.1:0-4835 GCF_035501035.1 Paraburkholderia sp.
GTGCATTCCAAACTGGAATGCACCAGGACGGTGTCACGTCTATGCACACTTGTGGAGTCAGATCATGGAACTGCGCGCGCTGCGCTATTTCATCGAGGTGGTGCGGCAACAGAGCTTCACCGCCGCGGCCGAAAAGCTGCACGTCACGCAGCCGACCATCAGCAAGATGGTGAAGGCGCTCGAAGACGAGACCGGCACCCAGCTGCTGCTGCGCGACGCGCGCCAGATGGTGCTGACCGACGCCGGGCGCATCGTCTACCAGCGCGGTCAGGACGTGCTTGCCGCGCAGGCGCAGCTGCAGGCCGAGCTGGCCGATCTCGGCACGTTCGGGCGCGGCGAACTCACGATCGGCATTCCGCCCATGGGCGGGTCGCTTTTCACGCCGGCCATCGCGACGTTCCGCCAGCGCTATCCGAAGATCGAGCTCAAGCTCTTCGAGCAGGGTTCGCGCGCGATCGAGGCCGCGCTGATTGCGGGCGAGCTGGAGCTGGGCGGCGTGCTGCTTCCCGTGGATCCGGCACTCATCGACGTGTTGCCGATCGCGCACGAACTGCTGTGGCTCGTCGCGCGGCGCGGCTCGCGTTGGGACAACAAGCTGGCCGTGCCGCTCGCGGAACTGGCCGGCGAGCCGTTCGTGTTCTACGGCGAAAGCCTCGCGCTCAACGACGTCGTGCTCAACGCGTGCCGCGCGGCGGGCTTCGTGCCCCAGGTGGTGGGCCGCAGCGGCCACTGGGACCTGATGGCCGCGCTCGTGCTCGCGGGCGTGGGCATTGCGCTCCTGCCCGCACCGTACGTGCGCCGGCTCGACGCCGAGCGTTTCACCTGCCTGCCGGTGAGCGAGCCGCAAATCACGTGGGACATGGCGATCGGATGGAAGCGCAGCAGCTATCTCTCGCACGCGGCGCGGGCATGGCTCGAAGTCGCGCGCGCGGAGTATGGCAAGCCATTCACGTTTCTCGACGATTTCGTGCATCCGCCGGGGCTGGAAAAGCAGCCGGGGAAGGCTTCCTGAAACGGCAACAGCGTGTCGAGGTGCACGAGCCGCCCTGCGGGCTGCGTCGGGCGGTCGATACCCGTATTGGCCGTGAGCTTGCCCTGCTCTCGCCGAACGATCTGGTGAGCGCCGCTTAACCACTTAATCGCGTAAGCGGGGAACCGCGCATTCTTCGACGGGAAGCCCCGCAGAACCCGGATCGCTCGCTACGTTGCACTCATCGGGAGGCGATGCGCGCGCCTTCTGTGGCGGAAACCAATAGAGCGCCGCGTAACCGTACAAACGGGGAACCGCGCATTCTTCGACGCGAGCCTGATAGAACCCGGATCGCTCGCCGCGTTGCACTCATCGGGAGGTGATGCACGCCTTCTGCGCCGGACACCAATATCGAGTCAGGCAACGACGCGCTGAGGATCGGCATCGCGCGCGACCCGGGTGTGCGCGATGAAGTCGGCAGCACGCTCGCCGATCATCACGCTCGGCGCGTTCGTATTGCCGCCGATGAGCGTCGGCATCACGGAGGCGTCGGCGATGCGCAGACGCTCGACGCCGCGCACGCGCAACTGCGCATCGACGACCGAGCGCGCGTCGCCGCCCATGCGGCAGGTCGCGACGGGATGGTAGATCGTGTCGGCATGGCGGGCGATCGTCTCGCGCAGTTGCGCATCGCTCTGCCCCGTATGCGTGTAGAGCTCGCGGCCGCCCAGTTGCGCGAGCGCGCTCGCATCGAGTATGCGCCGCGCCATGCGCGCGCCCTCGGTCAGCAGATCGAGATCGCGCGCGTCGGAAAGAAAGTGCGGGTCGATCACGGGCGCGACGCGCGCATCGGCGCTTGCGAGCGTGACGGTGCCGCGGCTCGCCGGGCGCAGCACGCAAACGTGCAGCGAATAGCCGTGGCCCCAGTGCAGGCGGCGGCTGTGATCGTCGACGAGCGCCGTGCAGAAGTGCAGTTGCAGGTCGGGTCGCTCGAGCTCCGGACGGCTCTTCAGGAAGCCGCCGGCCTCCGCGACGTTGGTCGTGAGCATGCCGCGCCGCCCGCGCAGGTAGCGCACGGCACCCGCTGCGAGGCGCGCCGCGCCGCGCAGCGAGTAACCGACGGTCTCGCTCGAGTGCACGCGCTTGTTGAAGGTGAAGTCGATGTGGTCGATCAGGTTGCGGCCGACTTCGGGCGCGTCGTGGCGCACCGGGATTCCCAGCGAGCGCAGCGCGTCGGCAGGGCCGATGCCCGAACACATCAGCAGTTGTGGCGAGTTGAACGCGCCCGCCGCGAGTATCACCTCGGCGCGCGCCTGCAGCAGCTCGATCGAACCGTCGCGTGCGAGTTCCACGCCGCTTGCCCGCGCGCCGTCGAACGTCACGCGCAGCACGGTCGCGTTCGCGATCAGGTGCAGGTTTGGCCGCGCGCGCTCACGCTCGCGGTCGTAGAGATACGCGCGCGCCACCGTGCAGCGCTCGCCGCCGCGTTGCGTCACCTGATAGAAACCGACGCCCTCCTGCTCTTCGCCGTTGAAGTCGTCGTTGAGGCGAAAGCCTGCTTCGCGCGCGGCCTCGACGAAGCGAGCCGCCACCGGATTGCGCTCGCGCAGATCCGCCACGCCAAGCGGGCCGCCCGTGCCATGCCAGGCGCTCGCGCCGCGCGCGTTGTCCTCCGCGCGCAGGAAGTACGGCAGCACGTCGCGCCACGCCCAGCCTGCGCAGCCCAGCTGCGCCCATTCGTCGTAGTCGAGCGGGTGCCCGCGCGTATAGATCATCGCGTTGATTGCGCTCGATCCGCCGAAGCCTCGGCCGCGCGGCTGGTAGCCGCGCCGGCCGGCGAGCCCCGGTTGCGGCACGGTTTCGTACGCGTAGTTGTTTCTCGTGCGAAACGGCACGAGCGCGGCGACGCCCAGCGGCATGTTGACGAACGGATTGCGCGCCGTGTGCGGGCCTGCCTCGATGAGCGCGATGTTCGCGTCAGGGCAGCGCTCGGCCAGACGCCCCGCCAGCGACGCCCCGCCCGAGCCGCCGCCTACGATGATGTAGTCGTATTGCATCGTCTCCTCTTATGCATCGCCGCACGTTGCGTCCTGGGCGTGCTTACTGCACACTCGAAGAACGTTGCCCGCACGTTCGTTCGCTTTTGTTTCAATTGCGCATTGTAGGAAGCGTCGGTTGCCGAGGTCAGCTTTTATGTCAGAGCGTGCGCTCTAAACCTTGGAAGGCATGGCCGCATATGATGATCTGGGTTTGCCACCGAGGGGCGGGGCGGGTTCTTTGTCGTGGTTTCCTGGCGCTTTGCGCCTTTCATTGTTGGCCTTTCCTTGTTGGCCTTTCCTTGTTTTCGTGTCGGTGTGCAGGCGTTGCCCCTGTGCGGGGCGGCACCTACTTTTCTTTGCAGCGGCAAAGAAAAGTAGGCAAAAGAAAGCCGCTCAAACCGCTAATGCTTCGCATAGCACCACTCGCCGTTTCTGGGAGCGGTACCGGAGCGTCTGTCGCCTCGCACCCTTCACGTTAGTGACAAAGGGCTCATTCATCCCACTCCGCGCTACGCGCGTCGCGGTCGGGTATGCAAGGGAAACCAACGTGTTGTTTCATTTCTCGAGGAACCACGAGCCGACCACTGGTTTTGGGTTTTGGGCTTTGGTTTTTTGGTTATGCCCCACGGCGCGCGAAGCGCCGCCGGAGGTATGAGTGCTTTGTCACTCCGGTGGACGGCGAGTGATGACAGACGCCCCGGCACCACTCCGATAGTGGGCGAGTGGAGCAAGGCGAAGCACTAGCGGTGTGAGCGGCTTTCTTTTGCCTACTTTTCTTTGCCGCGGCAAAGAAAAGTAGGTGCCGCCCCGCACAGGGGCAACGCTAATAGACCGACAAGAACACAAGGAAATGCCAAACCCGCAAGGAACCACGATCAAATCGCCGGCCGCACAAGCGCCAACCATCGCATCACAGAAGGCCGCTGCCACTGATAACGAGCATAGTCAGCCAGCGAGGCCGGCACGCTATCGCCATTGAGCACGAGGCGATTGAGCATTAAAGCGAGATCAAGATCGGCGACACACCACGAGCCGAAGAGATGAGGTTGCCCATGAGCCAATAGCGCCTCGGCGACCGAAAAAAGCTTACGCGCAGCGATTAGAGCGTCAGCCGAAAGCGGCACGGCCGAAGGCCCATAAAACAGGACCTCGGTGGAACGCTCCATACGAATGGGCATCAGATCGCTTCGCAGCCACGCCTGCACCTGCCGCGCCCGCGCGCGCTCGCGCCGATCGTCGGGATAAATCGCGGGCTCGGGAAAAACCTCATCGAGATACTCAGTAATTGCCGACGATTCAGAAAGCGTAAACCCATCATGAATCAGCGTAGGCACACGCTGAGTAAGCGACATCGAAGCAAAATCAGCCGCAAGATTATCCTGCTTGCCCAGATCGACGGTATGCAGAGTGAAGGGCAACGACTTTTCGTGCAGCGCCACGAATACCGACATTGCGTAGGGACTCGCATACTGCGCATCGGCATAGAGTTCAAGTTTCGGCTGGGACAAACTGGTCTCCGTTGAATGTGGCGCGATTGGCTACGAACATCAATATTACGCCACGCTAGATAGCCTCTCGCACCTCTTCAGCGCACGCCTGCATAACGTCAACAAAAATGCGCTTGGCAGGACTGTCGAGATCGCGCCACGCGAGCCCGATCCCGGTGCGATGATCGCGAAGATCTAGCGGCCGCGCGATGACTTTGGGCGGCAGCGCCATCGCCGCATGCTGCGGAATCACGCCGATACCCAGCCCCGCAGCAATCAACGCCAGCATGGTCGTGTACTCGCCCAGCTCCGCGGCGATTTCCAGCGACACGCGCTGCT
>NZ_DATJWR010000452.1:0-8043 GCF_035501035.1 Paraburkholderia sp.
TTGATGAAGGTCTTGAGCAGGTGGATCGACGAAATGCTGATGAGCGCCATGGCGAGCTTCACTTTCAGCACGCCGGCGTTCACGTGATCGAGCCATTCGGGCTCGTCGGGATGGCCTTCGAGATTCATGCGCGAGACGAAGGTCTCGTAGCCGCCGACGATCACCATGATGAGCAGGTTCGAGATCATGACCACGTCGATCAGGCTCAGCACGGCGAGCATGATGCTGGTTTCGTCGAGCGTCGTGGTGTGGCTCACGAGGTGCCACACCTCCTTGAGGAACAGCACGCAGTAGACGACTTGAGCGACGATCAGGCCCAGGTAGAGCGGCACCTGCAGCCAGCGGCTCATGAAGATGATGCTGGGCAGCGGACGCATGCGGCGGCGGGCTTTACCCGCGGGAGGCTGGGGGCGTGCAGCGGACATGGGCAATCACGTTGGCGAAATCGGCGGGGCCGTCTGGGTGGTTCAGATGGCGCGCACGAGGCGCGCGCGGGGCCAGGCGGGCGCTATTGTACAGTGTCGGCGCGCCGGCTCGCCGGGATCCCGGCAAGGCGGCTCGCGCCGGGCCATGATGGCGGTGCGGCGATTTCACTGGCTGCGCCGGGTCGTAAAGCTTTCGAGAATATTACAAAAATGCTCAAGACGCCACAGGCGGCAGGCGCTTCGTCTTGAGGCTCGCGAGCGCGATGCCGGCCACCACGCAGGCGAGCGCGACGCCGTGCGCGGGCGTGGGCCGCTCGTCGAGGAAGACGATGCCGTAGAGCGCCGCCGCTACCGGCAGCACGGCCGCGAACACGCCGGCGATACTGCCCGGCACGTGGCGGATGCCGATCATCCAGAGGCAGAACGAGAACACGCTTGCCGAAAGCCCGTACCAGAGCGCGAGCCACCAGATGCCCGCGGGCACGCTCGCAAAATCGAACGACAGTGCGCCGGGCAGCCCCACGGGCAGCATCAGCAGAAAGCCGAACAGATGCGTGTACGCGCAGATGTCGAGCGGCGCCAGCGTTTGCGTGAGGCGGCGCGAGAGGATCACGTAGAGCGATTCGCAGCACACCGCGCCGAGCACCATCAGGTTGCCGATGAAGGAGCCGGCCGCGCCGGCGTCGCCGCTTTCGCCCGCGTGCGCGAGGTTGATGACCGCGATGCCCGCAATGGCGAGCACGATGGCGGCGAGTGCGCGCGCATCGGGGCGCTCGCGCAGGAAAAGCCACGAGAAGAGCGCGACCACGGCAGGAATCGTGCTCGTGATGACGCCGGCCGCAACCGCGCTCGTGCGATGCACGCCGCCGAGCATCAGCAGCGTAAACCCGAATGTCCCGAACAGCGCTTGCAGGAACAGATTGAGCCATTCGCCGCGTTTGACGCGCCTCATTTTCGCGGGACGCAAGAGCGGCCCGAGCACCGCGAGGGCGATCACGAAGCGCAGCAGCGCAAAGAGCGGAACGGGGACGAAGGCGACGATCGACTTGCCGATGCCGACGTTGCTCCCGACGAGCAGCATCGAGGCGACGAGAAAAAGAGAATAGCGATTCAAGCTGGAATCCGGGTGCGCAGTTCAGTTAGCATTCTAAATGCCTGCTTACCTGCGTGCCATCGCGTGCCGCCGGCAACGCCATGCCGGCTTGCGCGCGTAAGTGGCCGGTAAGTTGCTACGCTTAATCTTGCCGGCATGGGTGGGCCGCTTCGACTGCTTCGATTGCATCAGGATGCATCGCAACGGGTCGAGGCAAAAGGAGGCGCCCATGCGTGCTGCGGTGCCGCAATGCCACCATGCGGCAGCGCGCAGCGAAAAGCCAACAGCGCCCCGTCCGGTCCGCATCTGGGCGATGGCGCACGGAGACGGCGCGCGCGGGCATCGAAGATGCTCTAGCGTGTCCACAAGTTTGACGTTTCATCTTCACCAAGGGGTTGTCGATGTCTGCGATTGAATCGGTTCTTCAGGAGCGCCGCGTCTTTGCGCCTTCCGAGCAAACGGTGGCCGCGGCCACGGTGTCCGGCATGGACGCATACAAGGCGCTCGTCGCCGAAGCCGAGCGCGATTACGAAGGTTTCTGGGCGCGTCTCGCCCGAGAAACGCTGACGTGGCAAAAGCCCTTCACGAAGGTGCTCGACGAATCGAAGGCGCCGTTCTACACGTGGTTCGAGGACGGCGAG
The DNA here is from genome assembly GCF_035501035.1 of Paraburkholderia sp. GTDB lineage: Bacteria > Pseudomonadota > Gammaproteobacteria > Burkholderiales > Burkholderiaceae > Paraburkholderia. The sequence continues at coordinate 2,160 of NZ_DATJWR010000452.1, forward strand.
CTCAACGCCTCGTACAACAGCCTCGACCGTCACGTCGAGGCCGGCAATGGCGAGCGCGTCGCGATCGTTTTCGAAGCCGACGACGGCGCCGTGACGAACGTCACCTACAAGGACCTGCTCTCGCGCGTCTCGCGCTTTGCCAATGCGCTGAAGAAACGCGGCGTGAAGAAGGGCGATCGCGTCGTGATCTATATGCCGATGTCGGTTGAAGGCGTGGTCGCCATGCAGGCGTGCGCGCGCATTGGCGCCACGCACTCGGTGGTGTTCGGCGGCTTCTCGTCGAAGTCGCTCAACGAGCGCATGGTGGACGTGGGCGCGGTTGCGCTCATCACCGCCGACGAACAGATGCGCGGCGGCAAGGCGCTGCCGCTCAAGAACATCGCCGACGAAGCGCTCGCCATGGGCGGCTGCGAAGCGGTGCACAGCGTGATCGTCTATCAGCGCACGGGCGGCAAGGTCGCCTGGCACGAAGGCCGCGACCACTGGATGCACGAGCTCTCGGCTCTCGAGAGCGACATCTGCGCGCCGGAGCCCGTGGGCGCGGAGCATCCGCTCTTCATCCTCTACACCTCGGGCTCGACGGGCAAGCCCAAGGGCGTGCAGCACAGCACGGGCGGCTATTTGCTGTGGGCCGCGCAAACCCTGAAGTGGACCTTCGACTGGCAGCCCACCGATGTGTTCTGGTGCACGGCCGACATTGGCTGGATCACGGGCCACAGCTATATCGCCTATGGCCCGCTCACGATTGGCGCGACCCAGATCGTGTTCGAAGGCGTACCCACGTACCCGAACGCGGGCCGCTTCTGGGACATGATCGCGAAGCACAAGGTCACGCTGTTCTACACTGCGCCCACGGCGATCCGCTCGCTCATCAAGTCGGCCGAAGCCGATGCGAAGGTGCATCCGAAGAGTTATGACCTTTCCTCGCTGCGTGTTCTCGGCACGGTGGGCGAACCGATCAATCCCGAAGCCTGGATGTGGTACTACGAGAACGTGGGCGGCAAGCGCTGCCCGATCGTCGACACGTGGTGGCAGACCGAAACCGGCGGCCACATGATCACGCCGCTGCCAGGCGCCACGCCGCTCGTGCCGGGCTCGTGCACGCTGCCGCTGCCGGGCATCATGGCGGCGATCGTCGACGAAACCGGCCAGGACGTGCCCAACGGGCAGGGCGGCATTCTCGTCGTGAAGCGCCCGTGGCCCGCGATGATCCGCAACGTGTGGGGCAACCCTGATCGCTACCGCGCGGGCTACTTCCCCGAAGAGCTCGGCGGCAAGCTGTACCTCGCCGGCGACGGCAGCGTGCGCGACAAGGACACGGGCTACTTCACGATCATGGGGCGTATCGACGACGTGCTGAACGTCTCGGGACACCGCCTCGGTACGATGGAGATCGAGTCGGCGCTGGTGGCGAACCCGCTCGTGGCCGAAGCGGCCGTGGTGGGCCGCCCCGACGACACGACCGGCGAAGCCGTGGTGGCTTTCGTCGTGCTCAAGAGCACGCGCCCGCAGGGCGACGAAGCCGTGAAGCTCGCCAACGATCTGCGCGCCTGGGTGGGCAAGGAGATCGGGCCGATCGCCAAGCCGCGCGACATCCGCTTCGGCGAGAACCTGCCGAAGACGCGTTCGGGCAAGATCATGCGGCGCCTCTTGCGCTCGCTCGCGAAGGGCGAGGCGATCACGCAGGACGTTTCCACGCTCGAAAATCCGGCGATTCTCGACCAGCTCGGCGAATCGCTCTGAACGTCAGCATCGCGCGGTGCCTTGTCCGGCGCCGCGCCGCGAAACGTTTGCCGGATCAATCCCCGCATTGATCCGGATTGCCGGCCATACGCGTTTTTGCTACACAGGCGCATGGCCGCGCCACACACTACACCGCAAAACAATCTCAATCCATTGCCCGAGCCACCGCCGGTGAGCGAGGCGATGGCGTACGCGCACAGGCGTTACTGGCGCTTCAATGTCGTGCTGATCGCCGTACTCATGACGATCGGCTTTCTCGTCTCGTTCGTCGCGCCGCTCGCTGCGCGCACGCTCGCCGATGTGCGCTTCGCGGGCTTCAGCCTGCCGTTCTACCTCGGCGCACAGGGCGCCATTCTTCTTTACGTGCTGCTCGTCGCGATCTACATCGTGCTGATGCAGCGCGCCGACCGCGAACTCCAGGCCGCGCTCGAAGCCGACATCGCCATTCGCGGGGCGAGCAAGGCGCCGCAACGATGAAGCTCGCGCACCGGCTCATCCGCTCCTACGCGTGCTATACGCTCGGCTTTCTCGCCTTCGTCTACGTGATGTGGCGCATCGAGCTGGTCACGGGCCCCGGCATGTGGATCGGCTACGTGTTCCTGTTCGTACCGATCGCGGTCTATGCCGTGATCGGGCTGCTTTCGCGCACCTCCGATCTCGTCGAATACTACGTGGCGGGGCGGCGCGTGCCTTCGTTCTTCAACGGCATGGCGACGGCCGCCGACTGGCTTTCCGCGGCGTCGTTCATTGGCCTCGCGGGCTCGCTCTACGCGAGCGGCTACGACGGCCTCGCCTACCTGATGGGCTGGACGGGCGGCTACTGCCTCGTCGCCTTCCTGCTCGCGCCGTATGTGCGCAAGCTCGCGCGCTACACGATCGCCGACTTCCTCGGCACGCGCTTCTCGAGCAACCTCGTGCGCGCGCTCGCCGTGCTGGCGACCATCCTCTGTTCGTTCGTCTACCTCGTCGCGCAGATCCAGGGCGTGGGCCTCATCGCGACGCGTTTCATCGGCGTGGATTTCGCCATCGGCATCTTCTGCGGGCTGGCGGGCATTCTCGTGTGCTCGTTCCTTGGCGGCATGCGCGCCGTGACGTGGACACAGGTTGCGCAGTACATCATCCTCATCGCGGCCATCCTGATACCGGTCTCGCTCATCGCGCATCGCGATGGCCTGGGCTGGCTCCCGCAAGTCGACTACGGCGACGTGATGCAGCGCGTGGAAGCGCTCGAGCGCGACGTGCGCGGCGCGAGCGCCGAGGCCAACGTGCGCGACGAATACCGGCGACGCGCAGCGCAGTGGCAAGCGCGGCTCGATACGCTGCCGCAATCGTACGTGCAGGAGAAGACGCACCTCGTGGAGTCGCTCGCGGATTTGCGCCGCCACAACGGGCCGCTACGCGAGATCGACTCGCTGGAGCGCACGCTGAACGCGTTCCCGCGCGACGTCGACACGGCACGCGTGGTGTGGACGCGGCAGCGCGACAGCCTGCTTGAGCGCGCGGAACCGCCGGTGCCAATGAATGAGCCGTTCCCCGCCGACGACGAAGCCGAACGGCGCAATCATCAACGCAACTTCCTTGCGTTGTTGCTGTGTCTTTCGCTCGGCACGGCGAGCCTGCCGCACATCCTTACGCGCTACAACACGACGACCTCGGTGGCTTCGGCGCGGCGGTCGGTGGGATGGACGCTCTTTTTCGTCGCGCTTTTCTATCTGACCGTGCCGGTGCTCGCGGTGCTGATCAAGTTCGAGATCCTCACGCATCTGGTCGGGCAGCGCTTTGACGACCTGCCGCAATGGGTCATGCAGTGGCGGCGCATCGAGCCGTATCTCATCAACATCGCGGACGTCAACGGCGACGGCGTGGTGCGCTGGAGCGACATCCAGATGCAGCCCGACATGGTCGTGCTCGCCGCGCCGGAGATCGCGGGGCTGCCGTACGTGATGTCGGGGCTCATTGCCTCGGGTGCGCTGGCGGCGGCGCTCTCCACCGCGGACGGCCTGCTCCTCACGATCTCGAACGTGCTCTCGCATGACGTGTATTACCACATGGTCGACCCGGAGGCATCGAGCCAGCGTCGTGTGACGATGTCGAAGATCCTGCTGCTCGGGGTCGCGCTGTTCGCCTCGTGGGTGGCGTCGCTCAATGCGGGCAACATCCTTTTCCTCGTCGGCGCGGCGTTTTCGCTGGCGGCGTCGAGCCTCTTTCCGGTGCTGGTGCTCGGCGTATTCTGGAAGCGCACGACGCGCCTGGGCGCTGTGGCCGGCATGATTGCGGGCCTGACCGTGTGCGTCTATTACATCGTCTCGACCTACCCATTCTTCACGCAGCTCACGGGTTTCGCGGGCGGGCGATGGTTCGGCATCGAGCCGATCAGCTCAGGCGTGTTCGGCGTGCCTGCCGGCTTTCTGGTGGCGATTGGCGTGAGCCTGCTCGACAGAAAGCCGGACGCGTATACGATTGCGCTCGTGGACTATATCCGCCATCCGTGAGGGCAGGGAGATGTTCGCCGGCGTGCGCTCGATCACAGCGATGGGCGCGCGGCATGTGTGTCTGGGTGGGCTCACGGGCGCGCTGTCGAACTACGGCAAGCGTCTTGAAGCTCGCTCGCAGGAACTCGGGATCGAACTCACGACGGGGCACGCGGTGACGTCGGTCTCGATTGTCCGTCAATTCGACAAGGCGCTACGCGAATCCCGGATGAGTGGGCAGCAAGCGACTGTCGCAATTCTGGGCGTCGGCAGCGTCGGTGCGGGCATGGCGAAGCTGTTCGCGCATTCGGCAAAGATCACGAAGCCTGCGCACATCGTTCTCGTCGACACACAACAACAGCGAGAGCGGCTGCACGCTATCGCGGAGGAAATTACCGCGCACTCGGGCGTGCACGTCTCGCTCGAAGTGCTTGCCACGCGCAAAGAGTTGCCGCCCGAAAGTCGTTGCTACCAGGACGCGAACGTCATCATCAGCGCGGTCAGCACGCCGTACATCCTCAACATCGATCTCGTCCGTCCGGGCACGATTCTAATCGACGATAGCCAGCCGTACTGCTGGGATCGCGACGTCGCGTGGGAGCGCGTGCAGATGCGGGGAGATATCTTGCCGTGCGACGCTGGGCTCGTCGACGTCAGCGAAATTGAGTACCGCTCGTTCTTCCCATTCGACTTCGCCGACGATATCGGCCAGGGCAGTTCGATTTCGTGGTCGTGTCTAGCCGAAGGGCTGCTGCGCACGAGTAATCCGCATCTCGAAAGCAATGTCGGCGAGGCCGATGCCGCGCAACTGCCAACGCACTGCTCGCGGTCTGGCTCGGTCGACAGCCGGTCGATGAGCGGTTGAAACCGGCGTTACTCGGTAATCACTGAGCAATAGCTCGACGGCGGACCACGCGACTGAAATGCGCGGATAGTCGCCGGCGCGGTTGCCTATGTGCGCGACGGGCTGACGCCGCCGGCTGAAGTCGTGAACATGACACGCGCTTATTTTGCTGATCAGGACGTTCCAGGCCGATGGTTCGATCAATGTGAGCGGTGCGACCCGAAGGACGGGGATACGGCGCAGGCGTTGTTCGAAGACTTCAACTCGTGGTGCGATGAGGAGGGCATCGGAGACGGCTACACGCAAACGAGGTTTGGACGTGAGATGCAGGCAAGGGGGGGCCGAATGCGCAGCGAAAGGGTGGCAAGCACTACGGAGTTCGCGCGCATCGTGTCGTTTGAGTAAAAGCTGGTGACGGGTTGTGGGTTGTGACGCGTTTTCCCTACTCTTTCTCTATAGTCAAAAAAACGAGGGCCCAGGAGGAGGATACTGATTTCGCGTCATAACCCACAACGCATCACCGCAGCGTGCACGAAAAATGCTCCCCTGACTGCCCGAGTGGCGGTCGCTATGGTGTTCCCCCAAGAGGCACGCCGCATGCGGTAATCCGCGCGCGTGCGCGAAAAGGCTCCCGGAAATGTACTGAACGGTTAAAAATCGATGTTCGGTTTGCGGTTTGCCTGCACAAAGCACGTCTGGGCCCGGCCCGAATACATTCATCGCGCCGCGCCCCGGTGTAGGATCGGGCGAGACAGAACGAGAACAAACGGGGAACAACATGAAACGCCTTCTACTCATCGCTGCGAGGAGCCTGCCTGCAAGCGCG
>NZ_DATJWR010000453.1:0-6257 GCF_035501035.1 Paraburkholderia sp.
GATCTCGCGCAGGTCGAACGACTTGCCGGACGGACCACGCACTTGCCCCGACCACAACCGGTTGCCGACAAACAGGTTATGGGTGATCCACTCGATCTCTTCCCGGTTCATCAGATAGTAGGTGCCCCACCAGCGCTCGAATTCGAGAAAACGCGCCGGCTCCGTTTCGATATTGGCGAACACGTGATAGTACTTGTCCCACCACGTGTTCGCGGGGTTCAGATACTCGAAGTTGCTGACGAGGTTAGCGCCATCGAACTTGCCGTTGCCGAGATCCGCAGCCAGTGAGGACAGCCAGGTGCCGCCGAGCATACCCCCGGCATACCGCATCGGATTGGGCGCCTCGCCCTCGTTCCATGCCCCGCTCCAGTAAGACATCGGAGCGCCGTTGACGACGATGGGGCCGGTATCTTCCGGGGAGGAACTGGCGAGCATCATCGCGGCCCAGCCGCCCTGACAGTTCCCGACGACTGCGGGCTTCGGGCTGTCCGGATGCAGTTCGCGCACTTTTCGCACGAACTGCTGTTCGGCTGCGCACACGTCGAGCAGCGTCTGCCTGGGTTCGGGCTCCCGGAAGAACGCGACGAAATAGACAGGATGCCCCCCGCGCAGCGCAACGCCGACCTGTGAATCGTCCTTGAAGCCGCCGATACCCGGACCGTGTCCCGCGCGCGGATCAATGATCAGATAAGGACGCTTTTTCACGTCGATCTCGACACCTTCTGGTGCCTTGATCGCCAACAGGACGTAGTTGACTGGGCGCTCGAAGTGCCTCGCATCGAGCACCACGTCATAGTCAAAATGCAACGCCGGCTTGAATCCCTGCTTGCTGCGCTCGATGAACTCGTTGCCGCGTTGACGCAAGGTGTCCCAGAACAAGACCGACCGCTGCGCGACATCGACTGCGTAACGCCACGCAGTCGACGCATCAAACTGCCCGGGGTTGGGAACGGGTTCACTGTCACCGCTTATCGCTTCGCGCGTCCTCTGCCCGAAACGCTCCTGCCCCTCGCTTAGGCGCTTGCGAAGCAGTTCGAAGATTTTCAATGCAATCTCGTTGTTTCGGGTCAGCTGTGTCATCTGATCCATCCGTGGATCTCCTTAAAGGAAGCGATGTAACCTGGGCCATGTTCTCCCCATTGCCTGAGCGCAGAGAGGAACGCCTGATGCTGCGTCACTGCGCCACGTGTCGCATGTCATTCCGACCATTTGGTCATTATGACCATGGACGGATTATATGGCGATGACGATGAAAAAAAGATTAACTACCGCCACCCGCGTCGCTTCGACGCAGCATGGAAAATGCGAACGGATGCGATTGGGGGGGCGCTGCCGGAAGATGACGCGCCGAGCAGCATTGAGGGGAGAATGGGCCACGCATGCAGGAGATACACGAGCGGTGTGATCTCGCGGAATTCGCATAAGCTTCCAATAGTTTGGCCTGCAAATTATTGATAGATCCCCGCAAGCTGAAATCGGTGTCGAGTCTGCCGTGGCTTGCAGTCGATACGGTGCAGACGTGGCGGCGTGCGCCGGCAACCGTTGCAAGCACGCGAGTCGCCCAAACTCACCCATCGCCGAACGCGACGATCAGTCTCTCTCGAGCCGCCAGATATTCAGGTCCGGTTACACCGTGACTCATCGCCGCCTGCAGAAGCGATGTCTGCAATGCAGCGCAGATTGACCTGAATGCCCAAACCGGGGCACGGATGTGGAGCTGCCCCCCCTCGCGGCCTGCCACCATCTGCATCGACGAAGAAGACCCTTACGCTGGTGCGTCGGCTCGCGCAGCAGCGTCGCAATGCAAGTCGCAACGCAACGACTCGGTGTTTCCCATCAAACTGTGTTGCAGCGCGTCAGCATGGAGCGGGGGGAGCTTAAATGCCCAGTTCGAAGAACTCTGCGGTATGGTCGATGAATGCCCTGACCTTTGCGGGTAACAGCGCGCGCCCGATATAGGCCAGTCGGACTTCAGCCGCCGTGTCGACGATCTCGAATTCTTCCAGCAGACGTACGAGTCGACCCTCCTTGATGTCCTGCTCCACAAGCGCGAAAGGAAGCAAGCCCACACCGAATCCCTCGAGAATGATGTCGCGATTGAATATCGGGTTATTTGAGGCTATTTCGTATTTGATGGGGACCGCGACGTTTTCCTGATCGATCCGGAAGGTAAGCGTTGGCTTGTGCATCGACGGCGGCACCGTGACGAACATATGATCTGCCAGCTCGGCAGGATGCCGCGGCGGCGGGCGCCTGCCCAGGTACGCCTGCGTTGTGACGATGACCAGTGGCAGCCGCTGGAGAAGCCGCGTCACAGCCAGATCGGTCGCCAGCATGAACGGTAGCACGATGCCCAGGTCGTACCCGTCGGCCGTCAGGTCGACAGATCGCTCGGTCAATGTGATATCGAGACTGACATTTGGATGTTTGCGCTTGAACGACGCCATCAACGGCGCAAGCCATGTCAACGCAGCCGTAGTGTGCGCTACCACGCGCAATACGCCCGCGGGTATTCTTCCATGACCTGCGGCGCTCGCTTCCATGCAGTCCAGATCGTCGAGAACGCGACAGCAACCCTCGTAAAAGTGCTCCGCGGCTTCCGTGAGCGAAAACTGCCGTGTCGAACGATGAAACAGTCGCGTGCCAAGACGCTCTTCCAGCGACGCTATCGAGCGTGAAACGACCGATGGTGACAGGTCCATCATTTCGCCCGCGCGCCGGAAGTTTCTCACTTCGACGATCATGCGGAAGAGACGCAAGCTTTCTATGTATTCCATGGTCTACGTTTTCGAGCATCTGGACGCATTGCTATCGCGACACATCGCGACCTCGTTCAACGATTCTCGACGGTGCGGCACTCTCGCCATTGCATCGGTGGCGTTTTTTCCATTGACTGGCGATACAGCACGGACGAAGCAAATTCCGCTAGCACTATCTGATTCAACGGGTCGGTCGCACTCTGCGGATAGCACAGGCTAACGAGCTGCATGCCTTCGCACAGGCTCACGAAGCCGAGCGCGAGCGCGTCCGCCCGCAGCGGCAATGCGTTGTCGCTTTCCGTCAGGAGCGTTTGAATGTGGGCGCTGACATGCAAAAGCTTCTCGTGCCGCAACGCATGAACGCGCTCGTGAAAGGCGCTGTCGCGACGTGCGAGGAGGTACGCCTCCACCCAAAGCGGAAAACATTCATGTTCACGGTGGGCGTGGACGAAGTGAGCGATCATGCGCGCCGTCGCTTGCTCAGGCGAGCCCTCTTGAAAGATCGCCCGCAGATCCGCCTGCGCCTCGTCGGCGTCGCGGCGCAACAGTTCCGCCAGCAGGTCCTGTTTGCTCCTGAAATTGGAGTAGAACGCGCCCCTCGTGTACCCGGCGGCCTCAACGATGTCCTCCACGCTCGTGGCAGCGAAGCCCTTCTCGAGGAACATGGTCCTTGCGGCGCCGTACAGGCGCTCACGGGTCTGCTCTTTTCTGCGCGCGTGGCTCAGGCGTTCGGGCTTCATGGCGTGGCTCAAGGCGATCTCTCCGTCCGCGCTCGTCTGCGCAAAGACGAACCTGTGAAATCGCCGTTTCTCGATGGCCCCGCTGAAACCGGATCAGGCTTCCCAGCGGCCAATCGACATTAAACTCATATCTGAGCGTTTTGTCAATATATGAATTGGGGGCGCGGGCGAGGCCTAAAGCGGTTTGCACCACTCCGCCGGCTCAGGCACTGGCGTGAGATTGGCGCATCAGTTGGCCTCGACCTCGCTGCGCGCCAGCGCGAGGCTGATTTCGCCCAGGTACACACTTTCGCCGACCACACACTCGCGCGACGCATTGCCAAGAGCGTGACGAATCTCGATCCGGTACATGCCACTATTTTTCTCGAGACCACCGAACCGAAAATCACCGAACGCGTCCGAAACAGTTTCTGCAACCCGTTGATCGCCCGAGTACAGAACAATCGCTGCGTCGGCGACGCATTCAACTACGCCCTCGACCGGAGCACTGACGCTTCCGCCTATGAAGCAGCTTTTCCAGCGTTTCAAGCCGCGATACCACACGCGAGGTCTTGTTTCCAGATTGGGCAGCAAAACCTCGAGCCCTTCACGTCGGGCTTTCTCCGCCATCGCGGCGTCATCGAGCTTGACGGCCTCAAAGACGCCAGTGGGACAAGCCTGCTCGCAACGCGGCTGCTGCCAACCCTGGTCGAGCAGATGCGCGTCGAAGATCCAGGTCTGCGGCAGTTGCAGTTCCGCGTTCCAGACGATCGCCTTGTACGGACAGGATTTAACGATGTCTTTGCGCCCTCTCGCCTTCTCCGGATCGATGATGACGATGCCGTCGGATCGTTTGCGGATCGCATCGCCACCGACGCGCATGCAGGGCGCGTCGTCGCAGTGATTGCACATCACCGGCAAGTACGTCGTTTCGACCATGTGGGAGTCGCCCTGCACACGGCGCAGGATGCGAATGGGACTGTCGGCACTGGCCGCGGCAGGCGCGGCGTACCCAGGAAAGTCATTGCCCACGTGCTCATCGCGTGCAGCGATGACGCAGTTCTGGCAGTTCTCACATTGCCCAACCTTGATAACGAGATTCCACTTGCTCATCGTGTGCTCCTCACGCTGCGCGACGGATCATGAAAGCCTCTGCGCCTTTCCACTTTTCAACCTGCACAAGACACGAATTCGGACTCATGCTGCTTGTACCCGCCGTCTGGGGCCGATCGGGGGTCAGCAAGTTGATGCAACCGCCAATTTCCACGCACTCGCCGTCTATTTCGATCACCTGGAACTCAGCACTCGCCTCGTAAGACTTGACCACGCCGGTGGTGACCAGAGGCGATACATCCGCCGCACAGATAACCGCAGCCCGGTCGTTGTACACCTTGACGAGATCTCGATGGGCAATGCCACGGGCCGCCGCGTCGACAGGACCGAGTCGCAGCAGCCAGAAGCGATGTCCGCCAATCAATGCACGATGATCTTCGATGCTGTTGACCGACGAGTTCTTGCCATCGCAATGGGTATGGAAACTGTAACGGCTATGCGTGGCGATCAGTTGCAGTGGATACCGCTGTGCCAGTGGGGAGCGCAAGCCCTCCCACGACGGGATGTATCGGTTCACCGGCGGTCGCTCGGGGTTATCCGCGGTGTGCCGCTTCAGCAGCTCGGGTACGAACTCGAGCTTGCCGCTCGGCGTCTGCAGACCCATGCCGAATGTTTCGGCATATTGCGACGGCATCGGATGCGGTTCCTGAATATCCTTGCGCCGGCCTTCTGCGAACCAGCGCATATCCACCGGATGTCGCAATTCCGGCTTTTCGGTCTGCACAACGAAATAGCCCTTGCGGCAGAACTCGCGCCACGAAATGTGATCCGGCAAATCCGACGAGGTGAATACCCGCTTGACCCAGTCGAGTTCACTGCAGCCCTCGGTGAACACGCTGCCGAGTCCCAGACGGGTCAGAATAGCGGTGAAGATGTCATAGTCGGAGCGAGACTCGCCCAAAGGTTCGATGCATTTATGCTGCAGCGTAATCATACGATGGTTGACCGTGTTGAAGCCGTGATGTGCGTAGCCACCGGAATTCGACCATTCGCCGATGTCCCACCGCTCCAGCGATGTGCATGCAGGCAGAATGATGTCGGCGAACTGCGCCTCGCCTTCCATCCAGATCGACTGATTGACCACGAACTCGATGCTCGTGTGACGGTAAGCGTCGGCCCAGCGCCCCGATTTCGTGACCGTGCTGAAGGCAGAACCGCCATAGCGATAGATCATGTGGATCGGCGAATAACCGGGCATCGGGTAACTGAACGGCGCGAACTGCGCTTCCTGGGACATGCCGTCCCACAGGTAGCCTGTCGCATGACCGTTGATGATGGCATCGGGCAACTGCTGCCGCGGCACCATCTGCTTGACCGGATTCATGGTCAGAATGTGCGGCATGCGTTGATAGTTGTTCACGGCATTCGCGGTCCACGCGAGGTCGCCCGACATGCCGCCGTCCGCGTACCCGGGAAAGTAAAAATGCAGATCGTGCGGAACACCGATCTCGAGACAGCCAAAATTCACGCCCGGCTTGCCCCATCCCTGCATCGCCATCATCATGATCATGCAGCGCGCCCATTGGGCTCCCGTCGCCCCGCGTCCAGCCCCGCCGAATCCCGCTCCCGTCATTCCGACGGCGAGATACACCTTCCTCGTTCCCCACTGCCGCGCGAGGGCTCGAACGTCCTTGGCGGGCACGCCGGTTTCCAGCTCCTGCCATTC
>NZ_DATJWR010000454.1:0-15473 GCF_035501035.1 Paraburkholderia sp.
CTTCAGGCGCACCGCTTCTTCCACGGCGATTTCGTCGAACGGGTTCATCGACATCTTCACGTTCGCGATGTCGACGCCCGTGCCATCCGACTTCACACGAACCTTCACGTTGTAATCGACTACGCGTTTGACGGGTACAAGAATCTTCACTACACGCCTCCTGATTGATTTAAATAACGCCCTTGTCCTTCAGTTCCGCCAGTTTCTCTCCGGAATAACCGAGCACCGTCTGCAGCACGTCCCGCGTGCCCTCGCCGAGTTGCGGCGGCGCGTGGCGCACCGGCATGCGTTCGCCGTCGAAGCGCCAAGGTGGCGCGAGCACTGGCGTCGTGCCGCTTTCCGTATGCGGATGCGGCTGCTGTGTCACGAGACCGCCGCGCGTCGCGCGTGGCGAGAGCAGCGCCTCGCGCAAACCCGCCACTTCGCCGCACGGAATGCCCGCTTGCGCGAGCCGTTCGAGCAGCAGCTTGCGCGCACGGCTGCCCAGTTCGCGCGTGAGCTCGGGCACGAGCGTCTCGCGGTTCTGCCCGCGCAGGATGTTGGTTTTGTAGCGCGCGTCGTCGGCGAGGTCGGGGCGCTCGATCACTTCGCGGCAAAAGCGCTCGAACTGCGCATTGTTGCCAACGGTGATGACGAGCGGACCGTCCGCCGCATCGAACACGCCATACGGCACGATCGAAGGATGCGCGTTGCCGTAGCGCGGCGGGTCTTCGCCGATCAGCAGCGCTTCGAGCCCGTAGTAAGCGGTGATCATGAGGCCGCAATCGAACAGCGCCATTTCGATGTGGCGTCCGCGCCCGGTGCGCTCGCGTTCGTACAGCGCCGCGAGCAACGCCTGCGCGGAGTACATGCCGGTGAAAAGATCGACGGCCGCGACGCCGAACTTGAGCGGCGGCTGGTCCGCTTCGCCGTTCAGCGCCATCAGGCCCGCTTCGCCTTGCACCACGAGGTCGTAGCCGGGGCGCGTCGCTTCGGGGCCCGTGCGGTCGTAGCCGGTAATCGAGCAATAGATGAGACGCGGATTCAACGCGCTCAGCTGCTCATAGCCGATTCCGAGCTTTTGCGCACCGCCGAACTTGAAATTCTGAATGACGATGTCGCTCGACTGCGCGAGCTCGCGCACGATCTGCTGGCCTTCGGGCGTTTGCAGATCGAGCGTGATCGAACGCTTGTTGCGATTCACGCTGTTGAAATACGCGGTTTCCGTCTTGCCGACGCGCACGCCCCAATCGCGCGTGTCGTCGCCGCGATCAGGATGCTCGATCTTGATGACTTCCGCGCCAAGGTCGCCAAGCACCATCGCGCTCCACGGTCCGGCCAGCACGCGCGAAAGATCGAGCACGCGTACGCCCGCGAGCGGCAGGCTGGGGTTGTCGGTCTGCATTAGCAAGCACTCCTGGTTCGTTGTGGAGGCAACGGCGTGCCTTCGCCTCCGTGTGGCTCAAGCCGCCTCTTGCCCCAGGGCGATGTAGCGCGCGAGGTGATGATCTTCGTCGCCGAGTTGGTGATCGATCATCACGAGGCGCTTCGCATAGTGCGCGAGCGGCAACTCCCACGTCATGCCGATGCCGCCATGTAGCTGGATCGCCTCTTCGGCCACGCGCGCGCCAATGTGCCCGATCGTGTATTTCGCCGCCGAAAGCCCGCGCTCGCGCTGCGCACGAGGCGCGGCGATGGCCGCCGCCGCGTTGATGACCGCCGAGCGCGCCTGCTCGATTTCGAGCAGCACGTCCGCCATGCGATGCTGCAACGCCTGAAAGCTGCCGATGGGCGTGCCGAACTGCTTGCGCGTGCGCAGGTATTCGAGCGTGAAGTCGCGCGCGACATCCATCGCGCCCACGGCTTGCGCCGCCAGCGCGACGATGCCGTAACCGCGTGCGTGCTCGAGCGTCGCGAAACCGCTGCCCTGCTCGCCAACGAGCGCATCGGCGTCAAGCTTCACGTTCACGAGCGTCACTTCGGCTGCGCGTCCACCGTCGATCTTGCGATAGCCGCGCATGCTCACGCCGGCCGCATCGCGAGGCACGAGGAAGAGCGAGATGCCCGCTTCGTCGAACTCGCTACCCGAGGTGCGTGCGGAAACGAGCAGCACGTCGGCGTGCTCCGCGTGCTGCACGACACCCTTCGCGCCGTGCAGCACCCAACCTTCGCCGTGCTTTTCGGCGCGTGTCGTGACGCGCGCTTCTTCGTAATGCGAGCCCGGCTCGTCGTGCGCGAGCGCGGCGATCTGCGAGCCGTCGATCAACGGCGCAATGCGTGCGCGTTGCGCGGCGCTGCCCGCATGCGCGAGCGCACGGCCGACGATCAGCGTGTCGAGGAACGGCTCGACCACGAGGCCGCGGCCGAGCGCTTCGAACACGACGGCGACATCGAAACCCGCGCCGCCAAAGCCACCATCGGCCTCGTCGAACAGCGCGCCGATCACGCCGAGTTCAGCGAAGCGTCGCCACATGTCGGCACTGAAGCCTTCCGTGGAGCGCGCGATTGTATCGCGCGTGTCGAAGCCGTATTGCTCGGAGATGAAACGGTTGAGCGTATCCGCAAGCATGCGGCGGTCTTCAGTGTGCTGGAAATTCATGGCTAGCCTCTCAAAGACCGAGGATCATCTTGGAGATGATGTTCTTCTGGATTTCGTTGGAGCCGCCGAAGATGGACAGCTTGCGGTTGTTGAAGTATTGCGCGGCGGCGCTGGCGGCTTCGTCCGGGCCGATGGGCTCGCCCGCGTAGCCATCTTCGAGCGCTTCCTCGACGAACGGCGCCGCGTACGGCCCCATCGCGCGGCGCAGCAGCGAGGCAATCTCCTGGCGGATCTCGGTGCCGCGAATCTTCAGCATGGAGCTTTCCGCGCCGGGCACGCCGCCGCCGGCCACGGCGGCGATCACGCGCAGGTTGGTCGTCTTCATGTTCTCCAGATCGATCTCGACCTTCGCAATGCGCGCGGCGAATTGCGGGTCTTGCGCGAGCGGCTTGCCGTTGCGCGTGATCTTCTGCGCGGCGCGCTTCAGGCGCGCGAGCGCCGCCACGGAAAAGCCCACACCGGCGATGTTGGTGCGCTCGTACGTGAGCAGATATTTCGCGTACGTCCAGCCGCGATTCTCTTCGCCCACCAGGTTTTCAACCGGCACGCGCACGTCGGTGAAGAACACTTCGTTTACCTCATGTTCGCCATCGAGCGTGATGATCGGGCGCACCTCGATGCCCGGCGTGTTCATGTCGATCAGCAGGAAGCTGATGCCCTCCTGCTTGCGCACGTCGGTGGCGGTGCGCACGAGGCAGAAGATCATGTTCGCGTAGTGGCCGAGCGTGGTCCACGTCTTCTGGCCGTTCACCACGTAGTGATCGCCCTGACGAACCGCCGTGGTGCGCAGCGAGGCGAGGTCCGAGCCCGCGCCCGGCTCCGAATAGCCCTGGCACCACCAGTCCGAGCCGTTCAGAATGCGCGGCAGCCAGTAGCGCTTTTGTGCCTCGCTGCCGTACTTGATGAGCACGGGCCCGAGCATGTTCACGCCGAACGGCACGATGCGCGGCGCGCCTGCAATCGCGCATTCGTTCTCGAAGATGAACTTCTGCACGGCGCTCCAGCCAGGGCCGCCGTATTCCTTGGGCCAGTGATTCGCGAGCCAGCCTTTTTCGTTGAGGATGGCATGCCATTGCGCCATGTCGTCGCGCGTGAGGTGCTTGCCGTTGCGCACCTTGCTGGAGAGGTGCTGTGGCAGGTGCTCCTCGAGGAACGCGAGCACTTCGCCGCGGAACGCCTCTTCTTCGGCGGTGAATTTCAGGTCCATGTGTGATTGCTCCTTGCTGCTGCGGCTTGTGTGCGCGCGTGCGTTCAGTTCAGGCCTCAGACCGATTGGTTGAGGCTCGCGAAATTCTCGCCTCGCTCGACCAGCTCGACGAGCAGCGGCGAGGGACGCCAGAACAGCGGGTCTTCCTTCGCGTACTCGCGGATATCGGCCAGCACGTTCGCGAGGCCCACGGTATCTGCGTATTTCATCGGGCCGCCGCGATAGCGCGGGAAGCCGTAGCCGTAGAGCAGCGTGACATCCACGTCGAGCGGGCGCAGCGCGATCTTCTCGTGCACGACGTTCGCGCCTTCGTTGATCATCGCGGCCATGTAGCGGCGGATGATTTCTTCGTCGGTGAAGCTGCGCGGTGTGACGCCGGCGCGCTCGCGCTCGGCGCGGATGATCGCTTCGACTTCCGGGTCGGGCGTGCCGGTGCGCGCGCCTTCGGGGTAGAGGTAGAAGCCGCGGCCCGTCTTCTGGCCGAACCAGCCGCGCTCGCACAGGCGGTCGGCGATCTGCACGTAGCGCGCGTTCGGGTCGCGCGTGGCGGCGCGCCGCTTGCGCGTGGCCCAGCCGATGTCGCCACCCGCGAGGTCGACTACCTGGTAGGGGCCCATCGGGAAGCCGAATTCGCGTACAGCCTTGTCGATCTGATACGGCGAGGCGCCGTCTTCCATCAGATGATCGGCGGCGGTGCGGTACACGGCGAGAATGCGGTTGCCGATAAAGCCATCGCACACGCCCGCGCGCACGGGCACCTTGCGCAGCTTTTTCGCGAGCTCGAACGCAGTGGCGACGACATCGGCGCTCACCGCTTTCGGCACCACGACTTCGAGCAGCTTCATGATGTTGGCGGGCGAGAAGAAGTGCAGACCCACCACATCCTGCGGCCGCTTGATGCTGCCGGCGATGGCGTCGATGTCGAGATACGACGTGTTGGTCGCGAGCACGGCGCCGGGCTTGCACACGCGGTCCAGCTCGGCGAACACGGCCTGCTTGACGGCGATGTCCTCGAACACGGCTTCGATCACGAGATCGGTGTTCGCGAGCGCGTCGTACGTGGTGCTGCCACTGAAGCGCGCGAGAATCTGCGCCTTCACCTCGGGCTTCATGCGGCCCTTCGCGATGAGGCCGTCGTAGACCTTCTCCACATGCGCGCGGCCGCGTGCGAGCGAAGCATCGTCGCGCTCGATCATCGTCACCGGCAGGCCGGCATCGAGCACGGCCACGGCAATGCCCGCGCCCATCGTGCCGCCGCCGATCACGCCGACGGTTTCGATCGCGCGCGGCGCGGCGCTCTTCGTTTCAGGGGCTTTCTGCACTTCGCGTTCGGCGAAGAACGCATGCACGAGGCCCGCGCGCTGGGGGCTTTCGAGGCATTCGAGGAACTGCTTGCGCTCGAAGCGCAGGCCTTCGTCGAACGGAAGATCGAGCGCGGCCTGCACGCAATCGACGATCTTCAGCGGCGAAAAGAGGCCGCGCGATTTTTTCGCGGTGTCGGCGCGGGCGGCTTCGATGGCCGCTTGCGCCTGTGCGCGGTCCGCGAGGCCGTGGGCGTCGCGCGTGCGGCGCACGTGCGCGTGGCCCGCGAGCAGTTCCTGCGCGTAGGCGAGGCCTTCCGCGAGAATGTCGTCGCTCGCGCCCACGCGATCGACGAGGCCCAGCTTGAGCGCTTCCTGCGCGCTTGCATGGCGGCCGCTCAGCATGAGCGAAAGCGCAGCCTCGGCGCCGATCAGGCGCGGCGTGCGCTGCGTGCCGCCCGCGCCGGGCAGCAGGCCCAGTTGCACTTCGGGCAGCCCGAGCTTCGCGCCCGCCACGGCGAGACGGTAGTGCGCCGCGAGCGCCACTTCGAGGCCGCCGCCCAGTGCCGCGCCGTGAATGGCGGCGATCACCGGCTTGTGGCAGGCCTCGATGCGATTGCACACGTCGGGCAGCGCGGGTGCTTGCGGCGGCTTGCCGAACTCCCGGATATCCGCGCCGGCGATGAAATTGCGGCCCGCGCCGACGATCAGCACAGCCTGGACGGCGCCGTTCGCCTCGGCATGTTCGATTGCGGCGGCGAGGCCGCGGCGCACGTCGACGGAAAGCGCATTGACCGGCGGATTGTCGATCGTGACGAGCAGCACCTTGCCGCGCAGTTCGTGAGTGACGGGGGAGGTGTTGACGCTGTCGGATGCCATGAGATGTTGTCTCCAGTTGTCGACCAGAGTTAGCGCTTTAGCGCTTACTCTGGTCCCATGCCTGGTTGGGGCGGTCGACCAGAGTTAACGCTTTAGCTGTCGCCCTGAATTAGCGCTTCAGCACTGACTCCGGGCCCATGCAGAGCGCTTGCTCTGGTCTCATGCAACGTAATGAGGGCCGGACTGGCGGGCCAGGCGGCAGGTGTTCTATGGTTCGCGTCGATTCTCGGCGCGTCAGAGTCAATTGACAATCCCATGGCCTATTGACAGACTGTCAAAATATCTTTGACAGTGGAGCGTCCATGGACGTCAATGCACTGACCCTGCTCGTCGAGATCCTCGACGCGGGCAACCTGAGCGAGGCGGCGCGCCGGCTCAAGATGAGCCGCGCGAACGTGAGCTACCACCTCAACCATCTCGAGAAGTCGATCGGCTTGCAGCTCGTGCGCCGCACCACGCGCCGCGTCGAGCCGACCGAAATCGGGCTGAAGCTCTACGAGCACGGCCGCTCGATCCAGAACGCGCTGCTCGCCGCGCGCGAGTCGGTTTCCACGCTAGGGCAGAGCCTCCAGGGGCGCGTACGCCTTTCGGTGCCGAGCGGCTACGGGCAGCTCGTGATGTCGGACTGGCTCATCCAGTTCAAGCGCATGTACCCGGGCATCGTGCTCGACGTGATGTTCGAAAATCGCGTGGAGGACCTGCTGCGCGACGAAGTGGACATCGCCGTGCGCGTGATGCACGAGCCGCCACAGAATCTCGTGGCGCGCGACATGGGGCCCGTGAAGTACATCGCGTGCGCGTGCACGCAGTGGGCCGAGCGGCACGGCATGCCGCAAACGCTGGAAGATCTGGCGCGCGCGCCCGTCATCACGGCGACGGTGGTGGGACGGCAGCTGCGCCTCGCGGGGTATCTGCGCGAGGACCGGCATGAGGTGCTGCTCGAGCCATCGATCATTTCGGAGAACTTTCTATTTCTGCGCCAGTCGATTCTCGCCGGGCTCGGCATTGGCATCGTGCCCGACTACGTGATGCACGACGACATTCGCCAGGGCGCCGCCGTCACGTCGCTCGACGCGTGGCGCCTGAGCATCTTCGGCACGCACATGTACATGCTCTACATGCCGAACCGTCACCACACGCGTGCAGCATCCACGTTCATTGACTTCGTGCTGGGCGAGGCGCGCAAGACCGGGCGCGGCGCGGCCGCTTGAAGCGTGTCATGAAGCGCGTCATGCGGCGGATCATGCGGCGGATCATGCGGCGGGTCATGCGGCGGGTCATGCGGCGCGTTCACGCGTCGCGGCCTGGCTCGCCTTCGTGGGGCGCGGCTCGCGCCGCCTCGTTGCTTGCGCATGCGCCGGTGGCGGGCGGCCGTCCGCGCGTGGCGGAAGAAATGAACACGCGTTGCTGGATGCCGGCCTTCGAGAGCATGTGCGCGCTGATGGGCGCGGTGAGGAACAGGAATGCCGGGATCAGCAGCTCATGCAGGCTCGCGTAGTTGTCGTGCGTGCTGAAGTAGACCACAGAGGCGAGCACGATGCCGCCCACGCCGAGCGTCGTCGACTTGGTCGGGCCGTGCAGGCGCATGTAGAAGTCGGGCAGGCGCAAGAGGCCGATCGCGCCGACCAGCGTGAACGCGCTTCCCAGTAAAAGCAGTACGCAGACTAGCGCTTCGATGACGGTTTGCATGGCGGGACCTGGCTAGTTGAGCTCGATGATGTCGCCGCGCTGCAGGTACTTGGTGAACGCGACAGTGGCCAGAAAGCCCATCACCGCGATCAGCAGCGCGATTTCGAAGAAGACCGTCGAGCGCAGCTTGATGCCGTAGACGACGATCAGCGCGATGGCGTTGATGTTGAGCGTATCGAGCGCGACGAGTCGGTCGGGCAGCGACGGCCCGCGCACGAGGCGCGCGAGCGTGAGCAGGAAGGCGAGCCCGAGGATCGCGAACGACACCGGAATGACGATGGCTAGCATGCGAAGATCTCCATCAGCGGGGCTTCGTAACGGGACTTGATCAAGGCGACGAGCGCGGCTTCGTCCGCGAGGTCGAGCACGTGCACGCAAAGACGCGAGCGGTCGTCGGAGAGTTCGGCGCACAGCGTGCCGGGGCTCAGCGAGACGATGCTGATGAGCGCCGTGAGCGCGATTTCGTGGGTGCTGTCGAGCGGCACTTCGATGAAGGCGGGGCGCAGGCGCCGGGTCGGGCCGAGCACAAGCAGCGCGACTTCGACGTTGGCGACGACGATGTCGTAGAGCACATACACGAAGAGCCGCACGAGCAGCCAAGGTTTGCCGAAGTGCACCGGCGACAGCCACAATCCTTCGCCCACGCTGAAGGCGATCGCCGTGCCGAGCACGAACCCGAGCAGCAGGTTGCCCGGCGAGAGATCGTTCATCAGGAGTACCCAGCAGACGAGCAGCACGATCGTGAGCCAGGGGTGCGGAAAGAGCCTCTTGAGCATGTCAGCTTCCTTCTGCCTGTGCCGCAGCAGCCTGCGCCGCAGGCGCGGGCAGGACTGCGTGGACGTACGCTTCGCGGTCGAGCAACTGTGCGGCAGTGGCGTCGAGATAGCCCTTGAGCAGGCCTGCCAGAATCGTTGCAGCCACGACGCCCGCGAGCAGCAGCGCGCAGGCGGCGAGCTTTGTGCGGCTGCCGTGCGGCGCGGTGGCCGCGGCCCCGGAGGGGCGCGACGCGGGAGCCGCCCACAGCAGGCGCGTGCCAGTGCGGCTCAGCGCGACGATCGAGAGCAGGCCCGAAATCAGCACCGCGGGCCAGAGCACAGTGGCTTGCGAGAGCGGCATGGCGGCGAGCACCATCGCCTTGCCGAGAAAGCCCGAAAGCGGCGGCAGGCCCGCCGCGCCCACGGCTGCCGCGAGATAGAGCGCGCCGGCGGTATTCGAGGGCCAACGCGCAAGTGTTTTCTGCGCGTTGGCGGGTTGGGGCGCAACGGCGGCGGGTTCGCTGTCCGCCTCGGGCGTGATGGCGGGAGCCGTGGCATCGTCGAGCGATTCGAGCGAGGCGGGTTCTCGTGCTTCCAGCGCCGCGGGTGCGGCTCCAGTTGATTCGGACTCCAGTGTATCGGCGAGCAGGAACAGTGCGCCCGTGCAGAGCGTCGTGCTGATGAGGTAGTAGAGCAAAGCGCTCCACGCAAGCACGGTCTGCAGCGTGGCCGCCGCGATCAGCAGGCCGACCGATACCAGCACGAGAAAGCCTGTCGTGGTTTTGAGGCTCGACACGGCGAGCGCGCCGAGCGCGCCATAAATGATCGTCGCAATGGCGAGCCACCACGCCCAGTCGTGCATGAACGCATCGAGCACGCCACCCGAGCCGCCGAATACGAGCGCGTCACAGCGCAGCATGGCGTAGATACCTACTTTCGTCATGATCGCGAACAGTGCGGCCACCGGGCCGATCGCACTGCGGTACGCCTGTGGCAGCCAGAACGACATCGGGAATACGGCGGCCTTCAGGCCGAATACGAGCATGAGCGTCGCGCCCGCGAACTGGGCGAGCGGCAGCGAAGCGGGCTCCAGATGCGCAAGCCGCTCGCCCATGTCGACCATGTTCAGCGTGCCCGTGAGGCCGTACAGCACGCCGAGCGCGATCAGGAAGAACGACGAGCCGACGAGGTTCAGGAGCAGATAATGCAGCCCGTTGCGCACGCGGCGCCGGCCGCCGCCATGCAGCAGCAGCGCGTAGGAGGCGATCAGCAGCAGCTCGAAGAACACGAAGAGATTGAAGAGATCGCCCGCGAGAAACGCGCCGTTCAGGCCCATCAGTTCGAACTGCACGAGCGCGCGATAGTAGCGCCCGAGCCGCGCATCCGCGCTCGTCGTGCCGAGCAGGCAGCAGCACGCGAGCAGCGCGGTGAGCACGAGCATGAGCGCGCCGAGCCGGTCGAGCTGCAGCACGATGCCGAACGGCGCCGGCCACGCGCCGAGTGCGTAGCTCGCAATCTCGCCTTGCGCTGCGTGTTCGGCCAGCGCCACGGCGACCGGCAGCAACGCGAGCGTGGCGATCACGTTGATCGCGCGCTGCAGGCGCTTTGCGCGCAGCGGCAACGCAACGATTGCGCCGGCCGCGAAGAGCGGGATCAGGATGGGGAGGATAAGAGCGTGGTTCATTCGCCGCGCATCTCCTTCTCGATCCGGGGTGGGCGCTCGTGCGGCTTGCTTCGGTTGCGTGCAAGCGGTTTGCCGCCGTCCACATGGTCGCTTCCGTCGATCGCGAGCGCGCGCAGCGAGAGCACGACCGTGAAGGCCGTCATCGCGAAGCCGATCACGATGGCCGTGAGCACGAGGGCCTGCGGAACGGGGTCGGCGTATTGCGCGCCTGCCGCGATCACGGGCGGCTTGCCGATGGAGAGCCTGCCCATGCCGAGCAGGAACAGGTTGATCGCATACGAGAACAGCGTGATGCCGAGTATGACCG
The DNA here is from genome assembly GCF_035501035.1 of Paraburkholderia sp. GTDB lineage: Bacteria > Pseudomonadota > Gammaproteobacteria > Burkholderiales > Burkholderiaceae > Paraburkholderia. The sequence goes on from NZ_DATJWR010000454.1 coordinate 10,401, forward strand.
GCAGCACGCGCGCGCACAGCAGCAGGTAGATGCCGCACGCGCAAAGTACGCCGAGTGTCGCGGCGAAGGCGGCTTCCATCAGCTTTTCTCCACGGATTGCATGTCCTTGTCACGCACGCCGAGGTGCGAAACGATCGTGAGCGTCGTACCGACCACGGCGCCGAACACACCGAGGTCGAACAGCATGGCCGTGCTCAGCTCGATTCCGCCGATCAGCGGCACGTGCAGATGGCCGAACGCGCTCGTGAGGAACGGCTGGCCGAATACGATGGCGCCAACACCCGTCGCGCCCGCGACGAGGATGCCGAGGCCCGCGAGCGCGCGGTAGTTGATGCGGATGCGCGACTCGGTCCACAGCACGCCGTTCGCGACGTATTGCAGCAACAGCGCGATCGAGACGACGAGCGCGGCGACGAAGCCTCCGCCCGGCAGATTGTGCCCGCGCAGGAAGATGAACACGGCGACGAGCACGGTGAGCGGCAGCATTAGGCGCGCGAGAATGGCGAGCATCAGCGGATGCGACTGCGACGACCATGGCAGGCCGCCGGGTCCGGTGTCGGGTGACGTCAGGCGCAGGCCGCGCAAGAGCGCCTTCACCGCAAGCCCCGCCACCACCAGCACGCTGATCTCGACCATCGTGTCGAAGCCGCGGAAGTCCACGAGGATCACGTTGACGACGTTGTGCCCGCCGCTGCCGGGCAGCGCGTTCGCGAGAAAGTACGGCGCGATGCCAGCCGCCGGAGCGCGCGTCATCACGGCATACGCCACGCCGCCAATCAGCGCGCCGCCGGCTATCGCGAGCACTGCGTTGAATGCTCGCGTGGGCACCGGCTGAAGCGCGCGCTGCTCGACCGGCAGGAAGTAGATGGCGAGCACGAGCAGGAGCACGGTGACCACTTCCACGGAGATTTGCGTGAGCGCCAGGTCCGGTGCCGAAAAGCGCACGAACGCGAGCGTGATGAGCAGGCCGCAGGTGCTCAGCATCACGAGCGCGTAGAGCGTGTTGGCGCGCACGAGCACCACACCCACCGCCAGCAGCGCCATCAGCACGAGGCCGATCAGCGTGACGGGATCGAGCGGCACCGAGCGGTACGCGCCGTCGAGCGCGGTGAGCGAGAGCAACGCCGCACCGGGCACGACCACCATGGCCACGATCATCCACGCGAGATACGACGGCAGCGAGCGCGTTTCGAAGATGCGTACGACGACACCCGCTGCTTTTTCGAGCTGCTGGACAAAGCGGTCGAAGCCTTCGCTTGCGTTCATTTCGGAGAGCAGCGAGCGATGATGGCGGAACGCATCGCGACGGTAGAAGAAAAGCAGCGCGCCGCCGAGGAACGACACGGCGCTCATGATGAGCGGCAGATTGAATCCATGCCACAAGCTCAGGCTGTACGTGGGCACGACGCCGCCCAGCGCGAACCAGGCCGCCGATTCGAGCATCCTGCCGATGGTCCGCTGCGGCAGGAGTCCCACCAGCAGACAGATCACGACGAGAATCTCGACGGGCAGCCTCATGAAGCGCGGCGGCTCGTGCGGCGGGTAGTGCGGCAGGTCGTGCGGCGTCTCGCCGTCGAAGAACACGCCCCACACGAAGCGCAGCGAGTACGCCACCGAGAGCCCCGCGGCCACCACGGCGAGCGCGGGAATCACCCAGTTGAAGTTGCCGAGCAGCCCTTGCGCGAGCGTCTCACCGAAGAACATCTCCTTCGAGAGAAAGCCGTTGAGCAGCGGCACGCCCGCCATGGCGAGCGACGCCACGCCGGCGAGCAAGGCCGTATGCGGCATGAAGCGGCGCAGGCCGCGCAGGCGGCCAAGGTCGCGCGTGCCGGTTTCATGGTCGATGATGCCCGCGGCCATGAAGAGCGACGCCTTGAAAACCGCATGATTGAAGGTGTGAAACAGCGCGGCGACGGTGGAGAGCTGCGTGTCGAGGCCGAACAGCAGCACGATGAGCCCGAGATGGCTGATGGTCGAATACGCGAGCAGCCCCTTGAGATCGCGCTGCACGAGCGCCATGGCCGCGCCGCCCGTGAGCGTGACGAGGCCGATCAGGCTCGTGACGTAGAAGAACCAGTCGGTGCCTTCGAGCACCGGGTAAAAGCGCGCGATCAGGAAGATGCCGGCCTTCACCATGGTCGCCGAATGCAGGTACGCCGAAACGGGCGTGGGCGCGGACATCGCATGCGGCAGCCAGAAGTGGAACGGGAATTGTGCCGATTTCGTGCAAGCCGCGAAAAGGATGAGCAGCAGGATGGCGGGGTAGAGCGGATTGTGCTGCACTTCGCCTGCATGCGCGAGCACGACGTTCAGGTCGTAGCTGCCGCATACTCGGCCTAGCAGCAGCACGGCGGCGAGCAGTGCGAGACCGCCCGCGCCCGTGATGGTGAGCGCCATGCGCGCGCCGCGCCGCGCGTCGGGGCGCGAAGGCCAGAAGCCGATCAGCAGGAACGACACGATGCTCGTGAGCTCCCAGAAAATCACGAGCAGCAGCAGATTGTTCGACAGCACGACGCCGAGCATCGCGCCCATGAAGAGCAGCAGCAGCGCATAGAGGCGCGGCAGCGATTCGCTGCCGGCGAGGTAATAGCGTGCGTAGATGAAGACGAGCAGGCCGATCGCGAGCACGAGCAGCGCGAACATGAACGAGAGGCCGTCTAGGCGCAGCGAGAAAGCGAGGCCGAGTTGCGGTATCCAGTCGACTTGCCATTGCAGCATGCCATGAGCGGCCATGCCCACGCGCTCGCTTGCCAGCAGCCCCAGCCCGAGAAGCGCGGCTGCGAACGCGATCCAGGTGGCTCCGGCCGGCGCGCGGCGCCCCGCGAACACGACGAGCGCCGCGGCGAGAAACGGTAATACGACGAGCCACCCCATTGCCATTCGACACTCTCCGGAAATTCGCGGGCGGCCATCGGCCGGGCGGCGATCCGTGGGGCCGTCATTCACCGCCACGCGGTGTTGCGTCGCGCGACGGGAGGCCGGACGGGCCGGCGCGCCACAGAACACGATCATAGCCGCAAACGGGGACGGAGTTCGTTCGCGTGGCGTGAATCCGCCATGCGGGCCGGCTCGCGGTCCGCTGCGGAGGGGGGCGTATGCGATGTGTGCGTCAGGCAATCTGTCTGAAGGTCTTGCGCAATCGCACAAGCGAGAACGCGAACGGCGACGCGAACAGTGCGCTGCCGATCACGGCGAGCCACGGGAAAGACTGTTAGACAATGTCGAAGTGCGCGCCGCGAAAGAGAGGGGCCTGGCCGAGTTGGCCGAAGTGAGTGGCGGGCGCGGCGGCCATGGCGAGCGGGTGCTTGAAGGTGCCGTGCCCGCGCTCGCGTATCAGAGCGCCGCGCCGGTGCGGATGATGGAAAGCATCGTTACGTTGTCGATGATCTCCATGAGCGAGCCGAACCACGCGAGAGCAAACGATCGCGGACTCGACGCGACCGCCAGGCCCATGAAGCGTTCAGGCCATCAACTCGGCCAGACGAAGGTTTCGTGAGCGCGCGTCGTCTTGCCGATGTCCACCGTGCGCCGCTCGGTATTGCCGCCGTGGCTCGCGGTCACGACGTAACGCCCTGCGGGAAGCGAAACGAGCATGAACGGGCCGCGCGTTTGCGTGGAGAGGAGCGGCGTACCGTGCATGTCGGCGATCTTCACGGGCACGTTGGCGAGGTACTCGTTGCCGTTGCCGGCCGACTGCTGGGCGAATTCGAGCGAGAGCGGGTATCGAGGCATCGCCGCCTTGAATGCCGCCGACTGGTCGCTGCCGATGCCGCCGGACAGGTACGCGATGTCGCCCTTGTGTTGCGCGGGAGGCAGGACGCCCGCGCCGGACGCTGCGGGCATGGCATTCGCGCCACTGCTCACTGGGGTTGCCGCCCACGCGCCAGGCGCGCCGAACACGACCGCGAGCGCGAACGCCGCGCCAATCCACGGAGTTGAGCGTGCTTTCATTTTCGACCTCCATCGATTCGTTCATCGGATTGCGTCCAGAATGCGGCGCGAGTCCAGACGATTGGCGCGCGACTGCGTTCCGGACGAATCGAGCGTAGGCGCGGGGGCTTAAAAGTCCCTTAAAAGAAGGTGATTTCGTGGCTTCTCATTTGCACTCTGCATCCGAAAAGGCCGCTGCCCCGAGCGGCGAGCGCAACAGCGTGTTCGATCCAACACGCGATCCAGTTGACGACCGATGGGCGGTGCCAACTTGATGAAAGCCTGTTGTGACAGCGAGTTGAGCAACCCGAGGGACTTCCCACTAACCCTGTCCAAGTTGAGCGTCTGTCGCCATGCCAAGATAACGCACACGCTCATTGCCACCGGCCCAGTACACGCGAGGCCAGCCGTAGCCCCCAGGCGCGTATTCGTGGAAGTACGGCACTCGGAACCAGCAACGGCTGTCGTGCACGTAGTTGTCGAACAGGTCGATGGCGGCCTGAGCCGTTGACTGTAATGCCTTCACTGCGGCCGCTGACGCGTGCTTTCTCAGGAATCGTTCGACGCCACATACCGGGGCGGCAAGCACATCGTCTGCCGCTGAATACTGACTAAGCAGTGCCGACCAGATGATCATGAACAGAAATCCGCTTTCGGCCAGCGTCATCCTGGGTGAATCGCTACCCTTCTGGTCATGCGCGACCGCCAGCGTAACTTGGGGCGTTGCCGGGTAGGCATTGGGCGAAGGGTTGACCGATACGGCCTGCCCGACTTTCCAGAGTTCGAGTTCTTCCGGGAAAAGATGGGCAAGCAGGAGCCGCATTTCTTCGGCGCCTTGCAGAAGGTCTGTCTGGTCGTTCGTGCCGATATCGTAGGGCCCTTCACCTGGTCGCGCGCTTCTGGGCGGGTTCGCTCCAGGATAGGCGACCTGTCCGCATAGCACCTCACCCCGTTCGCGGATCGACCTTTGCAGTTCGGTAATCTGGCTGTCGAGCGCATTCACATGCGCTGTTCATGGATTGAAATAGCGTGATAGCAGAAGCGGACGGAGTCGGGAATGTCGAGTCCGCCGTCCGCGCAAAGTCTGAATGGCCGTCGAACATGTTGAGATTGACGGCGGAACGCGTCGAGTCGGGCAACCCG
>NZ_DATJWR010000455.1:0-11395 GCF_035501035.1 Paraburkholderia sp.
TGCGATCGGTCACCCGATCGGCGCGTCGGGCTGCCGGATTCTCGTGACGCTGCTGTACGAGATGCAGCGCCGCGACGCGAAGCGCGGCCTCGCCTCGCTGTGCATCGGCGGTGGCATGGGCGTGGCGCTCGCGCTCGAGCGCGACTGATTCGTCTTTCAGGGCAGTAAGCGGCTCGCCGGGCGTCAAGCGGCGGCGAGCCGCGAGTAGCAAAAACCACGCGCAATATCAGAAGTTCATTAGAACCCGCGCGCGCTCTGCCTTGCCTTCGTCCGGTCAACAGATGAAGCAGGGCGACGACGTGCGTGGCGCTTACTCGCGTAAGGCCACGCTTAATTGACGCACAACTCTCGCGGATATATAGGATGACTAATCGTATTGCTTTGGTAACGGGTGGTATGGGCGGCCTCGGCGAGGCCATCAGCGTCAAGCTGCATGATGCGGGCTATCGCGTCGTCGTGACGCACTCGCCCGATAACGCAGGGGCCAGGGACTGGCTGGCCCGCATGAAAGAGACGGACCGCGAATTTCACGCGTATGGCATGGACGTGGCCGATTACGATTCGTGCCAACGCGGCGCGACGAAGATTCAGAACGAGGTCGGCCCGGTCGACATTCTCGTGAACAACGCGGGCATTACGCGCGACATGACGTTCAAGAAGCTCGACAAGGTGAACTGGGACGCCGTGCTGCGCACCAATCTCGACTCGATCTTCAATATTTCGAAGCCGCTGTGCGACGGTATGGTCGAGCGCGCCTGGGGCCGCATCATCAACATCTCGTCGGTGAACGGCTCGAAGGGCTCGATTGGTCAGACCAATTATGCGGCGGCGAAGGCCGGCATGCATGGCTTCACGAAGTCGCTCGCGCTGGAAGTGGCTCGCAAGGGCGTGACCGTGAACACCATCTCGCCGGGCTATCTCGCCACGAAGATGGTGACCGCCATTCCGCAGGACATTCTCGATTCCAGGATCCTGCCTCAAATCCCGATGGGCCGCCTCGGCAACCCGAGCGAAGTCGCGGCGCTCGTGCTCTTCCTGTGCTCGGAGGAGGCTGGCTTCGTGACGGGCGCGAATATTCCCATCAACGGCGGCCAGCATATGCAGTGATGGGCGCACGCTTGCGCACCGCTCGCGCGTGATGTCAGGCGAATCTGGCCTGGCTGCGCGCGCGGTGTGAGGTGTCGATAGAAACCGCCGGATCGTTGGGCGCGCGTAGCGCGGTCCCGTGGATCCGGCGGTTTTGCTTTGCGGCGCACATCGATCGATGGGATCGCTCGACGGACTGGCGCGGCAAGGCGTGCCGCTATAATTGGCCACCTCAAGCGTGACCGGAGACCGGCCTTTGTCGAGCATCGCGAAACTGCTGTCCATCCTCGAACTGTTTTCCGAGGCGCGGCCCTTTCTTTCCGCCGAGCAGGTGGCGGCCGAACTGGAATGCTCGGTGCCGACCGCGTACCGCTATCTGCGCGAACTCGTCGATACCGGCATGCTGCTGCGCTTCGTGGGCGGCGAATATGGTCTCGGGCCGCGCATCATCACGCTCGACTACCATCTGCGCATCTCCGACCCGCTCCTGAAAGCGGGGCAGCCGATCATGCGCGAACTCGTGGAGCACTCCGGCTTCGACGCCGTCATGTCGCGCTGGTACGGCAACGAACTCGTCGACACGCACCGCGAAACGCACGACGCGGCGTTCGACCTGCGCTACGGTCGCGGCCGTCCGCGCCCGCTCTTTCTCGGCGCCGCGCCCAAGGCGATTCTCTCCACGTTTCCCAAGGCCAAGCTCGCCGCGCTGTTCGAGCAATACCCCGAGGACATCGCCGCGAGCGGCCTTGGCACCTCGCTTGAAGCGTTCCGTGCGAGTCTGCTCAAGATCCGCCGCGCGGGCTTCTATCTCTCGAAGGGGGAGCTCGAAGCGGGCATGTCCGCAGTCGCCTCGCCGCTTTTCACCGACGCATCGGGTGAAGCCGTGGCTTCGCTGGCGCTGGTCGTGCCCGAGCAGCGCCTCGAGTTTTTCAATCTCGATCGCGTGGTCGAGGCCGTGAAGGAGGCCGCCGCGCGCATTTCGACGCGCGTGCGCGCACTCATCGAATCCTGAAGCGCGGACGTTGCGCGTGCAACGTCATGCGATGCCCATGCGTGCCGCCATCTCTTTCTCCCACGCCGCGCGCGGCCTGAAGCCCGGCAACGTGCTCGCATGGCGCTCGACTTCGGCGAGCAACGCCTCGTCGGGCAGCGTGAAGTCCACGCTCACGCGCATGGGCTGATCCACGTACCAAGGCGTATCGATGAAGATCTCCAGCCGGTTGCCCTCCGGGTCGCGCGCGTAGAACGAGATCGCATTGCCGTGCGTGACCGGCGTGATCTCCTCCATCCCTTCTTCCACGAAGCGCCGATGAAAGCGCTTGAGCGTGGCGAGGCTGTCCGCCTCGAATGAAATCTGGTTGATCGGATTGAACGGCAACGGGCCGGGGCGGCCGCTCGCCAGCACGATCTGATGATGCACCGCAGGATCGCGGCTCATGAAGACGAGACTCACCGGGCCACGCGGCGAAGGCAGCGTGCCTCGGTCCGTCACCGTGAATTCGAGCACTCGCGTATAGAAGTCTTCGACCTTCGCCATGTCGCTCACGTAGAAGCCCATGTGGCTGAGCGTGAGGCCGGTTCGTTTCGTGTTCGGCAGAGTCATGCTGTCTCCGGTGGTAGTGATAAACCCTGATAAGAATCAAGTTGTGCATCGCGTTTTTCGTAGTGTATTCTCAAAATACGATAAACACACCAAAAAATGTGCGTCATGATTCCAGTGGAAGACCATTCTTTATCATCGGAGCACCATGAAACTCGCCAGCTTTTCCACCCATGAAGGTTCGTCGTTCGGCGTCGTGCGCGACGGCGCGGTTTTCGATCTCAAGAAGCGCCTTGGCGGCCGCTATGCGGACCTCAAGTCGCTGATCGCCGCCGGCGCGTTTGCGCAGGCAGAGCACGCCGCGAGCGAAGGCAAGGGCGACTATCCCCTTGCCGAAGTCGCATTCGAGCCGGTCATTGCGAATCCGCAGCAGATCTTCTGCGTGGGCCTGAATTACGCAGAGCACGTGAAGGAGACCAACCGCGAGACCACGGAGCAGCCGGTCATCTTCATGCGCCTGCCGGCGTCGCAGGTGGGCGCGGGTCAGCCCATGTTGCGTCCGCGCGAGTCGACGCAGTTCGACTACGAAGGCGAGATCGCCGTGATCATCGGCGAGGGCGGCCGGCGTATCGCCGAGGCCGACGCATGGCGGCATATCGCGGGCTATAGCTGCTACAACGACGGCTCGATTCGCGACTGGCAGCGCCATACGGGCCAATGGGGTCCTGGCAAGAACTTCTACCGCACGGGCGCGTTCGGCCCGTGGATGGTCACGAGCGACGAGATCGAGCCGAACGCGCTGATGACGCTCGTCACGCGCCTGAACGGCCAGGAAGTGCAGCGCGCGACCACGGAAATGCTGATTCACGGCATCGCGAAGCAGATCGCCTATCTCTCCACGTTCACGCCGCTCTTTCCCGGCGACGTGATCGTGACCGGCACGCCCGGCGGCGTGGGCGCGAAGCGCAATCCGCCGCTCTTCATGAAACACGGCGATGTGGTCGAAGTCGAGGTCGACCGCATCGGCACGCTCACGAATCCGGTTGCGGACGAAGCGTAAGCGCAGGCGCGCCGCTCGCATGGGGCGGGCGGCACCGTCAATCATGAACCAGGTGAATGGGATGAAGGATTTCGTCGAGCCTGCGGCTTACCAGGCAAACCCGGCAAACGCGGTAAGCGCGGTAAGCGCGGCAATGCCGCCAGAGCATGACGTCGCGATCGTCGGCTTCGGGCCGACCGGCGCGACGCTCGCCAATCTGCTCACGCTGCGCGGCCTTAACGTGGTGGTGTTCGAGCGCGACAAGGACGTGTTCCAGCTGCCGCGTGCCGTGCACTTCGATGGCGAATGCATGCGCGTTTTCCAGGCCGCCGGCATTGCGCAAACGCTGCAGCCCGACCTGTTCGTCGGGCCGGGCATGAAGTTCGTGAATGCGTGCGGCGAGCTGATGATCGACTGGAGCCGCCCAGCCGGCATTGGCCCGCAGGGCTGGTGCGCGAGCTACAAATTTCATCAGCCGGACCTCGAACGAGCGTTGCGCGCGCAACTTTCGGCGCGTGGCGGCGCGGACGTGCGTCTGCGCCACGAGGTGTTCGCCATCGACGAACGCGAGGACCACGTGCGCATCCGTTTCGAGGACACGGCCCGAGGGCGCCTTGCGCACACCACGGCGCGCTATGTGGTGGGCTGTGACGGTGCGCGTTCCACGGTGCGCCGCTTCATTGGCACTGAACTGGCCGATCTGAAGTCGCACGAGCGCTGGGTCGTGGTGGACGTGCTGCTAGAGCGCGAACGCCCCGACCTTGGCGACTACTCGATCCAGTATTGCGACCCGGCGCGGCCGACAACGTATACGCGTGGGCCTCACAATCGCCGCCGCTGGGAGATCATGGTGATGCCGGGCGACGACGAGCGCAGCATCGGCACGAACGAATGGATATGGGAGCGCCTCGCGCGCTGGATCACGCCGGCCGACGCACAGCTCGAGCGCTCGGCGATCTACACGTTCCATTCCGTGATCGCGCAGGGCTGGCGGTGCGGCCGGCTGCTGATAGCGGGCGACGCCGCGCACCAGACGCCGCCGTTCATGGGGCAGGGCATGGCGGCGGGCATCCGCGACGCTTCGAACCTCGCGTGGAAGCTCGCCGACGTGATCGAGGGCGCATTGCCCGAAACACTGCTCGACACCTACGAGAGCGAACGCGAGCCGCATGTGCGCACGTTCATTGAAACCGCGGTGCAACTGGGTGGCGTGATCCAGGCGAGAGATAGCGACGCCGTGGCGGCGCGCGACCGCGAGATGACGGCGGCGATACGCGAGTTCCGCACGCCGCAGCCGCGTCTCGGGCCGGGCTGGCATGCGGGCGCTGCGGGTGGCCATGTGGGGCCGCAGCCCGTATTCGAAGACGGTTCGCGCTTCGACGACGGCGTGGGTTATCGCTTCGCGCTGGTCGCCGACGAGGAACTGGCACGCCACGCGCAAGACGTGTTCGCCCACGCGCCGCGCGAGCGCGTGGCGATCGTTCCCGCTACGTGCGATGCGCTGCGAGCGTGGCTCGCGGATGCGGGCGCGCGCGCCGTGCTGCTGCGGCCCGACCGTTACGTTGCGGGAATCGCGCACGATGCTGGCGAGCTGGACGCGCTGCTCGAACGTGCTGGCGTGACGTGCATGCCGCAGCGGCGCGAGGCGGCAGCCGCTTGACCCGCTCCAGGCCGCTCGTTCGGTTACCGCGTGAGCGCACAGGCGGTCGGCGAGGAGCCCTACGCAGGCGCGGGATGTAAGTCTTCAAGCCGAACACGCCGCGCCACTGCACTAATTATTAAGGAGAGCAAATGGAGACGACACCTTCGCGGGCAGCGGCCGCAACCGGCGCGCCGGGCCTGACCCGCGCCCAATGGAAGATGATCCTGATCGCGAGCCTGGGCGGCTCGCTGGAGTTCTACGACTTCGTGATCTATGGCTTTTTCGCCCATTCGATCGCCGCGCGCTTCTTTCCGGCAAGCGACCCGCTAGTGAGCATGCTGCTGACGTTTTCGGTGCTCGCCATCGGCTATATCATCAGGCCGCTGGGGGGCATCGTGCTCAGCAGCCTGGGCGACCGCATGGGGCGGCGGCCCGTGTTCGTGGGCTCGATCGTCGTCGTGACGCTCGCGACGATCTGCATTGGCTTGCTGCCCGACTACTCACGCTGGGGCATTGCCGCGCCCATTGCGCTCATTGGCCTGCGCGTGCTGCAGGGCTTTTGCGTGGGCGGCGAAATGCCGGGCGCGATCACCTATGCGGTGGAAGCCGCGCCACGGCGTGCGGGGCTCGCCGCCGGCGTGATCGTCTGCGCGGTCAACACGGGCGTGATGCTCGCGACGATCGTGAACCTCGTCGTGCAGTCCGCGCTCACGCCGGCCAACGCCGCGAACTATGGCTGGCGCATGGCATTCCTCGTGGGCGGTGCGTGCGGGATCGTCTCGTACCTGCTGCGCCGCAATCTCGACGAGTCGCCCGAGTTCAGGCAGATGCAAGGCGCCGTGGTGAAGCAGCCGTTTCGCGAGACGCTGCGCCATCATCGCGGCGCGGTGGTGGGTGGCGCGCTCTCGGTTGCGGTGATGGCGGGGTTCAACGGCGTGCTGTACGGCCACATGCCCGCGTATCTGATCGAGACGCTGCGTTATGCGCCACGTGAGGCCGCGCTCGCGCAGAACGCGTATCTGCTCGTGAGTTCGGCCGGGTTGCTCGCCGCGGGCTGGGCCGGCGACTTCGTGCCGCGCCGCTACCTGTTGCGGCTCTCGTGCGTGCTGCTGGCGGCGCTCGCCTGGCCGTTCTATACGGCGCTGGCCGCGCATAGCGTGAACATCGTGGTGCTGTTCGTGCTCGCTGCGCTGGTGTTCTCGCTCGCAAGCGGCACATGGGCCTCGGTGCTGGCCGATCTCTTTCCGGTACAGGTGCGCTTTAGCGGCATCGCGCTTGCGTACAACGTCTCGGTGGTCGTCTTCAGTGGCTTTGCGCCGCTGCTGTGCGCGACCTTCGTACGCGTGAGCGGATCGCCGGCCGCGCCCGCGTGGTATGTGATTGGCGCGTCGCTGGTGGCACTCGTGGCGAACCTCGGGATGCATGCGTTGCCGCGGGTTGGGGCACAGCAGTCGGCTGCCACGGCAAGTTAGGCTAACTAACGATGCCGGCTTGCGCCTCGTGCCCCGCGCGATCGGCTCAAAGAAAGCCTTCGGGCGTATCGAACGTCACGTCGTCCACGTCGATTTCCACCGCGCAATCTCCCTCGATCGTGGGCGGCGTCTGGCTCGCTGCGAAGCGCTCGCGTACCCGCTCGCAGATGCGCTGCTGGATCATGCGCCGGCGTTGCGTGTCGAGTCCGGCGTAGCGGTCGAGCTGTGCCCGTGTGAAGCGCAGTGTGGCGGCGCAACGTGCGTCGAGCGTGGTATCGCCGTGCGATTGGACCACCCAGGAGAGCTGGAGGATCACGGCGTCGCCTTCGTCGATGCGGCTCACGGTCGGCCGCTTGGGCGATTCGAAAATCTCGGCGAGAGCGAGCTGGATCTCGTCGATCCGCTGCTCGAAATCGAAAGTGCGCATGTTCCCTCCCACGTTCGTGCAGGTTGATCCCGTCGTTGCGCATCGCGCGTACCGCACCTGGCGCAACGGGCGTCTCCGGTGTGTTGGCTGGTGTGTACACGGTCGGGCACGGGCCGTGCGCAAGTGGGGTAAGTAGTCAGCCACGGAGAGTGCCATGCTTCGCATTTATCGCATCACGGGCATTCGCGAGAATGCGCCGCAGCCCGCGCCGCAACAGGGTCACGACGGCGACGCGGCCGCTCAGCCCGAACCGCGCACACAGGAATTGCCGGAACTGCCCGACCCCGCCGAAGTGGGCGAATCGGGTTGAGCGCGGCAATGGGGCAATGGGACCCGATGGCACGGCGCGTGTGGCATGGCTCAAGAAATGCCACGCCGCGGCGACTTCGGCCCGACGCGTGCCATGGAACGCGCCGCTGAACAAACGCGCGGCGGCACAACGGGTGAAAGTCTTGCCCGCAATCCGGCAAGGAGGGAGCCATGAAACATCATGAGACATCGGACGACGACGGCCGCAACGTCAAGAGTCCGCAGCACGAGAGCAGCGAGCCACTCGCGCGGCGCCATCCGCACGAGCCGCGCTCGGTGGGACGCCAGGGGCATAGCGACCTGGAAAGCGGGATGGAGGACACGGACCGCTGGGGTAGCGATGCCAGGCAGGAGCGCACGAAGAACGACACGCCCGTCAACCGCAATTCGCGGGAAGGTCGCCGTTGATGTTCGCTGTTAATGACCGCTGTTAATACCGCATGTTGCCCCGCCGTTGCCGCCACGTCGCGCGGCAACGGCGGGGCGCATGCATTGTCCGATGCAGCGTCTCACTTAGGCGAAACGTCGATATCGCCGAAGTACTTGCGGGCAAGCGAAGTCACCGTGCCATCGGATTCGAGCTTCGCGATGGCCGCGTTCAGGCGCTCACGCAAGGCGGTGTCACCCTTGCGGATGCCGAACGCCACGCCGCTGCCAAGAATCTTGTCGTCGCGCACCGCTTCGCCGACGAAGGCGAAGCCCTTGCCGTCGGGCTGCGAAAGAAAGCCCTTCTGGCCCGCCGGCGCCAGCACGAGCGTGGCGTCGAGGCGGCCTGCGCCGAGATCGGCGTAAATCTGGTTCTGGTCCTGGTAGGGGACGACGTTCACGCCAGCCGGTTCCCAGTGCACTTTTGCATAGGTTTCCTGAATTGACGACTGCAGCACGCCCACGCGCTTGCCCTTGAGCGAAGCCGCCGTGGCCACGAGGCCGCTGTCGCTGCGCGCGATGAGCCGGCTCGGCACGCGGTAGATCACGGTGGTGAAATCGATCGCCTCGCGGCGCTTTTCGGTGGCGTTCATCGCCGAGTTGATGGCGTCGAACTTGCGGCCCTGGAGCGCGGGGATCAGGCCGTCGAACGAGGTTTCGACCCATTTGCAGGTCATGTGCGCCGTGGCGCACACGGCGTTGCCGATGTCGATGTCGAAGCCTTGCAGGGTGCCGTCCGCGGCCTTGGTTTCGAAGGGCGGGTACTGGGCCTCGACGCCGAAGCGCAGCAGGTTCGCATCCGCGAATGCCGATGCCGGGCCGAGCACGCCGTACACGCATGCCAGCGCGAGGAGCGCGTTGAGTCGCTTCATGGGGATCTCCTTACCGTGTGGTTTGCTTGTGCTTCGAATGCGGGTGTTTCAGAACGCGCAAAGCCGGCGCGCACCTTCGAGAAGTGTTTCGTCGTCCTTGGCAAAGCTCAGGCGGATGATGCCTTCGTCGGTGCCGTCGGTGTAAAACGCCGAAAGCGGAATCGTCGCCACACGAGCGTCGCGTATCAGCCGCAGCACGAAGTCGCTGTCGCGTTCGTCGGAAAAGGACCGGAAGCGCGCGAGCATGAAGAAGCTGCCTTCGCTCGGCAGCAGCTCGAAGCGCGAGCCTTCGAGCGCGCGCGCGAGCAGGTCGCGCTTGCGCTGGTAGAACGCCGAAAGGCCGAGATAGCCTTGCGGATCGGCCAGCGCCTCGGCAAACGCGTACTGCATGGGCGTGTCGGCGGAAAACACCATGAATTGATGGACCTTGCGGATCTCGTCCATCAGCGCGGCTGGCGCGAAGCAGTAGCCTACGCGCCAGCCTGTCACGTGATACGACTTGCCGAACGACGAGACGATCACGCTGCGCTCGGCCAGTTCACGGTAGCGCGCCATGCTACGGTGCGGCGCGCCGTCGAACACCACGTGCTCGTACACTTCGTCGGAGAGGATCACGATGTCGGTGTTGCGCGTGAGCGCCGCCAGGCGCGCAATGTCGTTCTCGCCGAATATCGTGGCCGTGGGATTGTGCGGCGTGTTCACGATGATCATGCGCGTTCGCGGCGTGATGGCCGCGCTCACGGCGTCCCAGTCCACGCGGAAATGCGGCTGCGCGAGCTTGATCGCGATGGGCTTGGCGCCCTGCAGGCGCACGATGGGCGCATAGCTGTCGAACGAGGGCTCGAAATAGACCACTTCGTCGCCGGGATGCACGAGCGCGCTGATCGTCGAGTACAGGCCCTCGCTTGCGCTCGCGAGCACGGTCACTTCGCTTTCCGGGTCGTAGTGCGCGCCATGGAGCGTCTCGAACTTCGCGGCGAGTGCCTCGCGCAGCGCGCCGAGGCCCGCCATGGGCGCGTACTGGTTGTGGCCCGCGCGCATGGCGGCGGCCACGTCTTCGACGAGCTTGGCGCTCGGGTCGAAATTCGGCGCGCCTTGCGAGAGGTTCAGCGCCTGATGCTCGGCGGCAAGCTGGCCGATCACCGTGAAAATCGTCGTGCCCACGTCGGGCAGCTTCGAGCGTGCGTGGGCGGCGCTCTGCATGGTCAATCTCCCTTCGGGCGGCGCGTGGCCGCAAGGCTTGCGGGTGCGAGGGCACCGAACGCTCGGGCCCCGCAGCGAAGCGGCTCATTAGGCCGAAAGACCGGCCCGCATGCAATCGATTAATTCTCATGGCTGCCATGCGCTGCCCTCATGGCAGCGGGACATGGCGCGTCACGCGGGGGCGATGTCGCGGTCGCGCTCGATCCAGGCGCTGAACAATTGCACCTTCTTTTGCTGGGCCACGCACTCGGGGTACACGAAATAGTAGCGCGAGCCCGTGGGCACGGCGAGATCGAAGGGCATGACGAGGCGTCTTGCCACGACATCCTCGCGCACGAGCGTGCGGTCGGTAATGGCGACGCCAAAGCCCTGCATGGCCGCCGTGGCCGCGAGGTCCAGCGATTCGAACGTGGGGCCGAGGGTGGCATCCACCTTTTGCGCGCCCGCCTGCGCGAGCCACAGCCGCCAGTCGGCATGGTCGCGCGTGGGGTGCAGCAAGGTGTGATGCGCGAGGTCGTCGGCCTGGGCGAGCGGGCGGCGCGAGATCAAATCGGGGGTGCAGACGGGCGTGAGGTACTCGTCGAACAGCGGCACGGCGTGCGTGTCGGCGCCGGGCGACGAGGCGTAGATGATTGCGGCGTCGAAGGGCTCCGCCTGGAAATCGACTTCGTGCCCCCAGGTGGTCGTGATCTGGATCTGCAGATCCGGGTGTTCGTTCTGGAAGCGCATGATGCGCGGCAGCATCCAGCGCATCACGCAGGTCGGCACCTTGAGCGCGAGTTCGGTGCGCTGGCGCGTGAGGCGCTGCGAGGCTTCCTCGATGCGGCCGAACCCGTCGCGCACGGCCGGCAACAGCTGCTCGCCTTCGGCCGTGAGCGTGAGCCCCCTCGACGAGCGGCGAAAGAGCGGCAGGCCGTAGTACTGCTCGAGCGCGAGAATTTGCCGGCTCACCGCGCCCTGCGTCAGGCACAGGTGCTCGGCCGCGCGCGTGAAGCTGCCGTAGCGGGCGACCGTTTCGAAAATCTGCAGGGCGTTGAGCGGGGGAAGGCGTCTCATGGCTTTGAGGGGCGGGGCCGGCGATCGAGCCGCTATGATACGACGCGCGCGGCGCGAGGCGGCTGCCGTGCGATTGTTCACGTCTCGTGTTCAATGTCTCAACGTTGCAGGGGCTAATTCGCTGGCGGGCTTTGAGGCATGCTTGCGTTCATCGAGTGCGCCATGGTTCAGGCGCGCCGTGTAACGGAGAACGAGACATGAGCAAGACATTCAGAATCGCCGCGATTCCCGGCGACGGCATTGGCCAGGAAGTGATGCCCGAGGGCGTGCGCGTGGTGGAGGCGGCCGCGAAGAAGTTCGGCCTGAACCTCGAATTCACGCAC
>NZ_DATJWR010000456.1:0-3450 GCF_035501035.1 Paraburkholderia sp.
CCGAAGCGGACGTGCAATGGCTCTCGCCCGTAACTGCCAATCAGCAGTTCATCTGCCAGGGCGCGAATTACCGCCAGCACATGATCGAATCCGGCATGGACCCGGATGCGAAGAAATTCAACATGATCTTCACGAAGGCCACCAGCTGCATCGTTCCTGCGGACTCTAAGCTGGTGAAGCCCAATTCGGTGCGGTTCCTCGACTACGAGATCGAACTCGGTCTTGTCCTCAAGCGCGACGTCACGTCCCGCGCAACGATTACCGACGAGAACCTGTACGACTACGTTGCCGGCGCCGTGATCGTGAACGACTATTCCGCGCGCGATGTGCAGATTCCACAGATGCAGTTCTACAAGGGCAAGAGCTATCGTACGTTCGGCCCGGTCGGCCCGTATCTTTGCCTGCTCGAAAAGCACGACATGCCGAAGCTCAAGGAGCTCGTGCTGACGCTGACTGTCAACGGAACGGTTCGGCAGCACGATTCCACTTCGGGTCTTGTGTACGGTCCGGCAGAGACATTGACCGAGTTGTCCGGCGTTCAAGACCTGCACGTCGGCGACCTGCTCGCAACGGGTACGCCGTCCGGTTGCGCGCTGATCATTCCGTCGCCGGAAAAGCAACGCGCCGCGGCGCAGCTGCCCGAAGCGGAGAAATGGCGTCTTTTTCTCGCGCTGCAAGCCGAGCGACCGCAGTACCTTCAGGATGGCGATGTGGTCGAAGCACGTATCGTTAGCCAGGATGGCTCGATCGATCTTGGCACCCAGCGCAACGTCGTCGTCGCAGAGGCAGCATGAAAGCCGTCGCTAACGAGCAGGATGTCCTCGCTATCGAATCGCAGGGGCAGCCGGCGGATCTTCCGTCGAGCACCTACGAAATGATCTGCCGGGGCGCCGCGATCAATCCATCGGCACCCGCGCTTTCGTTCTTCACAACCGCGGACGACTACGCGAACCCGGAGCGCTGGACTTACAGCGAACTGGTGCGCGACATCACGCGCACGGCGAACATGTTGTCGCGACTGGGTGTGCAGCGAGGCATGGTCGTCGCCTATGTATTGCCGAATCTCCCCGAAACGCACTTTGTGGTCTGGGGCGGCGAGGCGGTCGGCATCGTCTGCGCGATCAATCCACTGCTCGAAAGCGACGCGATAGGCGAGTTGCTCACTGCATCGGGCGCCAGTGTGCTTGTCACTTTGGCGCCGTATCCCGGCACGGACCTGTGGCCGAAAGTGCAGACGGTCTTGCACAAGGTTGCGTCGCTCGAGCATCTCGTGCTGATCAATCTTGCCGACCATGCGCCGGCTGAACAGCGATTTGCGGCCCGAATGCTTCAGCGCGGCGAATGCTCAAGGTTGCATGGCGAGGAAGGTGTGCGAGGCGCGGTTCCTTCGCACATCAGCATCCACGACTTCGGCGAAGCCGTCGCACGGGAGCCGGGCATGGCGCTCTGCACGCCACACCGGATGAACAGGGACGACGTGTCGTCCTACTTCTGCACGGGCGGCACAACAGGCCTGCCAAAAATTGCGATGCGCCGGCATGGCAACGAGGTGGCCAATGCGTGGAGCGCCGGACAATTCCTCGGTGAAAGCGTGGGCCCGGGCAAGACGATCTTTTGCGGATTGCCGCTTTTCCACGTCAACGCCGTCATGGTGACGGGGCTGCTGCCGTTTTCACGCGGTGCACATGTCGTGATGGGCACGCCGCAAGGCTATCGCGGAGAACGCGTCGTCCAACGCTTCTGGGATATCGTCGCGCATTACCGCATCAACTTTTTCAGCGGCGTGCCGACCCTCTATGGCTCGCTGCTGGACGTTCCCGTTGGCGAGCGCGATATCGGTTCGCTCGAATACGGGTTGTGCGGCGCCGCGCCGATGCCAGTGGAGTTGCTGCGTGCATTCCAGGCTCGAACCGGAATCAGGATCCTCGAAGGCTACGGCCTCACGGAAGGTACTTGCATTAGCAGCATCAATCCGCCGCTTGGCGAACGGCGGGTCGGCTCAATCGGCCTTCGTGTCCCGGGCCAGGCCATGAAAGCCGTGATGGTCGATGAAGCGGGCCGTTATGTGCGGGACTGCGTCGCTGACGAGATTGGTCAACTGGTGATCTCCGGCCCGAACGTGTTCATCGGCTATATGCGGCCGGAGCAGAACAACGGCATCTGGCTGGACCTGGCTGATGGCGGCAGATGGCTCAATACAGGCGATCTCGGTCGCCGCGACGCGGACGGTTACTTCTGGCTCACTGGCCGGAAGAAGGAACTGATTATTCGTGGCGGACACAACATCGACCCTGCAGCGATCGAAGAAGCGTTGCACCGCCATCCGGCGGTCCAGATTGCCGCGGCGGTGGGGCGTCCTGACATGCACGCAGGCGAACTGCCAGTCGCCTATGTGCAGCTCAAGCCAGGCACATCGGCAAATGAAGCAGAAATGGCAGCGTTCCTGCGTGACGAGATCAGCGAGCGAGCTGCATTCCCAAAGGGCATCCGGATCGTTGAAACAATGCCCCTGACGGGTGTCGGCAAGATCTTCAAGCCCGCGCTGAAGCGGCTCGAAACGGTAGACGCCCTGCGGTTGGCGCTCGTGGAAGCTGGCGTCGATGGCGCAACCGTCAGCATCGCTGACGATGCCTTGCGTGGGATTTCAGTTCACGTCGAACTTCCTGGCACAGAACGCGAATCATTGGCGGCTTCCGCGCTCGGGCGCTTTCCGTTCGCGTTTTCAATCGCTGTCGCGCAGGGTTCGAGAAGCAGCGGCGACGGCAACGGGATGTCAGAGACGCACAAGGTTTCGAAGTGACATGGTTTCTCGCATCGACGCAGGTGTCCAGTCACTCGCATGCGAGGTGATGGCACGGCTGAATCGCGAATGTCACCGGTTTTTGGTTGGGGAAGAAGATGGGTATTGCTTCAGAGAGATCCTTGCGTTCGCTTGTTGAAAAATGGCTTGCGCCGACTTCCGGGACCCCGGTGCGCGTTACCCGGTTAAGTCGTCCGCAGGCGCATGCGGGGAACTGTGTGCATATTGAGCTGCTTTTGCCGACAAGGTCGGTTGGACTGTTCTTTTTCCGGCACCGCGACGGTTCGTGGAGTGTGTTCCCGCCGCAGGCCGAGCGGCTCGTGATGCGTGTTCACTGACATGCAGGGCCATTTGTCAAAACTGGCAACCGTTCAGAAGGGCAAAGAGAAGTAACAGACGTTCGCAGTTCAGGACTCGGTACGGCGAACCGGCAGGAAGCAACGCTGCGATCTGGATAAATCATATCGATGTATTTAGTATGCCTATTTAAATAGAATGAGACGTTTTTGGACTCGGCATAAACATACGGAAGCCGATCCAACGAGCTTGACCAATAGGCGGATCGCAAACGCCGTGTGCACGATAAGAAAGATATTTAGCCGATGAGGCAGGAGAAGACACGTGAGGAATTACAGGAAAAATGTTCGGCC
>NZ_DATJWR010000457.1:0-6163 GCF_035501035.1 Paraburkholderia sp.
GCGCAAGGAGCCCTGGGAAGCGCAGAGCGTGATGTACGAAGCGCTGATCCAGTCGGCCATCGGCTCGGCGGAGCGTGCCGTCGAGCTTGGCCTCGGCCGCGACAAGATCATCCTGTCGTGCAAGGTGAGCGGCGTGCAGGACCTGATCGCCGTCTACCAGCAGCTCGCGAAGCGTTGCGATTTCGCGCTGCACCTCGGCCTCACCGAAGCCGGCATGGGCTCGAAGGGCATCGTCGCTTCGACGGCGGCGCTCTCCGTGCTGCTCCAGCAGGGCATCGGCGACACGGTCCGCATTTCGCTCACGCCGGAACCGGGCGCTTCGCGCACGGGCGAAGTCGTGGTCGGCCAGGAAATCCTGCAGACCATGGGCCTGCGCTCGTTCACGCCGATGGTCATCGCGTGCCCCGGTTGCGGCCGCACGACCAGCACGCTGTTCCAGGAGCTCGCCTCGCAGATCCAGAACTATCTGCGCACGCAGATGCCCGTGTGGCGTGGCGAATATCCGGGCGTCGAAACGATGAACGTCGCAGTGATGGGCTGCATCGTGAACGGCCCGGGCGAGTCGAAGCACGCGAACATCGGCATCAGCCTGCCGGGATCGGGCGAGAACCCCGCGGCGCCGGTGTTCATCGACGGCGAGAAGGTGAAGACGCTGCGCGGCGAGCGCATCGCCGAAGAATTCCAGCAGATCGTGAGCGACTACGTCGCGCGCAAGTACGGCAAGGCCGAAGCGACGAACTGAACGCACCCGCAGATCGATACGCACAACCGAACATCGCCATTCGCACAGCAGATTCGCAACGCAATGACTGCAATGACTGAACAGAAACGCAAGCCCGAAAAGCTCACGGGCGTGAAGGGCATGAACGATATCCTGCCGCAGGAGGCAGGTCTGTGGGACTTCTTCGAAACCACGGTGAAGTCCATGCTTCGTTCGTACGGCTATCAAAATATCCGCACGCCGATCGTCGAGCACACGCAGCTCTTCACGCGCGGTATCGGCGAAGTGACCGACATCGTCGAGAAGGAGATGTACAGCTTCACCGACGCGCTGAACGGCGAGAATCTCACGCTGCGTCCGGAAGGCACGGCCGCGGCCGTGCGCGCGTCGATCGAGCACAACATGCTGTACGACGGTCCGAAGCGCCTGTGGTACATCGGCCCGATGTTCCGTCACGAGCGTCCGCAGCGCGGTCGCTATCGCCAGTTCCATCAGGTGGGCGTCGAGGCGCTCGGCTTCGCGGGTCCCGACGCGGACGCCGAGATCATCCTGATGTGCCAGCGCCTCTGGGACGACCTCGGTCTGACCGGAATCAAGCTCGAGATCAACTCACTGGGTGTGGCCGAAGAGCGCGCCGCGCATCGCGTGGAGCTCATCAAGTACCTCGAGCAGCACGTGGAGCTGCTCGATGAGGACGGCAAGCGCCGCCTCTACACGAACCCGCTGCGCGTGCTCGACACGAAGAATCCCGCGCTGCAGGAGATCGCGAACAAGGCGCCGAAGCTGATCGACTTCCTCGGCGAGGGCTCGCGCGCGCACTTCGAGGGGCTGCAGCGCATCCTCAAGTCGAACAACATTCCGTTCACGATCAACCCGCGCCTCGTGCGCGGTCTCGATTACTACAATCTGACCGTATTCGAGTGGGTGACGGACAAGCTCGGCGCGCAAGGTACCGTCGCGGCCGGCGGCCGCTACGATCCGCTGATCGAGCAGCTGGGCGGCAAGCCGAGCGCCGCGTGCGGCTGGGCCATGGGCATCGAGCGCATTCTCGAGCTGCTCAAGGAAGACGATCTCGTGCCGGAAGAAGAAGGTTGCGATGTCTACGTTGTGCACCAGGGCGAAGCTGCACGCGAGAAGGCGTTCATCGTGGCGGAACGGCTGCGCGATACGGGTCTCGACGTCATCCTGCATTGCAGCGCTGACGGTCAGAGCGCGAGCTTCAAGTCGCAGATGAAGCGCGCGGATGCGAGCGGTGCGGCGTTCGCCGTGGTGCTCGGCGAGGACGAAGTGGCGAAGGGCGAAGCGGGCGTGAAGGCGCTGCGCGGCACCGCTGCCGAGGCCCGGAGCGAGCAACAAACGGTAGCGCTTGAGGACTTGACCGAATATCTGATCAATGCGATGGTTGCATCCGCCGAAGACGGCGACGACTGATCAGGGCGCACAGCCCGCGACCCGTTTGACCATCACACGCGGCGGCGCGCCCGGCTCGCAGCACGCGCAATCGAGCACGTGCATGCATGAAATGCGGCGCGCCCGAAAACAGGTTTCAGAATAAACAAGGAATCGCTACGCGATGAGTTACCACGACGAACAGGAATCGATCGAGAGCTTCAAGGCATGGTGGGCGCAGTGGGGTAACGTCACTACGTGGCTCGTGCTGATCGTTCTGCTCGCGCTCGCCGCGTGGAACGGCTGGAACTTCTGGCAGCGCCGCCAGACGGCGGAAGCCGCCGTGCTGTACGACCAGGTGCAGCAGGCCGCGAACGGCAGCGACAAGGACATGCTCACGCGCGTGGCGTCGGACATGGAAAACCGCTTCGGCAGCACCGCGTATGCGCAGATGACGGCGCTCGCCGTTGCCAAGGCGCTCTACATGGCGGGTGACACGGCCGGCGCGAAGGCGCAACTGCAATGGGCCGCCGACCACGCGAAGGACGACGAATTCCGACAGATTGCGAAGCTGCGCCTCGCTTCGCTGTTGCTCGACGAAAAGGCCTACGACCAAGGGCTCGCGCTGATTCCGCAACCCGATTCGGGTCCGTTCAAGGGTATCGTCGCGGACGGCCGCGGCGATCTGCTGGCAGCCGCCGGCAAGCGCGACGACGCGCGCGCGTCCTACAAGCTCGCGCTCGACAGCCTGCCGAAGAGCGACGCTTCCGAGCGCCAGTTGATCCAGTTCAAGCTGGACGCGCTCGGCGGCTAAGCTGCGCGCAGTGCGTGTGGCATTGCGAAACCATTCAAACCCAACTTCATTCATGCTTCGTTCACCGATGAATCTGCTGAAACGAACCGTAGTGCCCGTCGCGCTCGCGATGACCGTCCTGGCTCTGGCAGCCTGCTCATCGACGAAAGACGAGCGCCGCGTACCGGTGCCGCTGACCGAGTTCAAGCCGGTGCTGGACGTCCAGCAGGTGTGGACATCGAGCGTCGGCAAGGCCGGACGCTACCTCTTCTCGCCAGTCGCCGTGGGCGACGCCGTTTATGCGGCGGGCCAGAACGGGTCGGTCGCGAAGATCGACGCCGCATCGGGCAAGGACATCTGGCGCACGAAGCTGAAGGATGACATTTCGGCAGGTGTTGGCAGCGACGGCAATTTCACGGCCGTCGGCGGCCTGAAGGGCGACGTCTACGTGCTCGACTCGAACGGCAAGCTTTCATGGCAAGCCAAGGCGCCGGGCGAGATCATCTCGCCGCCGCTGGTCGGCAACGGCCTTGTGATCGCGCGCACGATCGACGGCCAGATCGTTGCCTTCAACGCGCAAACGGGCGAGCAGAAGTGGCTCTATCGTGCGCGCGCCGTGCCGCTGAACCTGCGCGTCTCGTCCGGCATGACCTTCGCGGGCGACCAGGCGGTGCTCGCGGGCTTCCCGGGCGGCGCGTTCGCGGCGATCAACCTGCAGAACGGCGACGCTTTCTGGGAGACGCCGGTCTCGTATCCGAGGGGCGTGACGGAAGTCGAGCGCATCAACGACGTGAGCGGTCCGCCCACGCTCGTCGGCGCGACGACCTGCGCGGTGACGTTCCAGGGGCAGCTCGGTTGCTTTGACGCAAACTCGGGCCGCGCGTTGTGGCAAAAGGCGTTCTCGAGCACGAGCGGTATCGCCCAGGACGAGTCCACGGTGGTGGGCGGCGACGACTGGTCGGTCGTGAAGGCCTTTAGCGTTTCGACGGGCCAGCCGACCTGGACGAACGACAAGCTCAAGAGCCGCGACGTGAGCGTGCCGGCGCTGCTGGGCCACGCGGTCGTGCTCGGCGACTACCAGGGCTACGTGCATTTCCTCTCGCTCGACGACGGCAGTTTCGTTTCGCGCGTGAAGACCGACGGTAGCCCGATTACCGCTGCACCGGTGCTCGCCGGTAACACGCTGGTGGTTCAGACGAAGGACGGCGACCTGTTCGGGCTGCGTCCGCGCTAAGGCTCGTTCGTTTAAGGGCGATTTCTCTCTGGAATCGCTCATGACGCCGGCCCAGTTGGTCGGCGCACAAGGCAAGACACGCATACCGCACGCAAGATACCGGCGGCCGCACCTCACGAGCGGCAGTCTGGCGCATGCAGGTGTACGAGGCGGCGGGGCCAGCAGGCTCCGATGTCTCACCCGCGGGCCGGCTCCAGCCGGCCGCGCGCATTTGGGGATGGCGCGAGGCACGATCGCGCCACCCACCACGCCGCCATTGGGCGGATGCGCGGCGACCGGCCCGGCCGCATCGCGCTCCCGGTTCGGGGCCGCGGCCCATTTCGTGATAATTTGCAACCGATGCAGCCCTGCAGGCGCGGGGCTTGCCGCGCAGCGCGCCGGACGTTCCGGTGCCGCGCCTTACCGTAGAAAAGATCAGATGAAACCCGTAATCGCCCTCGTCGGGCGCCCCAATGTGGGGAAATCCACGCTGTTCAACCGGCTCACGCGTTCGCGCGATGCGCTGGTGGCCGACCTGCCGGGCCTCACGCGCGACCGTCACTATGGCGAAGGGCGCGTGGGCGATCGCGCGTATCTCGTGGTCGACACCGGTGGCTTCGAGCCTGTCGCGAAGGACGGCATCCTGCACGAGATGGCGCGCCAGACGCGCCAGGCCGTGGAAGAGGCCGATATCGTCGTGTTCATCTGCGACGGCCGCAATGGCCTCGCGCCGCAGGACAAGCACATCGCCGACTACCTGCGCAAGACCGGCCGCCCGATCTTCCTCGTCGTCAACAAGGCGGAGGGCATGAAGTACAGCGCCGTGGCCGCCGACTTCTACGAACTCGGTCTGGGCGACCCGCGCGCGATCTCCGCCGCGCATGGCGACGGCGTCACGGAGATGATCAACGAGGCGCTCGACGAGGCATACGCGGATCGTCCGGAAGAGAGCGACGAGGATGCGAGCAAGCACGGCATCAAGATCGCGATCGTCGGCCGCCCGAACGTGGGCAAGTCCACGCTCGTCAATACGCTGATCGGCGAAGATCGTGTGATCGCGTTCGACATGCCGGGCACGACGCGCGATTCGATCTATGTCGATTTCGAGCGCAACGGCAAGAAGTACACGCTGATCGACACGGCCGGCCTGCGCCGTCGTGGCAAGGTGTTCGAGGCGATCGAGAAGTTCTCGGTGGTGAAGACGCTGCAGTCGATCGCGGATGCGAACGTGGTGATTCTGCTGCTCGACGCGCGCCAGGAAATCTCGGACCAGGATGCGCATATCGCGGGCTTCGTGGTGGAGCAGGGGCGCGCGCTCGTGGTGGGCGTGAACAAGTGGGACGGCATGGACGACCACGCGCGCGAGCGCACCAAGCACCACCTGCAGCGCAAGCTGAAGTTCCTCGACTTCGCGGAAATGCGCTTCATCTCGGCGACGGAAAAATTCGGCATCGGGCCGCTCATGCGCTCGGTGGACGACGCCTACGCCGCCGCCATGGCGAAGCTGCCCACGCCGAAGCTCACGCGCGCGCTCATCGAAGCCGTAGAATTCCAGCAGCCACGCCGTCGCGGCCCGGTGCGGCCGAAGCTGCGTTACGCGCACCAGGGGGGACAGAACCCACCCATTATTGTGATTCACGGCAACGCACTCGACGCCGTGACGGAAACGTACAAGCGTTATCTGGAGAATCGATTCCGGGAAACTTTCTCGCTGACCGGGACTCCATTGCGAATTGAGTTTCGATCCTCGACGAATCCGTACACGGATAAAAACTAGACAACGGCTGAACTGCGTTCGCTAGCGCCCGTAAGCCTCCTGGCCGTACAGCCATGATCCGCGCGGGGGAACGAGAATCAGCTATAGTGTAGCGATTGGCGACGGATTTCTTTTTCTTCGTCGCCAATTTAAGTTAAACCTGCAAAAAAATACGGAGTTTGCTATGAGCAACAAAGGGCAATTGTTACAAGACCCGTTTCTGAACGCGCTGCGCAAGGAGCACGTGCCTGTTTCGATCTATCTGGTCAACGGCATCAAGCTTCAAGGGAA
>NZ_DATJWR010000458.1:0-6407 GCF_035501035.1 Paraburkholderia sp.
CCTTGCGCGCCCCGTTGCCTCGCCTCGCGCGCGATGATCGGGAACGCACTGCCGTTCGCGGATTCATCGCGCGAGAGGGGGCTCAGAGCCGTGCGAGCCGCTCGAGCGCGGTCGCGAGCGTGCTCTCCTGCTTGGCGAAGCAAAAACGCACGACGCCCGATTCGTGCGCCTCATGGTAGAAAGCCGACACCGGAATGGCGGCCACGCCGATCTCGGCCGTGAGCCACTTCGAGAATTCCGCTTCGGGCAGATCGCTGATTGCCGAGTAGTCGACGCACTGGAAGTAGGTGCCTTCGCACGGCAGCAGCTTGAAGCGCGTGCTGGCGAGGCCCGCGCGGAAGAAGTCGCGCTTTTGCTGGTAGAACGCCGGCAGTTCCAGATACGGCTTCGGATCGCGCAGGTATTGCGCGAGGCCGAACTGCATCGGCGTGTTCACGGTGAACACGTTGAACTGATGCACCTTGCGGAACTCGGCGGTGAGCGGCGCGGGCGCGGCCACGTAGCCTACCTTCCAGCCCGTCACGTGATAAGTCTTGCCGAAGCTCGACACGATGAAGCTGCGCGCGGCCAGTTCCGGATAGCGCGCGACGCTTTCGTGCGGCTGGCCGTCGTAGACCATGTGTTCGTAGACTTCGTCGGAGAGGATCAGCACATTGGTGCCGCGCACGATCTCTTCGAGCTTGCGCATGTCCTCGGCGCGCCAGACCGTGCCCGTGGGGTTGTGCGGCGTGTTGATGAGGATGAGGCGCGTGTTCGGCGTGATGGCCGCGGCGAGGCGGTCGAACGGAATCGCGAAGTCCGGTGCTTCGAGCGTCACGAACACGGGCTTGCCGCCCGCCAGCTCGATCGACGGCAGATAGCTGTCATAGGTCGGCTCGACCACGATCACTTCGTCGCCCGCATGCACGGTGGCGAGTATGACTGTGAGCAGCGCCTGGGTCGCGCCCGCCGTGACGGTGATCTCGCTGTTCGCGTCGTAGCGGCGACCGTAGACGTGCTCGATCTTGTCCGCGATCGCCTCGCGCAGCGCGCCCACGCCCGCCATTGGCGGGTACTGGTTGTGGCCCTCGCGCATGGCCTGCGCGACCGCGTCGACGATGCGCGCGTCGCATTCGAAGTCGGGAAAGCCCTGGCCCAGGTTCACCGCGCCTTTTTCGGCGGCGAGCGCACTCATCACCGTGAAGATCGTCGTGCCGACGTTCGGCAGACGCGATGGAAAAGAGGGTGCGAGCAGGCTGTCTTGCGAAGTTGGCGTGGGATGCGATGCGTTCATGTCGCGTGCGGAAGGGGTACGGGAATCGAAAGCCTGATTGTAGGCAAATTGGCGCGGCGGTGGTTGGACCTGGCGGCGGCGCCATTCGCGCGCTTTCTTACGCGATATCAGGCTTGCGCGGGTTCGGCGGCGCGTTGCGCGCATTCGGCGACGAAGGCGTCGGGCGTCGCGATGCGAAAGCCGAAGTCGCGCGCCACGCGCCTCGCGAGCTTGAGCACCGCGCGGTCCTTCGAGACGAGCCATTGCGCGCCGCTCGCGCGCGTGAGATCGAGGAACTTCTGGTCGTCGCGGTCGCGGCATTGCGGCAGCGCTCGCGCGTCGGCGGGAAGCTCGGGCGGCTCGACCTGCTCCACGAGCACGGCCAGCGCGGCGAGCGCGTCCGCCTTGGTGACGCCGCGTCCGGCGAATTGCGGATAGTCGAGCACGTGGGCAAGTTCGGCCTGGCAGCGCGCGTCGATGAGCGCCCGGATCACGCCGCGCTCCAGCGCCGTGCGAATGGGGCGCGTGTGCGGATCGTCGAACACGAGAATGTCGAGCCAGACATTTGAATCGAGGACCACGCAAAGCGTGGGCGCGGCGGCGCGGGTGGCGATAGAGGGCGGTGTTGCGGTCGGGGGCGTGAGGCCGGTCATTCGTGAATTCGCTACAATCGGGCTTTCGCCTTTGAAGATCGGCACTGCGTGCCTGCAAGCCTCTATGATAATCGTTCTGTCGCCGGCCAAATCGCTCGACTATGACACGCCGGCACACATCGAAACCCACACCATCCCCGATTTCGTCGACGACGCAGCCGAACTGATCGAAGGCCTGCGCTGCCTCTCGCCGCAGCAGATCGGCACGCTTATGAGCATCTCCGACCCGCTCGCGCGCCTGAATTTCGAGCGCTATGCCGACTGGTCGAAGCAGTTCAGCCAGGCCAACGCGAAGCAGGCCGTGCTTGCGTTCAATGGCGACGTCTACGAAGGCTTCGACGCGAAAACGCTGTCGTCGGCCGATCTCGACTATGCGCAGCGGCACGTGCGCGTGCTCTCGGGGCTCTACGGCCTGCTGCGTCCGCTCGACCTGCTGCAGCCTTATCGCCTCGAAATGGGCACGCGTTTCGAAAACGCGCGCGGCAAGGATCTCTATGCGTTCTGGGGCGAGCGCATCACGCACGCGCTGAATGCACAGCTCGAGCGCAATCAGGAAAAATCGGCACAAGGCGCGCGCGTGCTGGTGAACTGCGCGTCGAACGAGTACTTCAAGGCCGTGAAGCCGAAGAAGCTCGCGGCGCCGGTCATCACGCCCGTGTTCGAGGACTGGAAGGGCGGCCGCTACAAGATCATCAGCTTCCACGCGAAGCGTGCACGCGGCTTGATGGCGCGTTATGCCGTCGAGAACCGCATTGCCGAGCCCGAAGCACTCAAGGCGTTCGACGTGGAAGGCTATGCGTTCGATGCGAATGCATCGAACGATTCGACTTACGTATTTCGTCGGCGTGTGGCCGAGTAAGCGCGAGGCGTGCGGCGGCCGATCGCCGCGTGCACAGCCGAACCAGCAAAGGATACAAACATGACGATTGCCATCACCAGCCAGTTCGACGCCGGCGCGATCGAGGTTCTGTCGTGCGAGCGTGCCGACGATATCCGTTTGCGCGTGCGCTCGGATAACCAGTCGGAATTTGCGCAGTGGTTCCACTTCCGTCTGTCGGGCGTACGCGGCGAGCGTTGCGTGATGACGTTCGAGAACGCATCTGCCTGCGCGTTTCCCGAGGGCTGGCGCGACTACCAGGCAGTGGCGAGCTATGACCGCGTGAACTGGTTTCGCGTGCCGACCACGTACGATGGCAAGCAGTTCGTTATCGACCATACCCCCGACTTCGACAGCATCTACTACGCGTACTTCGAGCCGTACAGCGAGGAGCGTCATGCGGAGTTCCTGGGCGCACTGCAACAGTTGCCGCAGGCGACGCTCACGCAGCTAGGCCAGAGCGTGGAAGGGCGGCCCATGTCGCTGCTCTCGCTTGGTATGCCAGGCGACACCGCGCCCGACGGCAAGCGCAAGAAGACCGTGTGGATCATCGCGCGTCAGCATCCGGGCGAGTCGATGGCCGAATGGTTCGTGGAGGGGCTCGTCAAGCGACTCGCGGGCTGGGGCGACTGGGCGGGCGATCCGGTCGCGCGCAAGCTCTATGACCGCGCCGTGTTCCATATCGTGCCCAACATGAACCCGGACGGCAGCGTGCACGGCAACCTGCGCACCAACGCCGTGGGTGCGAACCTGAACCGCGAATGGATGGAGCCGGACGCGCAGCGCAGCCCCGAGGTGCTGGTCGTGCGCGACGCGATCGAGGCAACGGGTTGTGATCTCTTCTTCGACATTCACGGCGACGAGATGCTGCCGTATGTGTTCGTCGCGGGCTCGGAGATGCTGCCGGGCTTCACCGAGCAGCAGCGCATCGAACAGAAGGCGTTCATCGATGCGTTCAAGGTGGCGAGCCCTGACTTTCAGGACCAGCATGGCTACGAGGCGAGCCGCTATCGCGAGGACGCGCTCAAGCTCGCGTCGAAGTACATCGGCCACCGCTATGGTTGCCTGTCGCTCACACTCGAGATGCCGTTCAAGGACAACGCCAATCTGCCCGACGAACGGGTGGGCTGGAATGGCGAGCGCAGTGCCGCGCTTGGCGCCGCGATGCTGCAGGCGGTCTTGCATCACGTCGAGACGTTTGCGTGACGCGGGAATAGACCGCGCCGGCGCGTAAAAAAAGGGGGAAGCGGCCAGGCCGCTTCCCCCTTTTTTTCGCACCGAGGACACTGGCGATATCAGTGAGCCACGGTCTTCTTCTTGTGCGAAGTCGTCTTCTTCGCTGTGGATTTCGACGCAGTCTTTGTACCGCTGCTCGACGACTTGTTGCTCGACTTGTTCGAGGTCTCCTTCTTCGAACTCTTGCCGGTGGCCTTCTTCGTCGAATGTTTGCCTTTCGCATGCGCGCTGGCTTGCGGCGCCGTGCTGCGCTCGCTGCGTGCGCCTGCCGGCGGCACTGGATCGTTCCAGCTGAACGCGAGCATTTGCTGGCCGACGTAGCCGCAGCGAAACTTCAGATCGTACGGCGAGTTGCCGCTTTCCTTGGGAATGCCGATACCGTCGACGGTCACGATCGTATCGACCTTGACGCGCTGTTTGCGTTCGTCGAATGAGTCGTTCCACGGCGTCACGCTCGCGTGCGCGCTATCGAACGAACTGGGCGGGAACTCGACATGATCGAGCACCGCTGAGGTGCTCGCGACGAAGTCAGCGTGCGCTGCGCAGTCGGCCACGAGCGGGTCGGCGTGCATCTGGGTGACGAACTGATTTACGAGATCGTTGTGCCGATCGAGTTGATCGGCTTGCGCGGCGGGCGTGGCAATGAGCATGAGGCTCGCGGCGCACGCAGCCAGTTGGCCGGCGACGCTCAGCAGCCGGCGGGATGCGTAGTTGCAGTCCATCTGCTTGATACGGAAGAGGGGTGAAACATCAGGCTCAGTAAGATGCGGTGTGACCGGGATGAGTTCAATCCGGAAACAATTATTTTCGCGTGCCTGAGCGGAGAAATTGGCATGAGCGCCGCTGCGCCTGCGTTGGCGCCTGGGCGCGACGTGTCGTCGCGCCCAGCGGTTCTAAAGTCTGACGGGCGGGACTGCTGGCGACTGTCGGTGGGGCAGCGCTCAGGTACGCGGGCCGCCGAGCCGATAGCGGCGCACGTCGTAGGTGGTGACCCAAGCCGGCCGATAGACGGCAATCAGCGCGGTTGCCATGCCGGTGAACCAGGCCTCGCCCGAAGCGAGCAAAAATACGCTGAACGCATAACCGACGGGTATGGTGAGCGTCGATCCGTTGTTGAGTGCGACATGGGTTCCGAGCGCCAGATACGCCGCCGCCGAAACGGCGATGGCAGGCGAGACGAAACCCTGGCCGACGATGAACATGAAGAGGTTGCGCGGCAGCCACGCTGTGCAGGCGCGCTGCAGCAGCGCCGAAATCGCGACAGGGAAGGCGCCGAATACCAGAAAAGTGAGCGCGATGCCCTCCCAGGGCGCGTCGAAGACCAGCGCCGCGAGCCCGACGACCGTTCCCATTGCGACTAGCGCGAGCCCCCAGTCGAATAGCGTGACGACGAGTGTGGCGCCGAGCAGATGCAGTACGGTGCCGTCCTCGAGCCACGCGTTGCTCGCCCACAGCACGGAGATCGCGACGACGATTGCGAGCCACACGTGCTGGAGCGTGGCGTCCTGAAGGCGCTTGAAGGGGTTCTGCCACAACGCGAGCGCGAGCAGCCCCGCGGTGACAATCCATGCACCGATAGCGACCCATAGCGGAAGCGGTGTGAACAGGAACCCCATGTGCTTCATATTACTCGTTGGAAGGCAAAACGTGTGGGCGAGCGGGCGCTGGTGCTTCCTCGTCGGCGTTTTCGGTCGCTTCGGCAGGCTGCGCCTGCAGGGCCGGCGGGGGCGCGCCGTAGGGCGCGTCCGGTTCCGCGGCAATAGGCAGCGGCTCGACACTGTCGCCTGGCAGCAACGGATAGCGGAACGTTAGCCCCTCGCGTGCGCGCAGCGGCACCGGGCCGTGCTCGCCGTGCTTTGGCTTTGGCGGATGCTCGCGCTGGGTGCGCAGCACCTCCAGCTGGTTCGCGAGCAAGCCGTTGTAGATCGCGACGGCTGCCGCACGATTGGGCGCGCCCAACTGCTGAAAGATGCTTGTCAGATGGACCTTCACAGTCCCCTCGCTGATGCCGAGCGCCCGCGCGATCATCTTGTTCGTGTTGCCCATGTGGACACAACGCAGGATCTGTTCTTGGCGCGGCGACAGTTGGACGTTCGGGCGCAGCTTTCGGACCTGTGCGGTGCCTTTGGCGTTGCGCCGGGGTGGAGGTGGCCATGGCGTGCTTGGGCCAAGCACGTCGGCCGGCAGATGGTCGCCGCCGAGCAGGATGAGCTCGAGAAACTTCACGATCAGGATGGAGTCCGTCGTGCGCCGGATGATGCCGCGGGCGCCTTCGTCAATGAGCGTCCGCACAGTGGCGGGCGTTTCCGCGCTGTCGACCAGCACGGCGACAGGCAGGCTGCGGTGCCGCGCGACGAAGTTGTGCAACTCGCCGGCGCGAATACCAGCG
>NZ_DATJWR010000459.1:0-21600 GCF_035501035.1 Paraburkholderia sp.
TGCGCATGCTGCTCGAACCGGCCACGCGCCGCGAAATCGTCGCGCGCATGCTGCGCAACCTGAAGGCCGTCTATCTGCAGACCGAGCGCTGGCAACGCCTGCTTGCCATCCAGCAGCGGCTCGTGATCCTGCTGCCCGAGAACATCGAGGAGGTGCGCGACCGCGGCTTCGCCTACGCGCGCCTCGATTACCTGCGCCCCGCGCTGGAAGATCTCGAACACTATCTCGATGAACGCCCCGACGCCGAAGACGCGACCGTCGTCGAATCGCAGTTGCACGAGCTGCGCCAACGTTCGCTCGATAATGACTGAACCCGTGACTGAAGCGCGCAACTGAAGCCCGCCCGGCGCGCGATAAGCGCAGAAGAAAAAACCCGCGATGGATTCGCGGGCTTTTTTTGTTTGCGCGGGGGAGGCCGCAGTTTTACTTCGGCTGCATGCGGATCGCGCCGTCCAGGCGGATCACTTCGCCGTTGAGCATCGGGTTCTCGACGATCTGCTTGACGAGCATCGCATACTCGGCCGGTTTGCCGAGGCGAGGCGGGAACGGCACCATCGCGCCGAGTGCGTCCTGCACTTCCTTGGGCATGCCGAGCAGCATGGGTGTTTCGAAGAGGCCGGGCGCGATCGTCATCACGCGGATGCCGCTACGCGAGAGGTCGCGCGCGATCGGCAGCGTCATCGCGACGACGCCGCCCTTCGACGCGGCGTAGGCTGCCTGGCCGATCTGGCCGTCGTAAGCGGCCACCGAAGCCGTGTTGACGATCACGCCGCGCTCGCCGCCTTCGTTGGGCGCGGTCTGCGCGATGGCGGCCGCCGCGAGGCGGATCATGTTGAACGTGCCGATCAGATTGACCGAAATGGTCTTGGAGAAGGTATCGAGCGGGTGCGGGCCGTCTTTGCCGACCGTCTTCACGGCAGGTGCGATGCCTGCGCAGTTCACGAGACCGCGCAGTGTGCCGAGCGTCGTTGCCGCGGCCACGGCGCGCGCGCCGTCTTCTTCACTCGCGACGTTGCACTTCACGAACGTGCCGCCCAGTTCCTTCGCGAGCGCGTTGCCCGCCTCCTCGTTGAGGTCGGCGATGACGACCTTGCCGCCTTCGGCCGCAATGAGGCGCGCGCTGGCCGCGCCAAGCCCCGACGCGCCGCCGGTGATGAGGAATACGTTGTCGCGGATCTGCATGTCTCGTCTCCTGTCGTTGTGTTCATGCGGCCGCGCATGCGGGCAGCCAGAGCACAGGCAATGCCGGCAAGGCTGACCAGAAACGACGCGGGCCGCCCGGCGCCGCGCTCCTGATGCAATTCAGATGCGCGGCGCCAGCCGGCCCGCAGGCAAACCAGCAAGCATTACCAAGGCCGGCAGGGGGAAGTCCGACGACACCGGACCTTCCCGGCGCCGCCGCCAAGGGATGGCTTACTTGAGCGCTTCGAACACGCGCCCGCGGATCTCGTCGACCGCGCCGAGGCCCGAGATGGCGCGATATTGCGGCGCCTTCAGGCCGTTTTCCTCGCCGCGCTTCGCCCAGTCGCTGTAGTAGGCGATGAGCGGCCTGGTTTGGGCGACATACACGTCGAGACGCTTGCGCACGGTTTCTTCCTTGTCGTCGTCGCGCTGCACGAGCGGCTCGCCCGTCACGTCGTCCTTCATGTCCTCTTTCGGCGGATTGAACTTGACGTGGTACGTGCGGCCCGAAGCCGGGTGCATGCGGCGGCCGCTCATACGCGTGATGATCTCGTCGAACGGCACGTCGATCTCGAGCACGTAGTCGATTGCGACGCCTGCCTGCTTCATCGCCTCGGCTTGCGGCAGCGTGCGCGGGAAGCCATCGAACAGGTAGCCGTTCTTGCAGTCGGGCTCCTTAAGGCGTTCCTTCACGAGATTGATGATGAGCTCGTCGGTCACGAGCTCGCCTGCGTCCATGAATCGCTTCGCTTCGAGGCCAAGCGGCGTACCGGCTTTGACGGCCGCGCGCAGCATGTCGCCCGTCGAGATTTGCGGGATGCCGAACTTCTCCTTGATGAAGCTTGCCTGGGTTCCCTTGCCCGCGCCCGGGGCGCCCAACAGGATCAAACGCATGTGAACAATCTCCGATCTGTGTGAATTCTTGCGGCGCGGCGCCTGCCCCACGTTCATGCTGGGGGCGGCATCGGCGGCGTTCGTGCGTCTCCTCGCCCATACGCTGACGGCCGTCCTGGCACGTGCTGGCGGGGGCGGCGACACGTCCCGCGCGGCTCTCGCCCGATGCGATGAAACGGGGCGGCGCTGCGGGGCGGTGCCGGAAAAAACGGGGAAACCCCGACGCACAAAGGCTTTAGACGGCTCGCGCAAACAATTGATTATGCCATGGGATTTTTGCCCCACGGACGGAATTAAGGCCGGTATAACGCCTGCACGCGTGCAAGGTCGGCGGGGGTGTCGACGCCTGGCGCGGGCGCTTGGGACGTGACGAGCACGGCGATGCGCTCGCCGTGCCACATCGCGCGAAGTTGCTCGAGGGCCTCGACCTGTTCGATCGGCGAATGGGCGAGCGAGGGGTAGGTGCGCAGGAATTTAGCCCGGTAGGCGTACAGCCCGATATGGCGGTAAACGGTCGCAGGGGCCGGTGGGGCGGGCATTGCGGCGAGATCGAGGCGCGCAGGCGACCAGTGCGGCTGCCATGCGTCGCGAGCCCAGGGAATCGGCGCTCGTGAGAAGTAGAGCGCGACGCCGCGCGCGTCGAGCACGACCTTGACGACGTTCGGGCTGAAGATTTCGTCAGGCGCCGTGATGGGGTGCGCGGCGGTCGCGATCGCGCATTCGGGGTGCGCGGCGAGGTGCGACGCAACGTCGCACACGAGCGCCGGGTCGATCAGCGGCTCGTCGCCCTGGACGTTGACCACGATCGTGTCGTCGCTCCAGCCGAAATGCTCGGCGACTTCCGCGAGCCGGTCGGTGCCCGAAGGATGATCGGCACGCGTGAGCACGGCTCCGAAGCCATGTGCGCGGGCGGCGTCGAGCACGCTCTGTGCGTCCGAGGCGATCAGCACCTGCTGCGCGCCCGAATCGCGCGCGCGCTCGGCCACGCGAACCACCATGGGCTTGCCGCCGATGTCGGCGAGCGGTTTGTTGGGCAGCCGCGTGGACGCGAGACGCGCCGGGACGACAGCGATGAAGGGTTGCGCGGGAGCGGTCATGGCCAGTTCGGACAAGGAAGGGAGACGGATCGGGGAAGCGAACACGCGCCGGGGGCGGCGCGCGTGGGTTCGGCAAGCTTCAGCTTCCAGCCGGGAAGACTGGGGGTGCCGCCAGTTGCGCCAATTGCGCCGGTTGCAATAACGCCTGCAATAAAAACTCGGCGCAATGGCCGCTTCGGGCCGCGTGGCCCGCGGGCTTTACGCGGCGCCCGGTCCGAGTGGTTCGACCGGCGTGCCTTCCACGGTTTGACGTGCTTCTTCGACGAGCATGACCGGGATGCCGTCGCGGATCGGGTAGGCGAGCTTGTCGGCGTGACAAATCAATTCCTGCGCCGCGCGGTCATAGCTGAGCGGGCCCTTGCAGATCGGGCAGACCAGGATTTCAAGCAGACGAGCGTCCACGGAGTTTCTCCACAACCAGGGTAATGAGACGATGATCGAGCGCAGCAACCACGGGGACGACCCAGATGCGCTCATCGTTCCAGGCCCCCAATTTTACTGCATCCTTTTCGGTAACCAGGATTGCGTCCGCGACGATGTCGGAGAACGGGTTGGTCGTAAAGGCGTAGTGGTCGGGCAGCGGCATCGTTTGCGGCGCGAGGCCAGCCGCGCGCAGCGTCGCAAAAAAGCGCTCCGGCGAGCCGATGCCGGCCGCCGCCACGATGCGCGGGACGTCCGGCGAACCTTGCGTGCCCTGCGGGCCTGGGCGCGGTGCGGCCGTGCCGGCGGCGAACTGCGCGAGCGGGCGGCGCAGCGCCGGATTCGCGAGATGCCAGGCGTCGCCGGGTTCGAGCTTGAGCGCGAACGTGTTGGGCCAGGGTGGCAGCGTGCGCTCGAACGGGTTGTTGACGAGCGTGGCGTCGCGCTGCCGCGAGAGCGGCTCGCGCAGCGGGCCCGCGGGCAGCAGGAAGCCGTTGCCGCCTAGCCGGTGGTCGAACACCACGAGTTCCACCTCGCGCGCGAGGCGGTAGTGCTGGAGGCCGTCGTCGCTCACGATCACGTCGACGTCGCGATGCGCGCCGCACAGCGCCGTGGCTGCCGCGACGCGATCGGGCGAGACCCACACCGGTACGCCCGTGCGGCGCGCGATAAGCAGTGGTTCGTCGCCCGAGAGGCGCGGGGGCGTGTCCGGCGTGACGGGGGTGGGGCGCTCGACTTTCGCGCCGTAGCCGCGCGAGACCACGCCGGGCGAGAAGCCCGCCGCGCGCAGCGCGTCGACGAGCGCGATCACAGTCGGTGTTTTGCCCGTACCGCCCACGGTCACGTTGCCGACCACCACCACGGGCACGCCGACGCGCACGCTCTTGAGCCAGCCCGCCGCAAAGGCGGCGCGGCGCGCGCCGCTCACGGCGGCGAACACGGCGGCGAGCGGCGTGAGCGCCCAGGCGAGCGCGCCGCGCCGTTGCCACGCGTGCGCGAACTGCGCCTCGAGGCGCGCCTTGAGGCTGGTGGCGGGGCCGTTCATTGGCAAGCCATTTCGAGAACTGCGTGGCAAACCGCACAGCGGCCGGCGAGCGCGCACGAAGCGCCGGGCGCGGGATGCGGGAGGCTGACGGGCAGGGCGGGCATCGGGGCAGTTCTCCGGTTCGAGGTGAGCGTCAAACGGCGCACGGGTGGGCCTGCGTGCGCGACCGCGTTGAGCGTCGGGTGACGCGGCGCGGGCGATCGTGAACCCGGCACTCTAGCGCGGGTCGGCGGCAGGCGGCAAGCTGCCTGTCCGCATGGATCTGTCTTCCGGCGCAGGCCGCGAGACACGTAAAAAAAGTCGATATCTGTGGATAACTTTGTGGAGAAATGGGTGTCGTTGAGGCTGGAGGCCCCATTCTTCGGCCTTTCCATCGGCCTGCAAGCATGTTATGGAGATAAAAATACTTTATAAATCAATTGGTTGCGATGATTTCTCGGCGTTTGCGGGCGATTCACGGTCATCATGACGCATGACGCATACGATGTGGACACTTCGAGGGGCTTGCGGGCCGCGTCTCTTTCGTGCTGGACTGCTGACCCCCGAACGGTCTATCGTCTGTCCGGCTGACGTTTCTCCAACCCCTCTCGCATGCTATCCGACCGATTCTCCGCTTCCTCCGCCCCCTCGGGCGACGTCGTCGTGCCGGTTTCGGCGCTCAACCGGGCGATCGCCTCGATGCTCGAGCGCACGTTCCCGCTCGCATGGATCTCCGGCGAGGTCTCGAATTTCACGCGCGCCGCGAGCGGGCACTGGTACTTCTCGATCAAGGACGCGCAGGCGCAGATCCGCTGCGTGATGTTCCGCGGCCGCGCGCAATATGCCGAATTCACGCCGCGTGAAGGCGACCGCATCGAAGTGCGTGCGCTCGTCACGATGTACGAGCCGCGCGGCGAATTACAACTGAATGTCGAGGCCGTTCGGCGCACGGGCCAGGGCCGCCTCTACGAGGCTTTTCTGCGCCTGAAGGCGCAACTCGAGGCCGAGGGGCTCTTCGACGCCGGGCGCAAGCGCCCGCTGCCCACGCACCCGCGCGCCATCGGCGTGATTACGTCGATGCAGGCGGCCGCGCTGCGTGACGTGCTCACCACGCTGTGCCGCCGCGCTCCCCACGTACCGGTGATCGTCTACCCCGCGCCGGTGCAGGGCGCCGGCTCGGCCGAAAAGCTCACGTCCATGCTCGAAACCGCGAACGCGCGCAACGAAGTCGATGTGCTCGTGCTGTGCCGCGGCGGCGGCTCGATCGAGGACTTGTGGTCGTTCAACGACGAGACGCTCGCGCGCACCATCGCGGCAAGCGCCATTCCCGTGGTGAGCGGCGTCGGGCACGAAACCGATTTCACGATTGCCGATTTCGCCGCCGACGTGCGTGCGCCCACGCCCACCGGCGCGGCCGAGCTCGTGAGCCCGCAGCGCACGCTGCTGCTGCGCGACCTCGACCAGCGCCACGCGGCGCTCGCGCGAGACTTCGGCCGCCTGCTCGAGCGGCGCGCGCAGCAGCTCGACTGGCTGGCGCGCCGGCTCGTCTCGCCCGTCGAGCGGCTCGCGCAGCAGCGCACGCATCTGCGGCAACTGACGATACGCCTCGCAACGGCCGGCTCGCGCGCCGCCGCCGAGGCCCGCGCGCGCCTGAACGTCATGCAGATGCGCTGGCAGCGCGCGCGGCCGGACGCGAGCGCGCAGCGCAGCCAGGTGGAGTCGCTCGGCCGCAGCCTGGATCGCGCCTTCGCGCGCCAGCGCGAGCGCGAGGCCGCGCGCGTTTCGGAGCTGGCGGCGCGCCTCGAAGTGCTGAGCCCGCAACGCACTTTCGAGCGCGGCTATGCTGCGCTGCTCGACGCCCAAAGCGGCGCGGCCGTGCGCTCGCCAGCCGCGCTCAAGCCTGGCAAGCGGCTCACCGTGCACCTCGCGCAGGGCAGCGCCGACGTCGCGCTTGCCGACGTCCAGCCACGACTTGCCGAAGGCTTTTGAGCATCGGCTGCAATCGAGGCACGCAGGCGCGTTGTTTGCTGCGCAGGGGAGCACCGGCGCAGACGGATGGGCTCGCCGACAGGGCGCGAGTTGTGGTCGAGCCGCGGCGGCGCACTTGTCGCCGTCTCGTTGCAGGCAGATGGCGTGCCGGTTACGCGGATGTTGCAACGGGATTGCAGTCGCCTTGCACGCCCGCGACCACGGCATGGATCGAACTGCATGAATGACGCATCACGGATGCGCCGCCGCGCCGTGCGCCCGTATCATCGGGCATCGAAAGCGCTGCTCGAGCGTCGCCGCTTCACGCGGTGACGTTCGCGCGAGCTTTGCAGCACGGCATCATTGAAGCGGGGAATCGGCGTAAAACCACGTGGACGGGCATGCAGAAAAGCCCTGCGCAAACGATGTCCGGCATAAAGGCCGCGCGTTTGCGGGGTTATTCCAAGTCGCCTACAATCGAGTGCTCCATGCCGGTTATCACGCAGAACTCCCCATAACACGACGAAGGAACCGCATCATGTCATTTACGCTCCCGCCGCTGCCGTTCGCGAAGAACGCCCTCGCTCCGCATATGTCGGAAGAGACGCTCGAGTTCCACTACGGCAAGCACCACCAGGCTTACGTTACGAATCTGAACAACCTGATTCCGGGCACCGAGTTCGAGAAGCTCTCGCTCGAAGAGATCGTCAAGAAGTCGTCGGGTGGCGTGTTCAATAACGCGGCCCAGATCTGGAATCACACCTTCTTCTGGAACAGCCTCTCGCCGCAAGGCGGTGGCGCACCGTCGGGGGCGCTCGGCGACGCGATCAATGCGAAGTGGGGTTCCTACGACGCATTCAAGGAAGCGTTCACGAAGGCCGCAGTCGGCAACTTCGGCTCGGGCTGGACGTGGCTCGTGAAGAAGGCGGACGGCTCGCTCGACATCGTGTCGACCAGCAACGCCGCCACGCCGCTCACCACCGACGCGAAGGCACTCCTCACGATCGACGTGTGGGAACACGCTTACTACATCGACTACCGCAACGCGCGT
Organism: Paraburkholderia sp.; assembly: GCF_035501035.1. Lineage (GTDB taxonomy): Bacteria > Pseudomonadota > Gammaproteobacteria > Burkholderiales > Burkholderiaceae > Paraburkholderia. The sequence continues at coordinate 7,637 of NZ_DATJWR010000459.1, forward strand.
CCGAAGTTCGTCGAAGCGTTCTGGAACATCGTGAACTGGGACTTCGCTGCGAAGAACTTCGCGTAATTCGTAGTAGTCCGTTTCATCGCGCACTTCATAGTGCGCTGCCGCGCCGCGTTTTATTGCAGCGCATGCAAAAAGCCCTCGATGCGAATCGAGGGCTTTTTTGTTTTTGCACGTGCCTCCCGGGCCAGCAGGGCTTACGCGAACGCCGCGATGGTCTCCTGCGTCGAGCGCACGTGACCCATGTGGCGGAACAGCTTCTCGAACGTGAAGTGATGCATTTCCTCGTTCAGACCCGAGGTGGCGTCTTCGACGAAGACGAGCTTGAAGCCGAAATCGAACGCCGCGCGCGCAGTGGATTCGACACCGAAGTTCGTGGCGATGCCGCCGATCACGATCGTGTCGATGCCGCGGCGGCGCAGTTGCTGCTCGAGGTCGGTGCCATAGAACGCGCCCCATTGGCGCTTCGAGACGATCACGTCGCCAGGCTGTGCGCCGATTTCGGGCACGAGTTCGGAGGCTTGTGCCGGTGCGGGCGGCGCGTCGGGCGCGCGCGTCGGTGCGTCGGCGGGTAGTGCGAGAAGTTCGTTCAGCAGCACGCGCACCCAGACGACGGTGCCGCCCTTGGCGCGCAGGGCGTCGGCGAGCGGCCTGGCGTTCGCGACCACCTGTGCGCCGCTATGGGGCGCGACCGGACGGCTCGCGATGCCGTGCTGCAGGTCGATCATCACGAGCGCGGTGGTGCGCGGATTCAGAGAAAGTGCTTGCGTCATGATTCACCTGTATGTGAGGATGGCTTCACATATTATACGAAAATGTGAGGGAGGCTTCAGATATGGCGGCAGACCCGCTCGTGCGCAAGGACGCGCAAACCGGAACCGCACGGCGCGTGCCGCGTCAGGAGCGCGCGGCACGCACCGTGGACGCGCTGCTCGACGCCGCGGGCGAAGCTTTCGCGGAGCGCGGCTTCGAAGCGGCGACGATGACGCAAATCGCGCAGCAGGCGGGCGTGTCGGTCGGCGCGGCGTACCAGTACTTTCCGAATAAGGAAGCACTGGCCCTCGCGCTGCGCAAGCGTTACGGCGACGAGATGGACGCGCGCTGGAGCGCCCTCATCGCGGCGCACGACGACGCGGGCAAGCTGCCGCTCGCGCAGCTCGTCGAGCGCCTTTTCGATCTGATGGTCGATCTGATGCACGACTATCCCGCTTATCTGCCGCTGCTTTCCGTGCCGCTCGGATTCAAGCGCGACGCCGCCGTGCGCAACCTGCTGCGCCAGCGCTTCACGGCGCTTTTCCTGCGCTATCAGCCGGCGCTTTCGGCCGATGAGGCTTATCGCGTCGCCGAGGTCATGCTGCAGGTCATCAAGAGCCTCAATCCACTCTACGCCGCCGCGAAGCCGAAGGAGCGCAAGCTGCTCGTCGCCGAGTACAAGGGGGTGATCGCGGCCTGGCTCGCGGTGCGGCTCGCGTGAGGGAGCGCGCTTCGTTCTAGCGCGGCAGCGGCTCTTCGCGCATAGCCAGCACGCGATCGATCAGACCATAGTCCGCCGCCGCTTGCGCCGACATGAAATTGTCGCGATCGGTGTCGTGTGCGATCTGCGCGATGTCGCGTCCGGTGTGTGCGGCGAGCATCTCGTTCAGGCGCTCGCGCTGGTAGAGAATCTCGCGGGCCTGCAGCTCGACATCGGCGGCGGTACCTTGGCCGCCGCCCGACGGCTGATGGATCATAATGCGTGCGTTTGGCAGTGCGAAGCGTTTGCCCCGTGCGCCCGCTGCAAGCAGAAACGACCCCATGCTGGCCGCGAAACCCGTGCATAGCGTCGAGACATCGGGCTTGATGAACTGCATGGTGTCGTGGATCGCGAGACCGTCGTAGACCGAACCGCCCGGCGAGTTGATGTAGAGGTGGATGTCCTTTTCCGGATTTTCCGCTTCGAGAAAGAGCAGTTGGGCGACCACGAGGCTCGCGTTCTGCTCGCCCACCGGCCCGACGAGGAACACGATGCGCTCGCGCAGCAGGCGCGAGTAGATGTCGTAGGCGCGTTCGCCGCGGCCGGAGGTTTCGATGACGGTCGGAATCAGATCGAGCGCGCTCGGCGGCAATGCTGCATGATGCGGTGCAAAGAGTGGCATGAAAGTCCTCGCGTTTTCCATTGGCGTTGGCGGCGCGATTGCGCAGCCGTTTTCCATGACGCCCGGCGCGGTCGCCGCGTGACGAAAATTTTTTCGTGCGCAGCTGTCACGCCGGCGCCTTGCCGGACGTCATGGGAGGAACGGGCGGCCGCTCGCGCCGCCCGGCACGTGAGTCGCGCAGCGAAAGACGCAAGGCCAAGGAGCAAGGCGAATGACGCAGGCAATCGAAGCAACGAATCTGGATGACGCTGTTCGCGCAGGTCGCGCCGCGCACGATGACGCCGTGGCCCCTGCCGAGGTCGAATTCGGGGCGCAAGAGCTGGCGTGGACCGAAGCGCGCCGCGCGGCCGCCTTCGCCGAGGCGCGCGGGCGGCTTCTCGCGCTGGCCGCGCGCGTGCTGGGCAGCCGCGCAGAGGCCGAAGACGTCGTGCAGGACGCGTGGTTCCGCTGGCGCGACGCCGACGCGCAGGCCGTCCGCACGCCGCAGGCGTGGCTCGCCACGGTTACGGTGCGGCTCGCGATCGACCGGCTGCGGCGCTTGCGTCGCGAGAGCGCGGGCGAACACGAGGCCGCGTGGCTCGACGACGCTGCGCCTTCCGCAGAGGAAGCGGGCTTGCGCGCCGCACGGCTCTCCGACGCGCTGCTGCTCCTGCTGGAGAGGCTAGGGCCGCTCGAGCAGGCGGTGTTCGTGCTGCGCGAGGGCTTCGACTGCGACTATGCGCAGATCGCCGCGCTCACCGGCTGCACGCTCGCGCACTGCCGCCAGATCGTCCGGCGCGCGCGCCTGCGGCTCGCGCGCGAGGCCGCGCCGCAGGCGGTTGCGGTGGTCAAGGCGCGGCATGTGCGCACGGTGGAGCGTCTGCGCGACGTGCTGCATGCGCAGGACCGCGCGGGGTTGCTGGATCTGCTTGGCGTAACCGCTACGGCATTGGTCGCCGTGAGCGCCGCCGGCGTTGCCAGCGGCTGCGCCACGCATGAAGCGTCTGCCGCGAGCATGCTGCGCGCCGAGGCGCTCGCGCTGGGCGGTGAGCCGGGTGTGGCGCTCGTGGCGCACGACGGAGAACTGGCGGCGTGGTTGCACGTGCATGCCGACCAGGGCGGCGGGTTCGAACCGGTCGTGTGTGTTGCCGCGCTGGATGCTGCGAGCGTGATCTGGGCGGCCAATCGACTGTTCGGCGGCGAGGCCGTGCGCAAGCTGCTTGCCCGGCTCGCGGCGGCAGACGGCGCAGCGTGCGTTGCGACGTCTCGCGTCGGCGACGTCGCGCCCGCTACGCAAGCTTGCGCGACGACGCTCGCGCAAGCGCAAGCGCTCGTCGTCGCGTGACCTAGCCGCGCTGCGCGGCCGCTTCCCAGTTGATGTCGACGCAGAGCACCAGCAAGCCGCGCGGCGTTTGCGCGGCGACCGATGCGGTGACGCACAGGTGCGCCTCGTTGATCGAAAGATAGGGCGGCGTGAACTGCGCGCGGCCTGGCGACTTCATCGCGCCGATGAAGTACGGCCGGCGCTCCCAGCTCGCGCCCTCGGAGTGCAAAAGCGGGCGGAAGCGCTTGGCGCGTTGCGTCGTGCGACCCTCGGGCAGTACGTTGTCGCCGATCTGCCGGCCCGATGCATCGAGCAGGAAGCAGCGCGCCGTTTCGTTCAGGCCGAGCAGCGGCAGCGTGGCGTCGGCCATGTTCGCGCCCTCGGCAAGCTGCTTGGCGGCCGCCTCGATTGCGCTCACGTACGGCGCGAGGCGCTCCGACTGTGCCCGCTCGCGCGCGGCAACGCGCTCGCGCAGGCGCGCGGAAAGATCGTCCATCAACTGCGCGGTCCTGGCCGGCGGCACCGGCTCGACGTCGGGCCGCGCGAAATACGCGCCCTGCACGAAATCGGCATTGCTTTCCAGGGCGATCAGCGCGTCGCGCTCGGTCGCAAGTCCGCCCACCAGCACGAGCTGACCCGACTCGTGCAGCATCGAGACGAGCCCCGGCAGCACGCGCTCGATATGCGCGTAGCGGCTCGCCTGGGCGAGCAGGCTGCGGTCGAGCGTGACGATGTCGGGCCGCAGCTGCCACACGCGGTCGATGTTCGAATGCTTGGCGCCGAAGCCGTCGAGCGCGATCACGAAACCCGCCTTGCGCAGCCCGTCGATGATTTCCGCGAAGCGCGAATTCTCTCCTCCCGCCTGCTCCGACACTTCGAGCACGACGCGCTGCGGCTGCAGGGCGAGCGCCTTGAGGCCGGCGAGCAGGGCGTCGCTGTAGCTCATGTCCATCAGCGCGGCCGGATGCAGGCTCAGAAAGAGCCATTCGTCATGCGAATCGAACGCGTTGAAGTTGCCGAGGTGCAGCGATTCCGCGAGGCGCCCGAGTTCGAGCAGGTCGCCACGACGCGCCGCCTGCGTGAAGACCTCCTGCGACGGCACCTGCTGGCCCTGCTCGTCGTGCGCGCGCAGCGACGCGTGATAGCCGATCGCGCGCCGGTGCGCAACCGAGAACACGGGCTGGAACACGCTGAAGACGGTATAGCCGCCGTACAGCACGGTGCGGCGGGCGCCTTCGACGCCCGCGATGGGGCGTGACTGGTAGCCGGGGGGATCGAGGTCGATCATGCTGGTCATGTTGTTTCGATGTCGCGCGTGGTGGGCGGAACGCGTGAGTGTTCAAGTTTACAGGATAGGACAGCAAAAAGTATGCGAGCCCCGCTTCCTGCGGACCTGGCCCTTGCGCGCTCGCGCGCGGGTCTTCGCGTTGGTGCGTGAGGTCGGCGCCGACGCTCGCGGCGCACGGCCGCGAGGCGCACGATGCACCTTCGCGGTGCGCGGCCCGGCGATGAGTGGCGGCAACGAGTGGCGGCAACGAGGGGCGGCAACGAGGGGCGGCGAAATCCTCGGCGGCCGGCGGCAATGCCCGCCGACTTCGTCAGGTCCGCTCGGACGGATCGGTCTTTTTCGCGGTGCGCCGCAGGTCGGGCGAGAGCTGCCCGAAGATCCACGACGACGCCGCCGTGATGATGCCCACGCAGATGAACGTCGCGTGGAACGCAGGAATCACGTTCGACCCGGTCATATGGCCGATGAGCCCCGTGAAGGTCGTGAGCAGCGCGCCCGCGACGGTCACGCCAAGGCTCATCGAGAGCATCTGCACAAGCGAGAACAGGCTGTTGCCGCTGCTCGCACCCCCCATGCCGAGGTCCTTGAGCGTGAGCGTATTCATGGCCGTGAACTGCATCGAGTTCACGCCGCCGAACAGCGCGAGCTGCACGATGCGCAGCCAGAGCGGCTCGCCGGGCGTCGAAAGCGCGAAGCTCGCCATCACGAGGCCCACGAGCACGGTGTTCGAGACGAGGACGCGGCGGTAGCCGTAGCGCATGATGAGATACGTCACGAGCCGCTTCGAGAACATGCCCGCGGCGGCCGTGGGCAGCATCATGAGGCCCGCCTCGAAGGCCGTGTAGCCGAGCGCCACCTGCAGCAGCAGCGGGATCAGGTAGGGCATGGCGCCGCTGCCGATGCGCGCGAACAGGTTGCCGAGCAGCCCCACGCTGAAGGTGTGGATCTTGAAGAGGTCGAGCGAGAAGATCGGCTGCGGCGTGCGCACCGCGTGCAGGCCGTAGGCGACGAAGGCGGCGAGCGAGAGGATCAGCAGCACGAGCACGGTGGCGTGCTGGATGCCGAGTTCGGAGTGTCCGTCGAGCGCGAACGAGATCGCCACCATGCCGATGACGAGCAGCAGGTAGCCTGGCAGATCGAAGCGGGCCGTGTCGGGGTTGCGGCTGTCGGGCATGAAGATGAAGGTGGCGACGCAGCCCACCACGCCCACCGGTACGTTGATGAGAAAGATCCAGTGCCACGAGGCGATCTGCACGAGCCAGCCGCCGAGCGTCGGGCCGATGAGCGGACCGATCAGGCCCGGAATCGCCACGAACGAGAGCGCGGGCAGATAGCGCTCGGCGGGAAACGTGCGCAGCACGGCAAGCCGCCCGACCGGCAGCAGCATGGCGCCGCCCACGCCTTGCGCGATGCGCGAGAGCACGAGCTGGTTGAGCGTATGGGCGCTCGCGCACAACAGCGAGCCAACTGTGAAGACGAGAATCGCGCCGAGGAACACGCGCCGCGTGCCGAGCTTGTCCGCGAGCCAGCCCGATACCGGAATCATCACGGCCATCGTGAGCGAATACGCGATCACGACTGATTGCATGCGCAACGGTAATTCGCCGAGGCTCCTCGCCATCGCCGGCAACGCCGTGTTGACGATGGTCGAATCGAGGGTCTGCATGAAGAAGCCGGTGGCGACGAGCCACAGCATCACGGACAACGAGCGCGCGGACGGGTTGGTGCTGGACGGAGCGGAGGGTGCGGACATGGGCGAGGAGTGGGTGCGCAGGCAAGCGCCATTGTAGGGAAAACGGCGTGCGCGCGCGCAGACAGAAGGCGGCCCTGTCTTGCACGCCTGCCGCGCGGCCCGCGCTTACTCTTTGAGCCGCGCCGCAGCCGCGAAAAACGCCTGGGCGCGCGGATCGAGCGTGAGCGCCACGTTGATGCGGATCCACGGGCTCGACTCGCCGTGCGGGCGGAAGTGGCTGCCTGGCGAGACCGTCACGCCGAGCGGCTCGCCGCACACCGCGAGCCGCGCCGAATCCTCGATGTGCGGCACGCGGGCCCAGACGAACTTGCCGCCGGCCTGCGCGTAACCGCGCGCCGCCGGCGCCGTGGCGGGGTCGCCGAACAGTTGCCAGCCGTGCGCTTCGAGCGTGCGGGCTGCCGTGCCTTGCGCCTCGGCGATGCGCCGGCGCAGCCGCTCGAGGTACTTGCGGTACGCGCCGCGCTCGAGCAGCGTGGTGGCGACGGCCTGCGTGAAACGCGAGCCGCTGATGGTGGTGAGCGCCTTGATCGCCGCGAGATCGCGCATGATTGCCGGGCTGCCCACGACGTAACCCACCCGCAGCGCCGAGGAGAGCGTTTTCGAGAGGCCGCCCACGTACACCACATGCTCGAACTGGTCGAGTGCCGCGAGCCGGTCGGTGGGGTCGGCCTGGAAATCGGCATAGATGTCGTCCTCGACGATCGTGAAGCGGTGCTCGCGCGCGAGTTGCAGCAGCCGGAACGCGACGGGCGGCGAGATCGTCGTGCCGGTCGGGTTGTGGAAGACGGTGTTGACGAAGAACGCGCGCGGCCGGTGCTCGGCGAGCATTGCGTGCAGATGATCGAGATCGGGGCCGCTCGACGTGCGGCGGATGCCCACGAGGCGCACGCCGTGCAGCTTGAGCAGGCCATACAGGTTGTAGTAGCCGGGATCCTCGACGAACGCCGTGTCGCCGGGCTTGAGCATGTAGCGCATGAGCAGGTCGAGGCCCTCGCTCGCGCCTTCGGTGATCAGGATCTGCTGTGCGTCGGCCACGATGCCGAGCGGCGCGAGCCGGTTGCGCAGATGCTCGCGCAGCGTGGCGTCGCCGGCCGGCGTGCCGTAGTCGACGAGGCTCGACACGTCGGTGCGCGAGACATGGCGGATCGCCTGGCCGAGCGCGTCGACGTCGCGCCATGCCTGCGGGATCGAGCCGCTGTCGAGCTGCAGCGTCTCGTCGGGACGCTCGAACTGGCTGAGCAGGTGGCCCGATTCGTCGGCGGCATTCGAGACGTCGCAGGTGCCCATGCCGGATAGCCCCGCGCGCGCGTACTCGCTCACGTAGAAGCCCGAGCCGTGCCGCGAATCGAGATAGCCGAGCGAGACGAGCCGGTCGTAGGCCTCGATCACGGGGAAGCGGCTGATGGCGTAGTCGGCTGCGAACTGGCGGATCGACGGCAGGCGCGCGCCGGGATGCGCGGCGCGCGAGCGGATCCACGTCTGCACGCCGGTGACGATCTGGTCGGTGAGCGGCACGTCGCTCGTGCGGTCGAGTTCGAGTTTCATCCGGGTCTCGCGTTGGGTTGCGGTTCGAAGCGGGCGGGGCGTGACTGTCCGGTTTTTTGGCTGCACAGTTCTGAGTGAACTGTTCGGAACTGTGCATGGGACCGTGCGTCACTGATCGCAATAATGCTCCTACCGGGAAGGCGCTTCAAGTCGCTTGAAAGTGCTCTTCCGGGGGCCGTCCGAGCCCATCGGCGGCCGGTCTGCAAGGAGCACGGCGATGCGCGAAATCCGAATCTTCGAACTGGAACACGGCGAGCCCGTCGAAACGTGGCGGCTCGCGCAGGCAATGCAATTGCACGTGAGCGAAGGCGAGCTGTGGCTCACGATCGCGGGCGACGCCGGCGACTACTGGCTGCGCGCCGGCGAGTCGATCGACCTGATGGCCGGTGTGCGCGTGCACGTGAGCGCGGGCCGGGAGGGCGCGCGTTTCGTGCTCGCGCTGGGCGGCGCGACGGCTGAGGCGCCGGCGTGGGCGCTCGCCCCGGGGGCGGCGGCCCACGCACGAGCGACGGGTTCGCGCGGCTTCGCTGCACGCGTGGGAGAGGCGTTGCGCGCCTGGGCGCAGCGCGGGCAGTGGGGCGCGCGGGCGGCGGGTTGAGCCACGCTGAGCCAGTCTGAGCGCGCGAGCGGTGCTTTTCGCTGGCGGCGAATTTGCGGTTCGCTATGCCACGTGCCCCATCGCGCCTGCCATTTCCCCCACATAGCGTGCGCGCGGACGGATCAGCCGCCCATCGGCCGTCTGCTCCATTGCGTGCGCGATCCAGCCCGTCACGCGGCCCGCGGCGAACAGCGTGAACGCCGCGCCGCGCGGCAGCCCGAGCACGCGCTCGATGGCGGCGAGCGCGTAGTCGAGCGTCGGCCGCGCGCCGCTCGTCTGCGCCACGGTCTGCGCGAGTGCGTCGACTTCGTCCATCGGTGAGCGCGCCGGCGCGCGCTGCGCGAGCAGGTCGAGCAGCAGGCGCGCGCGCGGATCGCCATCGGGATAGAGCGGATGACCGAAGCCGCAGAGCGGGGGCGCCGTGCCGCGCTCGTCGGGCGCAAGACGCGCGGCCAGATAGCGATGCAGATCGTCGGCGCGCGCGGCTTCGTCGAAGAGCGCGGCAACGCGCGTGGTCTCGCCGCCATGCCGCGGACCCGCGAGCGCGGCGAGGCCGCCGGTCGCCGCGCCGAACAGATGCGTGCCGGTGGAGGTGATGCAGCGCACCGTGAACGTCGAGGCATTGAGCTCATGGTCCGCGCATAGCACGAGCGCCGCGCGCAGCAGATCAGTTTGCGCGCGCGAGCGCACGCCCCATGCCTCGCCGAGCTGGCGGTGCAGCGGCTCGTTCGACTGCGAAGACGAAACCAGCGCCGCGGCAAGCAGGCGCATGAGCATCGCGCCGGTGTCGAGTTGCGCGTCGCGGCCCTGCGCCCAGATGCGCGGCATCTGGGCGGCGGCGGCGGGCAGCAGCACGAGCGCGCGTTCGAGCGGCGTGTACGCACTCCAGATCTTTAGCCATGCCGACCACTGGGCCGCCCCGATGGGGGCCTCCGGCGCCTGGATAATGCGGCGCGGCGGGCATTGCCAGAGCAGCGCCGCGACCTCCTCGAGCGAGGCGTGGCGCGCGAGCGCGATGGCGTCTTCGCCGCGATAGTAGAGCTTGCCGTCGGCGATCAGCGTGATCGACGATTCGAGCACCGGCACGCCCCAGTCGAGCACCTTCTGTGCGACCTTGCCCGCGCGCTTGCCGTCGGCTTTGCGGCGCGCGAGGCGGCGCACCTCGGCGGCGTCGTAGCGGTTGTTGCGGCCATCGGGCGAGGGCGCGGAGGCGATGAGCCCGCGGCTCACGTAGGCGTAGAGCGTGGCCCGGCTGATGCCGAGCGCGGTAGCGGCCTCGGCCGCGGTCATATAGCTGGACATGGTGGCTCGCCTCGCGCAAGCGAAGAAATCAATCTATGTTGATCATCATAATCAAGATTGATTCGGAATTCGAGCGGCGCGACGATCCGTGACACGACCTCAGTCTTTTCCTTCACAAAGGGACATCACACCATGACGCCACGCGACGCGCTCGAACACCTCTGGATGCTGGCCGGCTGCGATAGTGCCGCGCTCGACCGGCTCGACATCCAAGGCGACGATCCGGGCCTGCCCTCGATCTTCCGCGTGGGCACGCTCGCGGCAGCGAGCATCGGCGCGGCGGGGCTCGCGGCGGCGCAGATGCACGCGCTGCGCACGGGGCGCGCGCAGCGCGTGGCGATCGACGTGCGCCGCGCGCTCGCGGCGTTTCGCAGCGAGCGCTATCTGAGCGTGGACGGCAAGCCGCCAACCGAACTGCGTCACCCCGTGACGGGCCATTTCCCGACCGGCGACGGCCGCTGGATCCAGCTGCATGCGAACTTCCCGCATCACCTCGCGGGCATCCTGCGCGTGCTGCAATGCGCTGACGACCGCGAAGCCGTGGCGCGCGCGATCCTCGGCTGGGAGGGCGCGGCGCTCGACGACGCGCTCGCGAGCGCGGGGCTGTGCGCGGCACTCGTGCGTGCACCGCGCGAATGGGCCGCGCATGAGCAGGCGAAGGCGGTGGCGAGCCTGCCGCTCTTCGAGATCGAGCGCATCGGCGATGCTCCGCCCGAGGCGCCGCGCGCGGCTGGCGCGGCAACGGACGGGGCGAAAGCGGGTACGCGAGCGCTCGAAGGCGTGCGTGTGCTCGACCTCACGCGCATCATCGCGGGACCGGTGGCCGGACGCACGCTCGGGCAGCACGGCGCGGACGTGCTGCTCATCAACGGTCCGCATCTGCCGAACATCGCGCCGCTCGTGATCGACAACGGGCGCAGCAAGCGCTCGGCCACACTCGACTTGCGCGACGAAACCGCGCGCGAGCGGCTGCGCGCGCTCGTGCGCGACGCCGACGTGTTCGTGCAGGGCTACCGGCCCGGCGCGCTCGCCGCGCACGGATTCGCGCCCGAAACGCTCGCGCAGTTGCGGCCCGGCATCGTGTGCGTGTCGATCAGCGCGTACGGGCACCGCGGGCCATGGCGCGAGCGGCGCGGCTTCGACAGCCTCGTGCAGTCGGCGAGCGGCATCGTGTGGGCCGAGAGCGTTGCGTCCGCGAAGGCGGGCAACGGCGGTGCCGAGGGCGCGCAGCCATTCGTGAAGGCCCGGCCGCTGCCTTGCCAGGCGCTCGATCATGCGACCGGCTACCTCGCGGCGTTCGGCGCGATGGTCGCGCTCGCGCGGCGCATGCGCGAAGGCGGCAGCTGGCATGTGCGTCTTTCGCTCGCGCAAACGGGCCGCTGGCTACAGACGATGGGCACGCTCGAAGACGGCCAGCGTGCGCCCGAGGTGAGCGCCGCCGATATCGCCGATTGCCTCGAAGAGATGGATTCGCCGTTCGGACGCGTGCGCGCGGTGGCGCCCGCCGAACGGCTCGAGCTCACGCCGCCCTTTCACGCGCGCCCACCGGTGCCGATCGGCACCGATGCGCCGGTGTGGATCGTCTGAGTGCAGCCTGGGGCCGCGGCCTCAGCCGACCACGTACCTACTTGCGCAGTTCGGCGACGAAATCGTAATAATCGTTGCGGCAGTAGGTATCGGTGAGCTCGATGGCGCGCTGGTCGGCGGTGTACCCCACGCGCGTGATGAGCAGCAGCGCTTCGTTGGGCACGATGCTCATCTGCCGCGCGATTTCCTCGCTCGCGTTCACGGCGCGAAAGTGCTGCAGCGCGCGCACGATCGCGAGGCCGCGCTGCTCGAGGAAGCTATAGAGCGAGTCGCCGATCGCGCTCGGGTCGGGAATCAGCGCGGCGGGGAAGGTGGAGTTCTCGACGGCCATCACGATGCCGTCCGCGAGGCGCAGGCGCTTGAGCCGCGTGACGGCCGCAGCGGGCGAGAGGCCGAGCTGAATCACCTCGTCGCGGCTCGCCGGCTGGATCTCGCGCGAGATCCAGCGCGAGCTCGGCGTGAAGCCACGTTGACGCAGCATCTCGCTGAAGCTCGTGAGGCGCGAGAGCGGGTCTTCGTAGCGCGGCGTGATGAAGCTGCCTGCGCCCTGGGTGCGGCGAATCAGGCCTTGCTCGACGAGCAGCGCGATCGCCTTGCGCGCCGTGATGCGCGAAACGCCGAGAGCGTCCGCGAGCACGCGCTCGGAAGGCAGCGCTTCGCCAGCGTTCCAGCGATTGTCGTGAATCGCGACGCTCAGCTTGCGCGCGAGCTGCAGATAAAGCGGGGTGTCGTTGTCCGGGTCCGGGCGCAGGTCGCGCCAGCGGTCTTCTGTGGGTGCGTTCATGGGAGGCAGGCATGAAAGGCGAACGGCAATTTTATGACATCGGCGTGCGAACAAGGTAATGAACAGCTTGCGTCGGTGCGTATGACCGCATAGCGTGCGAGGCGATACACTGGTCGCTCGATTTGCAGGCCGCGCCGCCGCAGCGGGCGCAAAGGGAGATCATGACGACCGATATTGCCAGCGTTGCATTGCCGGACGGTGAACGCATTCCGAAGCTCGGGCAGGGCACGTGGGAGATGGGTGAGAGCCGCGCGCAGCGCGCCACGGAAATCGCCGCGTTGCGTGAAGGCGTCGCGCTCGGCATGACGCTCATCGACACCGCCGAGATGTACGGCGACGGCGCGACTGAGCGGCTTGTCGGCGAGGCCTTGCAGGGCCTGCGCGACAAGGTGTTTCTCGTGAGCAAGGTGTATCCGCACCATGCGAGCCGCAGCGGTGTGGTGCGCGCGTGCGAGGCGAGCCTCAAGCGCCTTGGCACTGATCGGCTCGATCTCTACTTGCTGCACTGGCGCGGCGGGGTGCCGCTCGAGGAGACCGTGGAAGGCTTCGAGGCGCTCGTGCGCGCGGGCAAGATCCGCCACTGGGGCGTGAGCAACTTCGACACCGACGACATGGTCGAGCTTTTCGCGACGCCGGGCGGCGACGTGTGCGCGACCAACCAGATCCTCTACAACGTCGCGCGGCGCGGGCCCGAATTCGATTTGCTGCCGTGGAGCGCCGAGCATCGCATGCCGGTGATGGCGTATAGCCCTGTCGATCACGCGCGGCTGCCGCGGCGCTCGCCACTCGACGATATCGCTCATGCGCACGGCGTGTCGGTCTATCGCGTGGCGATGGCTTGGGTGCTTCGTCAGAGCGGCGTGTGCGCGATTCCAAAGGCCGCGCGTGTGGAGCACGTGCGCGACAATCGCGCCGCGCTCGATCTCGTGCTGGCTGTCGACGAATGCGCGGCGCTCGACGCTTATTTCAAGCCGCCGCGCGGCAAGCGTGCGCTGGAAATGCTGTAGCGGACGAGGCGCGCCGCGTCAGGGTGTGCGACGGCGTATCGAGAGCAGGCAAGCCGCGTGGCCGCGCGGGCCCGAAGCCGCGCGCGTCGCGCAACCGGCAGCCGGCTCCGGGCGGCGGGCCCCGGCCGGGGGACCGGGACGCCGCCGCCGATGCCAGGACTGGCGCGCATGGCCATCGCGCCAGATCGGGGTGGCTGCGGCAGCTCGCCTGCACCGCCGTGCAGGTTCAATGACCGCTGCCATGGCCGCCACCGTGGCCGCCGCCGTACCCGCCGCCCGGGCCGCCCGACGGTCCACCCTTGCCGAATCCTCCTCCGGGGCCGCCCCCGAAGCCGCCGAAACCTCCGCCGAATCCGCCCGCAGCGCTTCCCGACGGTCCGCTTGCCGACGCACCGTGGCTGCCGCAACCACAGCCGCTCGATTTGCCACCGCCGTTGTTTGTGCCGCTGTTGTTACCACTGCTGTTGCTACCACTGGTGTTGCTACCACTGCGGTCGCTACCACCGCTGCTGCCGCTACCACCGCTGCTGCCACTACTACCGCTGCCAGCGTTGCTGCTACCGCCTTTCCCGCCGCCGGAATTGCTCGAGCCGCCACTCGACCCGCTTGGGCCCGTTCCGCCTGCGCCGGAGCTGCCGCTGCGAGCAGGTCCCGCCGCG
>NZ_DATJWR010000460.1:0-6217 GCF_035501035.1 Paraburkholderia sp.
CGCCGACCTGCTGCAAAAGGCGTCGGCCCACTGGCTGCGGCACAGCGCCGGTTCCCATATGGCCGACCATCAGGTCGATCTGCGACACGTGCGGGACAACTTCGGGCATGCGTCGCTGACCACGACCAGTATCTACCTGCATGTCGACGAGGATCGCCGGCACCAGGAAACCGATGAGAAACACCGGATTGACTGGTGACGACAGTGCCGGCGACCTGGGAGACGCATGGCGGGGCAACGGGACTGCGTAGCACCCGCTGCTCCGGCGGATCCCCCATGTGAGTCATTTCGGTTTCGGGTTTGCGCTCTGATCACCGACGCGACGCTGGCGAAAACCTTAGCATCAGCCCTCGCACATCGCGACGGCATGACCATGAATCCGTCGACTTGGCTCAGCGTCGATCCGGCGATGCAGCGTATGGGCAGCCTCAAACATGAACGACTTGGACAGTTCGTGCATACCGGGATCAGCCAGTAGGGATCAGGAAAGCTGACTCATGAGCGCAGTCGGAATCAGGCCGCCCCTGCAACACACCCATCCAACCCCATGGAAAAATGTTCGACGGGCAACTGTTTGCCGATAAAGACAATTCTGGTTTCCCGCACTTCGTCTTTTCTCCACGGCTTGCCGATGTCGGCGCCGAAAATCATGTGAACGCCCTGAAATACCGCGCGACGATCGAGATTCGCGATATTGAGCACGCCCTTGTAACGGAGCATTGCCGCACCGTAGACGGCGACAATCGCGCTAAAAAACGCTTCGAGTTTGTCCTGATCGAGCGCGGCTGTCGTGCGGTAGACGAACGAGGTCACTTCATCGTCATGCTCGTGCGTCACGTCATCGAGAAAATCCGGCTCGATGTTGATGATTTCGTTGAGATCGAAACTGCGCGTGTCGAGCAGTTCCTTGAGCTCGGTCTGGCCGAAGTGAACGGGCTTGATGGTCGCGCGCGCGTTCATCCTTCGCAGCCGCTCCATCAGGCGTTTCGCTTCCTCTTCACCGGCGAGGTCCACCTTGGACACGAGGATGCGGTCAGCGAAGCCGACCTGTTCCTGTGCTTCATGGTGCTCATCCAGTTGCAGACCCGCGTGCTTCGCATCGACGAGCGTCACGATGGCATCCAGCAGATACTTTTCCTGTACGGCCTCGTCGACGAAAAAAGTCTGAGCGACCGGTGCCGGGTCGGCCAGACCCGTCGTCTCGATGATCACGCGTTCGAAGTGGAGTTCACCTGCGTCGCGCCGCGCCGCAAGCGACGACAGGATGCGCACCAGGTCACCGCGCACGGTGCAGCAGATACATCCGTTGTTCATCTCGACGATCTGCTCGTCGCCGTCCTGAACCAGCAGTTCGTTGTCGATCCCCGCTTCGCCGAACTCGTTTTCGATGACCGCGACTCTTCCGCCGTGGTGTTCGGTCAGGATACGGTTAAGCAGCGTAGTCTTGCCGCTACCAAGAAATCCGGTGAGGATCATAGTGGGAATTCTTTGATCTGCGTTTGCGTTCGTCATGTAACTCTCCTGTTTGCAAATTGCGGAAGCGCTCAAACACGGCCCGCATTCACGGACCCGCCAGATCAATGGCCCTGCATCCCATGGAGCAGGGTCTCAACGTTGTATCGAAACATCCGCGTGTAGGTCGGTGCTGGGCCATCCGGTTCAGACAGCGCCTCCGGATACAGCTTGCCCCCAATACGCGCACCCGTCGCAGACGCGAGTTGCTGAACGAGACGCGGATCGTTGGAGTTCTCGATGTACACGACTTTGATCTTTTCCTTCCTGATCTGGTCGATCAGCGCAGCGACATCGCGCGCCGACGGCTCTGACTCTGTTGAAAATCCTTCGGGCGCCAGGAATCTGATGTTATAGGCCGCCCCCATGTAGCCGAACGCATCGTGGCTGGTAATGATCTTGCGCTTGCTCAAGGGCATGGTTTTCACTTCAGAGCGCACCCATGCGTCCAGTTCCTGCAACTGCTTCACGTAGCGCGCACCGTTTGCGCGGATATCGGCGGCGTCGGCCGGGTCGGCACTGGCCAGTGCGTCCGTAATGTTGCGTGCGTAAATGACACCGTTTGCGGCACTGTTCCATGCGTGGGGGTCCGTGATCTCCTTGCCGTCATCAACCATATGCCGTGTGACGATGCCCTGGGACGCGACGACTACAGGCGCCCGGGTGCCCGATGCGCGGATCAGGCGATCCATCCAGCCTTCGAGTCCCAGGCCGCTAACAAGGACGATATCCGCGCCCGCCAGCGTCTGGCCGTCGGCCGGCGTCGGTTCATAAACGTGAGGGTCTCCGTTGGGTCCGACGAGACTGTGGACCTCGACATGGACGCCGCCAATCTGCTTCGCCATGTCGGCCAGCACCGTAAAGCTGGCAACAACCTTCACCGTGCGCGCATCGGCCGGCGCCGATGCAGCAATCATCAAACCGAGAATAACGACAAGGAGTTTTTTCATGAATGGTCAACGGTCCTTTACCCTGTGACATGGCGCGCCCGCACCCTGCGGCTTGCGACGCTGCCGCGCTTTCCAGCAAGAATCGAAACGACATAGAAAACGCTGGCCGTCAGCACAATGGCGGGCCCGGACGGCAAGCCAAAACGGTACGAGACGATCAGCCCCAGAAAGCCCGATGCGAACGCGACTGCGATCGAGATCACAGCCATGGTCCACACGTCATCGGCCCAGAAGCGCGCGGTGGCGGCCGGCAGCATCATCAGGCCGACGGCCATGAGCGTGCCCAGCGCCTGGAAGCCTGCAACGAGATTGAGGACGACCAGGATCAGAAACAGCAGGTGATAGACGGAGCCGCGTGCGCCGATGGCACGCAGGAAGGCCGGATCGAAGCACTCGAGGATCAGCGGGCGATAGATCGCAAGCAGCACGACCGTACTGACCGACGCAATCGTGCCCACCAGAAAGAGCGCGGCATTGTCGATAGCGAGGATCGTGCCGAACAGGATGTGCAAAAGGTCGATGTTGCTGCCGTGCGTCGAAACGATGAGGACACCGAGCGCGAGCGACGTCAGATAAAAACCCGCGAAGGTCGCGTCCTCGCGCAGGACCGTGTTCCGGCTCACCAGACCCGCACCGAGCGCGACCGCGAGGCCTGCGACGATGCCGCCGAAAGTCATCCCCCAGAGCGACAGTCCGGCGACCAGAAAGCCGACTGCGGCGCCCGGCAATACGGCATGCGACATCGCGTCTCCAATCAGGCTCATACGCCGGAGCATGAGCAGTACCCCGACCGGTCCAGAGCCGAGCGACAGCGCAAGTGAGGCAACCAGCGCGCGGCGCATGAAGCTGTAGTCGACAAATGGCGCAATCGCGAGTGCGTAGAGATCGGTCATGCCTACGCTCCCCGCATGCAAATGGCCGCATCTTCGTCCCATTGCTCGGACATGCGTCGCATGACCCGCAGATTCTCTGCGGTCAGGACATCGCCAGTCGGTCCCCAGGCGATCAGCTCACGCGCCAGCAGCAGCGTTTGCGGGAAGAAGGCGGCGACCTGCTCAAAATCGTGCAGGACCGCGATAACGGTTCTGGATTCTCCGTTCCACTGTTTGACCAGCGCTATCAGATCACTCGTTGTGCGTGCATCAATGGCGGTGAACGGCTCATCGAGAAGGATGACCGACGCGGACTGCAAAAGCAGACGGGCGAACAGCACACGCTGGAATTGTCCCGCCGAAAGGCTCCCGACCGCTCGGCGCTGAAAACCGTCAAGGCCGACCGAGTGCAATGCATCGTCGATCTGGCGACGCAACTCACTGCCGACGCCGCGAAACGCGCCGATCTGCTGCCATGCGCCGGCGGCCACCGTATCGGCCACGCTGATCGGAAAGCTGCGGTCAATTTCGGCTTGCTGGGGCAGGTAGGCGAGGCGCCGCGCGGCGCGCACATCGATCCCACTGACACGGCCCTGCGCGGGCGGCAGCACGCCAGCTATCGCTTTGAGCAGCGTGCTTTTGCCCGCTCCGTTCGGTCCCACGACGGCGGTCATGCTACCCGGCTGGAAGACGCCCCGAAGATGATGAACCGCAGGATGTTTGCCATATGTCAGTGTGAGATTGTCCAGCGAGATGGCCGGGGCGATCATGCGAACGCCGCCCAAAGGATGGCGCCCCACAATATCAGAAGGGCGATGCAGCCAAAGGCGATGCGGCGGCCTGCCGAGAGCGTGAATGCTGACATGGTTACTCCGCCAGCACTGACTCGCGCGCCACAGCGCCGAGCGAACTGTAATCGCGTATGAAGGCGCCGGGAAAGCCGGACAGAACTGTGACAGGAAGCATGTTCATGGTAACCGAGGCTGTTGTCCTGAATGCAATGTTATATTATTGCATTGAAAGCAGCTCGGATTGTTTTGGCATTTTTTTCAGGTGGAGCATCGGATGTCACGTGTGCAATCCCAGACAGGCGCTGACATGTCTCTCGCGAAGTCCCGACGGTTCACACCACTGCGTCGACGTGTGCTCGGCCTGCTCGCCGCGCGTGGCGGATCGGCCACGGCTTATCAGTTGCTCGAGGACCTCAACCGGCAGTTCCCTCATGCAGCGCCACCCACGGTCTACCGCGCCTTGCAATTCCTGATGAGCGAAGGTCTGGTCCGGCACGTCTCCGCAACGAGCACGTTCCGTCTGGCCGAAGAAACCGGAGACCGACATGAAATCTTCGCGGTCTGTATGCATTGCCGCTGCGTCCGTCCGTTGCATAACACTGCGCTACAACGGGCATTGCTCGACACGGCGCTCACCGCCCACTTCGAGGTCCAGGGACAGCAAACCGAGATCAAGGGCATCTGTGAAGCCTGCATGCAACACCCGGCAAGCGGGTTTTCCGAAAGAAAAAAGTAACGGCAGGTATTAAATCGCAACGAAATGTTATAACATTTCTTGCCCTTCACTGGAAGCTGAGTCGCCCGCCGGAACTACCCGGCATTGCAAAGCCAGCACCTGGTAGTCGCGACTTCGCGACGGCCCGGAATCACCCTGGCAGGCAGACGGTGAATTCCGACTATTTCGTTCGCACTCCTAACAAATACCTGACAAGATGAGAAATCGCGATCACATTTCACTGGCCGCGCTGCTGCTGTTCGCGTTTGCGGCTCATGCAAATGCGGCGGACGACAGTTCGATAACCGGTGCAATCGCCGACAGTGCAGGCAAGCCCGTCAGCAAAGCAACCGTCACCATCCAGGATGCCAGCGGCAAAGCCGTAGGGGCAGCGCAAACCGATGTCAACGGACATTTCATACTCGACCACGTCAACCCGGGTACGTATGCGGTAGTCGTCACCGCTCCCGGTTTTGCCAGTGGCAGCAGCGTCGCGACAACCACGCCGGGGAAAGAAAGCTCCGTATCGATCGCACTGGCCAAAAGTGACGCGCTTGACGTGCAGGTCAACGCCCAGCGTCTGAACCGGGCGCGCAACGACCTGCTGCCCGAGACTGGCAGCAGCGTCTACCGCTTCAGCCAGAGCGACATCAACAACCTGCCAGCCGGCCAGAACACCCCGCTTAACCAGGTCCTGTTGCAGGCGCCTGGTGTGGCGAGCGACTCGTACGGCCAGCTGCATGTACGGGGCGATCACGCCAACCTCCAGTACCGCATCAACGGCATCATCATTCCCGAACCGATCAGCGGATTTGGGCAATCGCTGGACACGCGAATTATTGACCAGATGAATTTCCTGACCGGCGCCCTGCCTGCGCAGTATGGATACCGGACCGCGGGTATCGTCGACATCCACACCAAATCGGGCGATCAGGGCAGCGGTGGTTCGATCGATGTGTTCGGCGGCAGCCACCAGACGATCCGCACGAGTGGCGACGTCTTCGGCAGCCAGGGGCCATTCAGTTATTACTTCAGCGGTTCGCTCGGCGAGAACAATCTGGGGATCGAAAACCCGACATCGAGTGTCAACGCGATCCACGATCACACCCGCCAGGGGAACGCGTTCGGTTACATGTCGTACATCATTAACCCGCTCACACGCGTAAGCGTGATGTTTGGTGCCACCAGCAACCAGTTCGAGATCCCGAATACGCCCGGGTTGACCCCTGCGTACACGCTCAATGGCGTCAACAGTTTTGATTCGAGCCAGCTCAACGAAACGCAATCGGAACTGAACCAGTTTGCTGCGATAGCCCTGCAGGGAACAAACGGCGGGGCGCTGGACTATCAGCTGGCTTTCGTGACCCGGTATTCGCG
>NZ_DATJWR010000461.1:0-26641 GCF_035501035.1 Paraburkholderia sp.
CTTTGCCGCCTCGGATCGCTGCCGGAAATTGTCGTGTCGCTGCATGCGCATTCTCATGATTGTTGTGCCGCCGACGCCGGGCTTTGCCGTGCAGCGAAGGCCGAGACTCGCAGTCTAACCAACTCGTG
The DNA here is from genome assembly GCF_035501035.1 of Paraburkholderia sp. GTDB lineage: Bacteria > Pseudomonadota > Gammaproteobacteria > Burkholderiales > Burkholderiaceae > Paraburkholderia. The sequence goes on from NZ_DATJWR010000461.1 coordinate 129, forward strand.
CGCCAATTTCGAAGCGTTAGTTATTTGAAAGGTTTTGGCGTATTACAAGAGCCCGATTTCGTTATGTCACGTTACAGAGGAAAGGTGAAAGAATCTCTTCTCTAATTAATTTGTAAGCTTTGGGTGATGGACTTGCACGACTGATGCCATTTGGACCAATGCACTCGGAGGCCATCGGCCGGTGAGCTTGAGCGTTTCGAGTATCGATGAACCATCTTCTCGCTGGCTGCACATCACCGATTACGCTTGCCGATCACGTTGCGGTAATAATTAGGATCACAAATCAAATTGCGGAAGGTGATTTTTCTCCGGTGAGCGAATGTCTGGTTTGCTGACGTTTGCGTTCCGGCACTGCACCGCATGGCGGGGTCGTGGAAATGCCCGCCTTTCAGCCGCATCTGGCGGCTTGCCGCCTGGGCCACTATGTAATGCACAAAAGCTTCGTTGCCCACAGGCACTCTGATGACTACAGTGGAAGCGGTCACGCCTTGCAAGGAGTACATGATGTCGATTCTGATGGGGCCGGTGCATTACGCCCAGCGCGTGCTCGCGCGACGGCGGCTGGTGGATGCTCCGCCCGATGATTCAGACGCTTCCCGGTCGAACGGAGCCCCGGAGCACGAGGATCTCGAGCGTATTGCAACGTATGCACGGGCCGGTTACTTCAATATGGGATACACGTTCGACATGTTTCCGCTCGTGGGCGACCTGCCGCCACATTGAGCGCGTCAAATCGCACCGACCCGAACCTATCCTCGCCATCACGCAAAAACAGGTATCAGTGCGCTTCGCCTTCTTGCGCAAAGCCGAGCGTCCCGGCCGGCCGGAACTCGCTGGGAGGAATGCCCAGTTCGCGGCGAAACATGTCGCTGAAGCTGCTCGGCAGGTAGCCCAGCATGCGCGCCACGGTGCTCACGGGCTGGCCTTCCGCCAGGCGCGACACCGCCATGGCGAGCTGCACCTGGCGCCGCCATTGCGCAAACCCCATGCCCAGCTCGCGCGTGAAAAGCCGCGCGAGCGTGCGCACGCTTGCGCCCACGGAGGCGGCGTGCTGTTCGAAGCCGATATCGGCCGATGGGTTCTCGATTACCGCCCGGCATAGCATGGCGAGCCGGCGGTCGGACGCGTCGGGAAGCGGGATGCGCAGCGTGGAGCGCGGCGCGTGCGCGAGCTCGATGGTCGCGAGGCGGTAGGCCGCGGTGAGCCAGGCGTCGTCGTCTTCGCTTGTGCGCTCGGCGAGGCGCGTGATCAGTTCGCGCAGCAGGCCGGTGACTTCGAACACTTCGCAGCGGCTGCTCAGGTGCTGGCTGTCGCGCTCGTGCAGATAGAGGTTGCGCATCTCCACGGCGCTGAGCATATGGATGGCGTGCTGCGTGCCAGGCGGCAGCCATACGGCGCGCTGCGGCGGGACCACTAGCGCCTCGCGCTCTACCTCCACCCACATCACGCCGGACACCGCGTAGAGCACCTGCGCCCATGTATGCGAGTGCGGCTCGATGTGCAGTCCGCGCGGATACGTGCGCGCGAGTGTTCGGCCGTGCCCGGGCTCGTCGTCGAGGTCGGGGGGCGTGGCCAGGGGCATGGGGAAATCTCCGGGGATGAGCGAGGCGCGACTCGGTTGGCGTTGCGTTCGCACGTCGGCCATCGGTCATCGCACGGCACGCGGCGATCGTCACGCTAGCACGGTTGGGCGCAGGGTGAAAGCACACATGCCCGCCTGTTCCCGGGGCGGGGCGGGCGACGTGCGCCTGTGCCCCGTTTTTGCGTGCTGCGGTACGCGCGGGTAAGATGAGGCGATTTACCGGGCCGTGCGCCCGTGCTTCGCTCTCCTGCTCATGAACGCATCCGATCCCGCAGTCCAGAACGAAAGTCCGCTGGGCTTACTGACGCGCGGTGCCGGCCACGCGCGCGAATGGTGGCGCGTCTCGGCTTCCGAGCGCGCCCACATGTACCGCATCGAGCACGGCCATGGCGAGCACGACGAAGTCGACATCGACACCGTCGTCGATCTCGACAATCTCGAAGCCAAGCTGCTCAAGTGGCGCCGGGAAGGCTTCGTTTCCGAAGCGCAGCGCGCCGACGAAGTGCGGGCCGCGCAAGCGGGCAACGTATTCGCCCACACGTTGCAACAGGCCGCGGCCATGGCGCGCGAGGCCAGAACTGCCGAGGCGGCCTTGCGCGCCCGAACGAACCCGGTGGCCACGGTACGCATCGGCGGGGTGGAGGTGCCACGCGGCGAGGCCAACGCGCTGGTGCCGCGCGTCAACGACGCCTACCTCTTCACGGCGCGCGGCGAGGACATCGCCCAGGACATCGCGGAAAATCGCCGCGTGATGCTGATCGGCCATACGGGCTCGGGCAAGACGAGCTTTATCGAGCAGGTGGCCGCGCGCGCGAACCATGGCGTGCTCCGCGCGAACATGAACGGCCAGACGACGATCGGCGACTTCGTGGGCTTCTGGAGCGTGAAGGGCGGCGAAACGATCTGGGTGGACGGCGTGCTTCCCGTGGCGATGCGCGAGGGCTACTGGCTCATCATCGACGAACTCGATTTTGCCGAGCCGTCCATTCTCGCCGTTCTGACCGCCGTGCTCGAGCCGAACGGGCGCCTGCTGCTCAAGGAGCGCGGTAACGAGATCGTCGAGCCACATCCGTCGTTCCGACTTTTCGCCACAGCGAACGCGGCGGGCGCGATGAGCGCCTACCGCCATCTGTACCAGGGCGCCAATCTGCTCAACGAAGCGTTTCTCGACCGTTGGCGCGTCTATCTCTTCGACTATCTCTCAGCTGAAGAGGAGACCGAAGTATTGCTGCGTATGTTGCCGCAGCTCACGCGGCCGCTTGCGCACACGCTCGCGGCCATCGCCGCCGACTGCCGGGCCGCGTTCGTACGCGAAGACCTGGCGAGTGCCTTCTCCACGCGGCGTCTCATCGACTGGGCCGAACTCATGCTGCGTACGGGCGACGTCGAGCGCGCGGCCGGCCCGGCGATCTATGCGAAGGTCGGCGCGGACGACGCGGCGCTGATCCGCAGCATCATTCGCCACCACGTGATCTTCGACGCCTGAGCGCGGAGGCCGCCATGTCCCGTCCGCAAGCCGAAATCGAAGGCTTCGCCGCGAGCGGCGATCCCGAGGGCGCACTCGGCCGCCTCGCGCGCGTGCTGACTGGGGACACCCGCGTGAGCGTGGCGTTCGGCGCGGGCGAACCGCGAGTGGAGGGCGAGCGCTTCGTGTTGCCAGCGCGCCTCGCGGATGCACCCGCAAGCGAGGCCGCGGTGCTGGGCGCACTCGACTTGCTGGCCGCGCGGCATCGCTACAGCGAAGTGGCGCGTCTCGACGCGCCGCAGGCCGGCGTGACGGGGCGCATCGCCCAGGCCGTCGAGGACCGCCGCGTGCTTGCGCAACTGGCGCAGGTTTTTCCCGGCGCGCGCCGCTACCTCGAGCGCTGGCGCGCGCAACGCGCGCAGGAGATCGCGCGGCGCTGGCCAGCGCTGGCCTGGCGCGAACGGCTCGCGTGGGCGATCGAGCGCACGCTCTGGGGCGAAGCGCCAGGCGGGCTGGAGCGCGACGCCGCGGCGCTGGCCGCCGCGCTGCGTGCGATCGAGGGTCCGCTCGACGCGGCGCGCGCGAGCCAATCGACGCGTGCAAGCGTGCGCGCAGCCGAATCGATCGTGGCGGCCGTGCGCTCGCTCGCTTCGCGCGGCGCGAACAACATGATGCAGACGGCGGGGCCGGCGGAGGGGCTCGATGAGGACTCCGCACGGCTCGCGCAAGCCATGGACGAATTCGGCACGCAAGACGAAATCGAGCCACCTGGCAGCGGCGCGCCGGGAGACGACGCACGGGATGGCGACGATGGGGCGCTCGCGCGCGCCACGGCCGAAGCCAATTCGGCCGCGCTCGCGTCGCTTTCCGAAGCCGACGCACCGCACGCCGCTGGCGCATCGCGCAGCAGTGCCCATACAAGGCCCCGTTTGTCGATCCCGCTCACCACGGCTTTCGATACCGTCACCGACCTCACCGGCCGCAGCGACGCCACTGCCTGGCGCAAGCTGCGCGCGCTGGCCCGCGCGGAGACCGGCGCGCTCAAGACTCACCTCGAACGCGTGCTGAAGGCCGAAGAACTCACGCACTGGAAGCGCGAGCAGGAGCGCGGCGAGATCGATCGCGCGGCGCTCGCGCGTCTTGCCGCCTCGCACGGCTACCGCACGCCGTTTCGCGTGGCGCGCCATGCGAGCGGGCGGGACACGGTGGTAACGCTCCTCATCGACCTGAGCGGCTCGATGGCGGGCCGCAAGATCGAGCTTGCGCGCCTGTGCGCGGCGGCGCTCGCCGACGCGCTCACGCAACTGGCCTTCGACGCCGAAGTGCTCGGCTACAGCTCGATCGAAGTGCCCGAAATGCGCGCGCACTTTGAGCGCGAATGTGCGGCGGGTGCGAACCTGCGGCCCTATAACCGCTTCGTGGAGCGGCTCGATCTGCGCGTGTTCAAGCGCTTCGGTTCGCGCGACCTGAGTGGACTCGCGGCCATCGAATGCGGCCACGAGAACCCCGACGGCGAAGCGCTCGCCTGGGCCGCCGCGCGTCTCGCGCAGCGCATGGCGCGGCGACGGCTCCTCTTCGTGCTCTCCGACGGCTATCCCTCGACGAGCGACGGGGACGCCGCCGTGTTGCGCAGCGATCTGCTCGCGCGCGTGCAGGCGGTGAAGGAGCAGGGCATCGAGCTAGTCGGCATCGGCATACTCGACGATGCCGTCGAGGCCTTTTATCCGCACGCCGTGGTCGTGCGCAGGCTGCACGAGCTGCCCGCGGTCGCGTTCGCCACATTGAGCCGCCTGCTGGCGGCGCGGCCGCAATGAGCGCGTCGGGCGGGCGCAGGGGTGGTTTTCTTGCCGGACCCCGCGCGGTGCACTAACTTGATTGAAGCAGATCCCAGTCGCTATCCACTGAGGAATACATAAAGGTCATGCCAGGCCACGATTACCGACCCGTGGATTACGACCGCCTCTACTACCGGCTCGATCTGGAGCCTGGTGCGAGCGAGGCGGACATCAAGCACAACTATCGCCATCTCGCGCAGATCCTGCATCCCGACAAATGGCGCCACCCCACGGCTGTCTCGATGCGTTGGGCCGACGAGCAGTTCAAGCGCATGAAGGAAGCGCGCGAGCTGCTCGAGGCCTATTGGTCCGTGCATCACGCGCCGCCGGTGAGCCGCTCGGCGCTCAGCATCGCACAGGCCGAACAGCTGCACGCGCAGATGCAATCGCTGCTGGCGCAGCGCGAACGCGTGCGCGGCGAGCTCGACGCGCTACGCGCCGAGCGCACGCGCACGCTAGACGAAATCCAGCGTATGAAGATCGAGCGCGACGTGCTGCGCGGCGAACTCGTCGGGCTGCGCGACGAGGCGCACGTCGCGCGAGCGCACGCGACGACGGTCGAGCCGCAGCGAGAAGCCGCGCCGCAAGCCGTTGACGCACCCTCGCGGCCGAACGGCGGCATGCGCGACTTCCTGTTTTCCCGGTTCGACGACCCTTCGCGCGGCTGGCTCCTCACGCTCTCCGCGAGCGTATTCGCCTGCATTGTGATCTTCGTGCTCGCGCATCTGATTGTGAGCGTGGCGCTCGCGCCAATCGCCCGCTTCGAGGCCGGCCGCTGGTTTGCGCGTATGCTGCAGTGGGCGCTCGTGGCGGGCGGCGTCGTGCTCGTGTTTGGCTGGGGCTGGGCGCAGCGCACGCTGTACCGCGCGGGGCATGCCGGCCGCGAGCACGCGGTGGCCCTGCCCGCCGATGAAACGCGCCGCCGCGTGAGCGCGGCGTTGCGCCACGAACCGCACTATGGCGCTGAATGGAGCGTGGAGTCGTACGAGGCTGCGCCCGATGAAACGCGCTTCGCGTTGCGCGCGCTGCTGCGTTTCTCGTCAGGCGGCCAGCCAGGTGCGCGACGTCATACAGTAACGTTCTACTGCCAGGCGCGCGCGGCAGGCGCCGCGCAGACGGCGCTCGCGTATGACTTTGCCGTGGCGGCCCCCACCTGGTGGCTCGTGCCCGCCGCGCGCGTGGTGCGAGATCTGCGCAAGCGGCTCGACGCGGATCTCGGTGCGCCGCGCTGAACTCGCGGCCAGGTGAGCTGCCTTCAATCGACGATGAAGAGTTTCGCGCCCGTGCGCGTGTACGACTGATGCGCCTCGGCGTCGTCGCCGACCTGATAGCTCATGCCGGGCGTGAGCACGAACTTGCGCCCGTCATCGAGCGTGGCTTCGAGTTCGCCTTCGAGGCAGAACAGAATGTGTCCTTTCTTGCACCAATGGTCCGCGAGGTAGCCGGGCGAGTATTCGACCATGCGTACACGGATGGGGTCTGGAGTGCCGATGTTGGTTGTCTGGAGCGGTGCCGCCGCACACGCGCAAGCATTGTGATTTATCACAAACACGTTATCCGCTTTCCCAGTTCTCCCGGTGTGGGCGATGCCTTAGGATGGAGTGCACAAGACTCGGCGCAAAAGTACCAGCCCGCGCCCCCATGGAGACGAACGTGACGAAAGCCCCCTGGCTCGCCAGCTATGGCGATATTCCCGCAGCCATCGATCCCGACGTGCATCCGTCGCTCGCCCACCTGTTCGACGAAGCAATGCGTCGCTACGCGCATCGGCCGGCGTTGCGCTCGGGTGACGTCACGCTCAGCTATGCCGATGTCGATCGTCTGTCGCGCGACTTCGCGGCCTGGCTCCAGCACGCGGGCGTGAAGAAGGGCGATCGCGTCGCCGTGATGCTGCCGAACCTGCTTGCGTTTCCCATTGCGCTTATCGGCATCGTGCGGGCGGGTGCCGTGCAGGTGAACGTCAATCCGCTCTACACGCCGCGCGAGCTTCAGCATCAGCTGGTCGATTCCGGCGCGCAAACGCTCGTGGTGTTCGACGCCGCGCTGCCAACCTTCGAAGCGATCAAGGCGAACACGCTCGTGAAGACCGTGCTGAGCGTTGCCGCGACCGATGGCGCGAGTTCCCCAGATGCGAGCGCGCCGCAGCCCGGCTCGTTTGCCGCAGCGCTCGCGCAAGGCGCTGCGTTGCCCTTCGAGCCGCCCGCATTGAGCGGGGGCGACCCGCTCTTCCTGCAATACACGGGCGGCACGACCGGGCTTTCCAAGGGCGCGCTGCTCACGCATCGCAACCTCGTCGCGAATGTGGAGCAGTTCAAGACCTTCATGCCGGGCTTCATGACGCCGGGCGAGGAGGTGGTCGTCACCGCGCTGCCGCTCTATCACATCTTCGCGCTCACGGTGAACCTCATCACCTACTTCTCGATCGGCGCGGAGAACTGGCTCGTTGCGAACGCACGCAATCTCGACGGTCTGATCGATGTGTTCAAGGCCGCGCGCCCCACGAGCTTCATGGGCGTGAACACGCTCTATGCGGGGCTCGTCGCGCATCCGCGCATCAGTGAGGTCGATTTTTCGCGGCTGCGCCTCGCGGGCGGCGGGGGCGCGGCGGTCATTCCCACCGTTTCGGTACGCTGGCAGGCCATCACGGGCGGCTTCATCCGCGAAGGCTACGGGCTATCGGAGACGAGCCCGGTGGTGTCGTTCAATCCGGCGAGCGTCGACCGCTTCACGGGTACCACGGGGCTGCCGGTGCCGTCCACTCACGTCAAGCTCGTCAACGACGGCGTGGAGGCCGCGCCGGGCGAGGCGGGCGAGATCTGCGTGAAGGGCCCGCAGGTCATGCAGGGCTACTGGAATCAGCCCGAGGCCACGCGCGCGGCCTTCACCGAGGACGGCTATTTCCGCACCGGCGACGTGGGCATGTTCGACGAGGGCGGCTTCCTGCGCATCGTCGACCGCTCGAAGGACATGATCCTCGTTTCGGGCTTCAACGTGTATCCGAACGAGATCGAAGCGGTCGTGACGGCCTTGCCTGGCGTGGCCGAATGCGCGTGCGTGGGCGTGGCCGATGAAAGAACCGGCGAGGCTGTGCGCGTGTTCGTGGTGCTCGCGCGTGAGGCGGCGCTGAGCGAGGATTCGGTGATCGCACATTGCCGCGCGCAGCTCGCGGCGTACAAGGTGCCGCGTGCGGTGAGCTTCGTCGAGGCGCTGCCGAAATCGACCGTGGGCAAGATACTGCGGCGCGAGTTGAGGGGGGCGGCTTAAGCCGTGATCGAGATGCGGCGCGTCATTCAGCGCGCCGTGGCTCTCGTTTTCTTCGCCACCGCGCGCGCCTTTCTCTCCTTCTTGCGCGTATCCCGCCCGGCATCGCACGTCGCCCCGCGCAACTTCAACGCGATATCCAGCCTCGCAATCCAGTGCGCGTCGTCGAGCTTCGCGCCAAGCAGGGTTTCGATGCGCTCGAGCCGGTAGTCGAGCGTGTTCGGATGCACGCCAAGCGCCTCCGCCGCCTGGCGGCGGCGTTGTCCGCAGGCGAACCACGCCTCGAGCGTGGCGAGCAGGTCCGCTTCGCCCGCCAGTTGCTCGGCAAGCGAGACGAGATAGCGCAGCACGTTGGCGCTGCTGCGCACGCTCTCCTCGATGGCGATCGACGAAAAGCGGTGTACTCGGTCGGCGTGGTCGTCGCCGTCGCCCGTACTGTTGCCCGCGCCGTTGCGCGCCTTGTTCCCGCGAGGCGCGAAATCGACAGCCTTGAGCGCTTCTTCCACCGAGGCTGCCCAGCCTCGCGCACCTTCATTCAAGAGCCCAATGCCGATGCTGCGCACGCGCGGCTCCGCGCGGGCGAGCGCGGCTGCGTGCTCGGCGGCGCGCTGCTCGTTGCGCGTCATCGAATCGCCGCGCACGCAAGGCAGCCAGAACACGAGCCGTTCGCGGTGCCATACGCGCACGAGCGCGTCGGGCTTGAGCTCGAAGTGACGCGCTGCGCCGAGCGCGAAGCGGTCGAGTGCGTCCTCGCGCACCGAGGGCGCGTGATCGCGCAGATCGAGATCGACGGCCAGCGCAATGCGCGGCAGCGTCGCGTCGAGGCCGAGCGCTTCGACGGTCTCGCGAAAGCGCGCGGCGTCGTCGGGGGCATGGAACACGAGGTCGTAGAGCTGCTGCAGCAGTGATCCGCGCCAGCGCGCCTGCTGATGTTGCTCGTCCAGATAGGCTTCGGCGATATGTTCGGCCATCGCGTCGAAGTAATCGAGCAGATAGGGCGAAATCTCGAACAGCAACTCGTGCGCAAGCGCCGGGTGCGCCTCGGCAAGCTCCGTGCAGGTGCGCCAAAGCTCGCGCGCGCCGAGGCGAAACGCGCGCAGCAGCGAGCGCAGCGGCACGTTCTGGTGCACGCGGCGGCGCGCGAACGCGGCAATCTGATCCATGACCTCCGCCGTGGGCGGCGTGCCGTCGAGCAGGCACTGGAACCACAGTTCGGCCGAAAACGCGATCGACGAGAAAATGTCCTTGCGTGCCGCCGCCGTGAGCGTGCTATAGCCTTCGAGCGAAAGCAGCGTCTCGTAGGTTCTCTCGACGGCCTTCGATTGGGTTTTGGCGAGCGTGCGCAGCCGGCTGCGCAGGCGTGGGCTAATAGTGGGAACGGGCGGCGGCACGGTGAGTTCGCGGATCCAGTGAGAGGGTTTCCGCGAGTGTACTCAGCGACGTACCGCCGCGTCGAGGGTGTGCGCATTCACGCGGCAGCGTGCGACCCCCGGCGGTGCGTCAGAACAACAGCGCGATACCTGCCATGCCGACGAATTGCGAGCGCGTGGACGAGGGCGTGGCGTTCTGCGAGTCGCCCACGGCCGGGCTCGCTTTGACGATGTCGCCCGCGCCGTTCGCGCCGAGCGTCTCGCCGCCCGCGTGCTGGTATGCCTGCAGCGCGTAGAGCGTGGTGCGCTTCGAGAGGTGGTAGGACTCCTTGAGCGAATACTGCTGATAGCGCGCGGCGCTCGTGATGCCGTTGGCCTGCGTCGCCATCATGTATGCGAAGCCGCCTCCCACGTCGAAGGCGGGCGTGAAGCGGTAGACCGCGAGCGCGGACCAGGTGTTGAAGATGGCGGTGTCGTGGAAGATGGACTTGCCACCGGCAATGTACTGAACGTTCGAATACGATGCGCCGAGGGTGAGGCTGCCGAGCGTGTAGTTGCCGGCCACGGCGATGTGCTGCACCGCGCTCGCCGAAACGTAGCCCGTGTTCAGCGAGGACTTGCCGAAGCTGCCAGTGGAGGAGGTGTCGAAACCGCTCGTCAACTGCGCGTTGTCCATACGCAGATAGCCCGCCCCGAGGCTCACGGGGCCAGCGGAGTACCGCAATGCGGCGCTCCACGTCTGGCCCTTGCCGGTGCTGCCCGCAATGCCGCCGAACGCGTACATGGCGCTCGCCTGCAAGCCGTACCAGGTGGGCGACGTGTAGGTGGCCGAGTTGTTGATGCGGATGGTCGTGTCCAGACCGTCGATATCGCCCGGGTGCGCGCCGGTCGCGCCAGTGAGCCAGGCGCTGCCCGTGAGCGGCCCGACGAACAAATAGTACGGGGTGTACTGGCGACCGAGCGTGAGCGTGCCCGCGCTCTGGTTCTGCAGGCCCACGTAGGCCTCGCGGTTGAAGATCAGGCCGCTTGAGGAGAGCGCTCCGCTGTTGGGGTCGAAGCCGTTCTGCAGGTCGAAGATCGCGAACGTGCCGCCGCCCAGATCCTCCTTGCCTTGCAGGCCGAATTTCGAGGCATACAGGTTGCCCTGGCGCAGGTAGACGTTCGAGTGACCGTTCTGGTTGTTCACGTAAGTAATGGCGTCGTCGACAGCGCCATAGAGCGTGACGCTGCTCTGTGCGAGCGCGGGATGAGCGACGAGAGCAGCGCTGGTTGCGAGGAACGTACCAAGACCGAGGCCTGCTTTCTTCATTGTGATGCGTCTCCAGTTAAATTTGGACTACTTATTTTTTCGATGTGCGCGACGCCGCATACGTACACACGATGCGGCGCGCGAGTGGCACGCATGAGCGTGCTTCTCGCGAGAAGTGACTGCTGGTTAAGGTGTTGCTGACGTCAAGCCTGTGGCGCGCGCGCTTCCTGCGCGGCGAGCACGCGCTGCCGCGCCTGTGCCGCGAGGCGCACGGCGGCGTTGGGGGCGCCATAACCGTCGTAACCGCCGCGCCGTTCCACGATCTCGAGGAAGAAACGCTGATCGAGCGTTTCCGTGTACGCGTGCAGGAACTCGCCGCCGCGTTCGTCGCGATCGTAAAGCAGGTTGTGCTGGCTCAGGGCGTCGAGGAAGGCCGGGTCGAGGGCGTGGCGCGCGTCGAGATCGTCGTAGTAGTTCGCGGGCACACGCAGCAGCGGCACGCCGGCCGCTTCGAATTCGGTGACAGCGCGGAAGATGTCGCCGGTGCTGAACGCCACGTGGTTCAGGCCGGTGCCATGATAGGCGCGCACCGTCTCCGCGGCGGCCGTATGCTGGTCCACCGAGGCATTGAGCACGACGCGCAACGCACGGTCGCGGCTGAAGAGCGCGCGGCTGCGCACGAGGCCGTACGGGTCGGGCAGCAGCACGGCCGCGCTTGCCTCGAGACCGAACACCGACTTCAGGAACAGCACCCACGAGTCGAACGAGCCCGCCGGCAGTGACAGACTCACGTGATCGATGCCGACGATCGGACCCACCTCCACGGGACCGTCGATATCGGTCAGCGTGAAATCGGCTTCGAAAAGCGTCGGCTGGCCCGGCTCCTCATTAACGAAGTAGTTAAGACTGCCGTCCGGGCCCTGCACGGCGGGCACCACGCGCTCGTTCGGACCCACACGGCCCGAGAACGGCTGGTAGCCGAATCCCGCTGCGCGTTCGAGTGCGAGGCGCGCATCGTCGACGCGAAACGCCGATGCGCACAGCGACAAGCCATGGCGCTGGAAAAATGCGTCGGCGAACGAGTCGGGCTCGGCATTGAGCACGATCGCGGCCGAGCCGTGCTGATAGAGCGTCACGTCCTTCGAACGGTGCTGGCCCGCGCGGCGGAAATGCAGCTTTTCGAGCCACTTGGCCACATGCGCGCGTGCCGTGTCATCCACCGCGAATTCGAGGAATTGCCACTGTGCATTGGCGGGCGCGGAGGGCGGGTGGTAGAGCGCAGGCGCTTCGACATGCTCCTCGCGCAACGACTCGCGCGTGAGCTCTTCGAGCAGTAGCAGCGAGCGATGGCCGTCTGCAGCCGTGGCGGCGGGCGGCGCGCCGCGAAAGCCGTCGTTGAAGATTTCGAGCGAGAGCGGGCCCGTGTAGCCGCTTTTCACCACCTGCGCCGTGAAGTCGGCGAGCGCGAAATCGCCCTGGCCCGGGAAGCAACGATAGTGCCGGCTCCATTCGAGCACGTCCATCTGCATTCTCGGCGCGTCGGCGATCTGCACGAAGCCGATCCGTTTGCCCGGAATCGAGGCGATGCCGTCGGGCACGTCGTCGAGCGAGAGCGTGTGGAAGCTGTCGAGCGCGAGCGTCAGATTAGCGTGATTGACCGTGTTGACGAGCCGCCACGCGTGAGAGTAGGTGCGAACGTGACGCCCCCACGCAAGCGCTTCATAACAGATCGTCACGCCTGCTGCGCCCGCGGCCTGCGCGAGCGCGCCGAGCTGCTCGGCGGCGAGGCCGTCGTCGCAGATCGTCTCGGGCGAAACATTGCTGCACACCAGCAAGCGATCGGTGCCGAGCTGATCCATCACGTCGAACTTGCGCTTCACGCGTTCGAGATTGCGCGCGAGGCGCTCGGGCGCGACGCCCTCGAAATCGCGGAACGGCTGATACAGCACGATATCGAGGCCCAGGTCGGTGGCCATGCGGCGCACGTCGGCGGGCGAGCCCTCGAAATAGAGCAGATCGTTCTCGAAAATCTCGACGGCGTCGAAACCCGCGGCGCGGATCGCGGCGAGCTTTTCGGCGAGCGTGCCGCTGATCGACACCGTGGCGATCGAGCGGCGCAGCGCGTGAGCATGGGCTTGGGCTTGGGGCGGCTTGGACATGGACATGGCGAGTGCGGCAGCGGCGTTGAAAAGAGTCCTCTGCGGCGGCGTGCGGGCAGGCGCTTGAAGCATAGTGCACCGTGGACACACTTGCCGCTGGAGTGTCCGAAGGATACGCAAAACTAACTAGTTAGTACAAATTCTCGCAAACCCCAGGTGACCGGCGCGCCGCTACGCGGCACACTGGCGGCTATGCGGTGAAGCGTGCGTCAGTTCCTGAGCATGCGCCGTGCCGGTCGTGTAGCTGTTCTGGAGTATGTGCGATGCAATTGCCTGCGGTGCTGGTCCTCAATGGGCCGAACCTGAATCTGCTGGGAACGCGGGAACCCGCGATCTACGGTGCCGAAACGTTAGATGACGTTGCCAACCTGTGCCGCGAGGCGGCGGGGCGTCTGAAGCTCGAAGTCGACTTTCGCCAGTCGAACGGCGAACATCAGCTGATCGACTGGCTGCACGAGGCGCGTACGCGCGTGGACGGCATCGTCATCAATCCGGCCGCCTATACGCATACGTCGGTTGCGATCGCGGACGCGCTTTCTGCCATTGCGAAACCCGTGATCGAGGTCCATATTTCGAACGTGCACAAGCGAGAGGCGTTCCGGCACCATTCCTTCGTCTCGCCGATTGCGGACGGCATTATCGTCGGCTGCGGCACGCAGGGATATGTGCTCGCGCTGGAACGCATGGCCACGCTGCTTGCGAAAAAGGTGTCGAAATGAGTGCCCCGAAGCATGCGCTGGGCGCGCGCGCAAGCGCCCACTCGTTTCTCTGCGGGCTGATCGGCTCGGGCATTGGCGGCTCGCTCACGCCGGCAATGCATGAAAAAGAAGGTCGTGAACTCGGCTTCAACTATGTGTACCGGCGCATCGATCTCGAAGCGCTGAAGCTCACGCCCGCGGCGCTGCCCGAACTGCTGCTCGGGGCCGAGCGCATGGGCTACGACGGCCTGAACATCACGTACCCGTGCAAGCAGGCCGTGATCGAGCTGCTCGACGAACTCTCCGAGGACGCCCGCGCGCTCGGCGCCGTGAACACGGTGCTGCTGCGCGACGGCAAGCGCATCGGCCACAACACCGACTGGTCGGGCTTCGCGCGCGCGTTCCGGCGCGGCCTGCCGGACGTTTCGCTAGAAGCGGTCGTGCAACTGGGCGCGGGCGGCGCGGGCGCGGCGGTCGCGCACGCGGCGCTGACAATGGGTGCGCAGGCGCTCACGCTGTTCGATGTGGACGCCGCGCGTGCCGAGGCGCTCGCCGCCGAACTGCAGGCGCGTTTTCCGGCCGCGCGCGTGAGGGCGGGCGGTGAGCTGCGTGAGGTGCTGCAGCAGGCGTCGGGCCTCATTCACGCCACGCCTACCGGCATGGCGAAGCTGCCCGGCATGCCGCTGCCGGCGGAGTATCTGCACGAGCGGCTGTGGGTGGCCGATATCGTCTATTTCCCGATCCGCACGGCGTTGCTCGAAGCCGCAGAGGCGCGCGGCTGCCGCACGCTGAGCGGCGGCGGAATGGCGGTGTATCAGGCAGTGGAAGCGTTCCGGCTTTTCACGGGCGTCGAGCCCGACGCGGAACGCATGTATGCACATCTGCAGTCCATGCTGGCGGCCAACGCCGGCGAATAAAAATAGACAGGAGTGAGACATGGCACCACCCGTATCCACGGGGCGCGGCGACGCGCCGACGGTTTCCGCCACGCCCGCCGAGGGCGTGATGCGCCGCTCGAAGGCCCGCTATCGCATTCTGGGGCTGCTGGCCGTCGGCACGATGATCAACTACCTCGATCGCACCGTGCTCGGCATTGCGGCGCCGCAATTGACGAAGGAGCTGGGCATCAGCGCGGCGCTCATGGGAGTCGTGTTCTCGGCGTTCTCATGGAGCTACGTGGTCGCGCAGATTCCGGGCGGCGTATTCCTCGACCGCTTCGGCAGCAAGTTCACCTACTGGCTCTCCATGACGCTCTGGTCGCTCTGCACGCTGGTGCAGGGCTTCGTGGGCGGCGTGGGCGCGCTGTTCGCGTGCCGCCTGGGACTCGGCGCGGCGGAGTCGCCGTGCTTCCCGACCAATAGCCGCGTGGTCGCCACGTGGTTCCCGCAGAGCGAGCGCGCGTTCGCCACGGGCACCTATACGGTGGGCGAGTACGTCGGTCTCGCGTTCTTCAGCCCCTTCCTGTTCGCGCTGATGGGCGCCTATGGCTGGCGCTCGTTGTTTTACGTGGTGGGTGGCGTGGGGATCGTATTCGGTCTCGTGTGGTGGTTTCTCTATCGCGAGCCGCATGAGCACCCTGCGGCCAACCGCGCCGAGCTCGATTACATCGAAGCGGGCGGTGGCCTCGCGCGCCACGAGCGCAAGGCCGAGCCGCAAGCCGGCGCCGCTGCCTCGCAGACACAGGCTGAGCCGCAGAAGAAGGGCTTCGACTGGCGCATGGCGGGGCAGCTCGTGCGCCGCCGCCAGCTTGCGGGCATCTGCCTTGGCCAGTTCGCGGGTAATTCGACGCTCGTGTTCTTCCTCACGTGGTTCCCGACTTACCTCGCCACCGAGCGCCACATGGGCTGGCTCAAGATCGGCTTCTTCGCGATCATGCCGTTCATTGCCGCCTCGGTCGGCGTGATGTTCGGGGGGACGTTCTCGGACTGGATGCTGCGCCGCGGCGTTTCGGCCAATGTGGCGCGCAAGCTGCCGATCATCGCCGGCCTGCTGCTTGCCTCGACCATCATTCTTGCGAACTTCGTGCAGAGTAATGTGGCCGTTATTGCGATTCTCTCGGTGGCGTTTTTTGCGCAGGGCATGGCCGCGCTTGGCTGGACGCTCGTCTCGGATATCGCGCCGGCCGGCATGCTCGGTTTGACGGGCGGCATTTTCAATCTCGCCGCCAATCTCGCGGGTATCGTGACGCCGCTGGTCGTGGGTTTGATCGTGGGCGTGACGGGGTCGTTTGTCTGGGCGCTTGTGTTTATTGGTGTGATCGCGCTGATTGGGGCGGCTTCTTATATCTTTATCGTCGGCGATATCAAGCGGATTGAGCTGTGAGTTGTCTTTGGGTTTTGGGGTTTGTCGCGGGGGTTGGTGCTTTGGCATTTCCTTGTTTTCGCTTCGGTGTGCCAGGGGCAACGCTGGCATACCGACACGAAAACAAGGAAACCCCAAACCCTCAAGCCCCGCGACAAAAAAAGCCACCATGCTAAAATCGCCCGCATTCCCTCCTTGCTGCGCGCATCAAACAAATATGCCAAGACCGGCGGCTCCGGCCGAACGCAACGATGCTCAATCCGAAAGCCGGCGCAAGTACGATCCCGAGCAGACCAAACGCAACATCCTCGAAGTCGCGACCGCCGAGTTTTCGGCGATGGGTCTCGCAGGCGCGCGCGTCGACGCAATCGCCGAGCGCACCAACACGACCAAGCGCATGCTCTATTACTACTTCGGCAGCAAGGAAGGGCTGTACGAAGCAGTGCTCGACAAGGTCTACGGCGACATCCGCGCGCTCGAACTGGACCTGCACATCGACGAACTGGACCCCGTGGAGGGCCTGCGGCGGCTCGTCGAATTCACCTTCGATTATCACGACCGCCATCGCGACTTCGTGCGCCTCGTGACCATCGAGAACATTCACGGCGCGAAGTACATCGAGCGCCTGAAGACGTTCCGCAGCCGCAACGCCAGCGCAATCCGCACGATCGAGGACCTGCTCGCGCGCGGTGTGGCAAGCGGTGCGTTCCGCGACGACATCGACCCGATCGACCTGCACCTGCTCATTAGCTCGATGTGCTTTCACCGCGTGGGCAATCGCCACACGTTCGGGGCGGCGTTCGGGCGCGACCCCTCGCATCCGCGCCTGCGCGCACGCCACCGCGAAATGGTCGTCGACGCGGTATTGCGCTTCGTGAAGAAGTAAGTCGAGGGGGGGCGCCAAGGTGGGGCCGCCGATGTGTGCCCTCCAACCCGGGGCCGGCAGCCTTCGACCGTCCAGCTGGCCGGCGTCGATGCACCACGCATTGGCGCGAGCGCAAGCGCATCCCCTCACTCGCCTGCAAACTTGACCGGCAGCGCCACTCGCTCCGCGTTCAATTCGCCGGCAAGCCCCATCTGGCGCGGCTATGCGAGCGGCTTCCGCACCCCAAAAAAGTGCGCAAACCCATTACACTACGGCGGTCAAGGCCGTGAAACCGGCCTCGCCCTGCGCCGCCGCGCCCAGCCTCGCCGGCAGGGGTGGCGCGCCGGTCCCCGTCACCGGAGAGCCCTTAGCGCAATGAGCACCGCCATGCCCCGTTCCGGCCAAGCCGGCCTGCCCCGACAGACTCACGGTCGTTTCACCCTCGGCACGCGCATCGTGCTCAGCTTCGGCCTGCTGTTCGTGCTGATGCTCGTCATGGCCGTCATTTCCTGGAACCGCCTGCGCGCCATCGACAGCGAAGCGCTGAGCCTCACGCGCGATTCGGTCCCGGGGCTCTACTACGCCACTTCGATGCGCGCCGCGGCCAACCAGACCTACAGCCTCATCGAGCGTGCAGCCTTCGTCGACTCCGATCCGGACACCGTCGCGCGCGACCTCGCCGGCCTGCCGGCGGCCGTGGCGCAGGTAGACGCGAACTCCCGGCAGTACGAGCGCTCGCTTTTTCGCAGCGACGACCGCGAGCGCTTCCAGCGCTTTCGCGAGGCCTACGGGCGCTACCTGCCGATGCTGACGGCGGTCGCGCACCAGATTCCCGCGTCGCGCGAGGCCGCGCAGGCCGCGTTCATCCAGATCGGGCCGGCGTGGCAAGAGGTGCTTGCCACGGCCAATGCGCTCGTCGACGAGAATCGCCAGCAGGCCGACGACTCCGCGCAGATCATCCGCAGTTCGGTTACGGGCACGGAGATCATGCTCGCCACGGCGCTCGGCGTCGTGCTGCTCGCCGCGCTCGTCACGGGCTATGCGCTCTATCGCGCGATCACGGTGCCGATGGCGCGGCTCGTCGAGGTCCACGACTCGATGCGCACCGGCAATCTTTCGCAGCGCCTCGCACTGAACCGCAGCGACGAATTCGGCGCGCTGGAGAGCGGCTTCAACCGCATGAGCGACGAACTCGCGGGCCTTGTCGCCCAGGCGCAGAAGTCGTCGCTGCAGGTCACGACCTCGGTGGCCGAAGTGGCCGCGACCTCGAGGGAGCAGCAGGCCACGGCGAGCGAGACGGCGGCCACGACGACCGAGATCGGCGCGACGTCGCGCGAGATCTTCGCCACGGCGCGCGACCTCGTGCGCACCATGAGCGAGGTGGCGAGCGTGGCGGAACAGTCCGCTGTGCTCGCCGGCACGAGCCAGAGCGGCCTGACGCACATGGAAGACACCATGCGTAGCGTGATGGAGGCGGCGGGCTCGGTGAACGCGAAGCTCGCGATCCTCAACGAGAAGGCCGTGAGCATCAACCAGGTCGTGGCGACGATCACGAAGGTGGCCGACCAGACGAACCTCCTTTCGCTGAACGCGGCGATCGAGGCGGAAAAGGCGGGCGAATACGGGCGCGGTTTCTCGGTGGTCGCCACCGAGATCCGGCGCCTTGCGGACCAGACGGCCGTGGCGACCTACGACATCGAGCAGACCGTCAAGGAGATCCAGTCGGCGGTTTCGGCGGGCGTGATGGGCATGGACAAGTTCGCCGAGGAAGTGCGGCGCGGCATGCACGACGTGCAGGCCGTGAGCGTGCAGCTTTCGCAGATCATCGGCGCGGTGCAGACGCTCGCGCCGCGCTTCCAGCTCGTCAACGACGGCATGCAGGCTCAGGCCACGAGCGCCGAGCAGATCACCCAGGCGCTCACGCAGCTTTCCGAAGCCGCCCAGCAGACCGCGGAGTCGCTGCGCCAGTCGTCCCAGGCCATCGACAATCTCACGCTCGTCGCCAACGAACTGCGCACGGGCGTGTCGCGGTTCAGGATCGAGGCGTGATGCCCCCGAAAGACACGGCCGCCTGCCACTGAACGGAACCGCGATGCTCTTCCTGTTGTTCGAGCTGGACGGCGAACGTTACGCGATCGATGCGCGCGAGATCGCGCACGTGCTGCCGCTCGCGCCGGTGCGCGCGTTTGCGGGCACGCCGGCCTATATCGCCGGCGTGATCGATTACGAGGGCGCGCCCGTGCCCGTGGTCGATCTGCCGATGCTCGCGCTCGGGCGGCCCGCGCGCGCGCTCATGTCCACGCGGCTCGTGCTCGTGTACGACCTCGGGGATCAAGGCGAAGAAGGCCGCCATGACGCGAAGGCGCCTCCCGCGCCGCCGCGCCGTCTCGCGTTGCTGCTCGAATGCGCCACGCGCACGCAGTCGATCGCGCCGGAGCGCTTCGCCGAAAGTGGCATCGCCACGCCCGAGGCGCGCTGGCTCGGCCCCGTCGCACGCGACGAGCGCGGCTTCGTGCAGTGGGTCAAGGTCGCGCAGTTGCTCGATTCGCGCGTGCGCGCGCTGCTCTTTCCCGAGCCGCCTTCGTGGCAAGTTCCGCCCGAACGAGCCGGAGGCGAGTGATGAGGCTGGCCGACCCGCGCTTTTCCGCATGGCTGCTCGACGAAACCGGCATCGATGCCGAATCGCTCGGCGCGAATGCGCTCGCGCGCGCGGTGGGCGCGCGAGCGGCGGCGACCGTCGGTGCGGAAAGGCTTGAAGCGTCTCATGCGTCCCATACGTCCCATACGTCCCATACGCGCGACAGGCGGCACGCGCGCCACACGCCCCAAGCGCATGCGGCTGCCGCGCGCAACGACTGGGCGAGCGGCACGACGCTGCCGGAATGGGCGCGCGAAGCGTACTGGCAGCGCCTCACCACCACGGCAGCCGAGCGCCAGGCGCTGATCGACCTGCTCGTGGTGCCCGAGACCTGGTTCTTTCGCGAGCGCGAGGCCTTCGCGGCGCTCGCGCGGCTTGGCGCGAAGCGACTCGCGGCGCAGCCGGGCGAGGTGCTGCGCGTGCTGAGCGCGCCGTGCTCGAGCGGTGAGGAGCCATACTCGGCGGCCATGGCGCTGCTCGACGCGGGTCTCGCGCACGAGCAGTTCGCCATCGACGCGATCGACATCAGCGCGCACTCCATTGCGGCGGCCGCGCGCGGCGTTTATGGCCGCAACGCGTTTCGCGGCGACGGCCTCGCGTTTCGCGAGCGCTACTTCGAGGCGACGCCCGCGGGCTGGCGCATCGCCGCGACGGTGCGGCGCGCCGTGACCTTCGAGCGCGCGAACCTGTTCGAGTGGCTCACCGTGCATCCGGTGCGCTACGACTTCATTTTTTGCCGCAACGTGCTGATCTATTTCGATCGCGCCGCGCAGGACCGCGCAATCGGCCTCTTGCGCGCGCGGCTCGCCGAGGGCGGCATGATTTTCGTGGGCCCGGCAGAAACGGGGCTGATGATGCGCCATGAGATGTCAACCGCGTATATTCCGCTCGCCTTCGGTTTTCGTGAGCCGACGCGTGAAGCGGAGGCGGCGCGCGGCACGGCGGACGCTGCGCCGGCCCGCGCGCCGCTGCCGGCGATCGCCGCAACGGCTGCCGCTCCCGCGCTCAGCAGCGTATCGGTGTTCACGCCGCTGGATGCGCCAGTGGCTGCCCCGGCGCGCCGGCCCGCGCCGCCGCGGCTCGGGTTGCGGCCCTTGCACGGCGCGCCGGCCCCGCGCGCGGCGGCCGTGGTGCGCGCACCGGCGGTGAGCAGCGCGCAGACGGGCTCCCCGATGAACACGCGCCTGCCCGAAGCCGCGCTTGCCGAGGCGCGCCGCCTCGCCGACGCGGGGGCACTCGACGAGGCTGAACGCCTCGCGGCGGATGCGGCGAAGGCGCTCGCACACAACGCCGATACGTGGTACCTGCTCGGCCTGATCGCGGACGCGCAGGGCCGCGCGTCCGTCGCGCTCGCGCACTACCGCAAGGCGATCTATCTGGAGCCTTCGCACTACGAAGCGCTCACGCATCTGGCTGCGCTGCTCGAAGTGCAGGGCGACGGCGACGGCGCACGCCGGCTGAAGCGCCGTGCGCAGCGCGCGGCGCAGCGCGGCGATCCGAACGCGGGAGGCACACATGCCTGAGCGCGATCTCATGCCGGATCCCGCACAGGCGGGTGCGCTGCCCGCGATGTGCTGGAACGTGATCGGCACGCGGGGCGACAACTCGTGCCCGCGCCTCGAAGCGTGCGTGCGCTGCCTGAATTGCCCGGTTTTCGAGGAAGCCGCCGCGCGCATGCTCGATCGGCCTGCGCCGGCCGTACAGAGGTCCTCGCAGGCACTGACGCCAACCGCTGCCGAGCCTGCGCGCGCACAAGCGGGGCCGCAGGCGCGCACCGAAGGCTCGCTCGTGTTTCGCGTGGGCGCCGAGTGGCTCGCGCTGCCCGCCGCCGTGCTGCGGCACGTGGACGAAGCGCGCAGCATCCACACGCTGCCGCATCGGCGCAGCGCCGCCGTGCTCGGCGTGGTGAACGTACGCGGCGTGCTCACGCTCGCGGCCTCGCTTGCCGCGCTGCTGCACATCGAGCCAGCCGCGGCTGATATACCCGGGGCCATGCGGCGCGCCGCCATGCCGCGTCTGCTCGTGACGCAATGGGCGGGCGCGGCGACGGCGTTTCCCGTGGACGATGTCGAAGGCGTCGCGAGCTTCGCCGCCGACGCTTTGCTGCCTGCGCCGGCCACGCTCGCGCAGTCGGCGCGGCGGCACGTGCGGGGCGTGACGAGCTGGCGGGGCCGCTCGGTCGGCGTGCTCGACGCCGAAGCGTTATTCGACACGCTTGCGAGGAGTTTGCGATGAGCGACGACGAACTGAGCCGCCGCTCGCTGCTCGACCTGTTCCGGGAGGAAGCGCAGGCGCAGGCGCGCACGCTCTCGGCGGGTTTGCTCGCGCTCGAGTCCGCGCCCGAGGACGCATCCACGCTCGAAGCCTGCATGCGCGCGACGCACTCGCTCAAGGGCGCGGCGCGCATCGTCGGCCTTCCGGAGGCGGTCGAGGTGGCGAGCGCGATGGAGGATTGCTTCGTGGCCGCGCAGCGCCGCGAATTGCGCGTCGATGCGGCGCGCATCGATGTGCTGCTCGTCGGCATCGACATGCTGATTGCGGCGGGCGACGCTGCGGCGCCGCCTCTCGCGCGCGAGAGCGTCGAGGCGTTCGTCGCGCGGCTCGGCGGGTTGGCGCCTTCCGGCGGGGCAGCCGTTGGCGCACGTGTTCTGCCGGGCGCGCCGGAACGCGACGGTCAACCCGAAGGTCAACCCGACGAGCTCGCCACGCTGGCGGCATCGCTGCGTTTGCCCGAACCGGAACGCGCAGGCGCTCCCGCAGCCGTCGAACAGGCTGCATCGGACGAGGCGCGGGAGCCGCATTCAGCCGATGCCGAGCGCATGCTGCGCGTGCGCGCGGGCACGCTCGACCGGCTCCTCGGTCTCGCGGGCGAATCGCTGGTGGAGTCGCGCCGCATGCGTCCGTTCGCGGATGGACTCTTGCGAGTGCGTCGTGCGCAAGGCGATCTGCTCGCGGCGCTGGGGCATTTTCAGGAGCGTCACACGGATGCGCTCGATGCCGACGCACGCGCCGCGCTGGCCGGCATTCGCGAAGCGCTGGGCGCGCTCGATCGTCAGCTTTCCGAACGATTCGACGATCTCGATCGTATCGACCGCCGTGGCACGCAGCTCGCGCAACGCCTCTATGACGAGGCCTTGCAATGCCGCATGCGGCCGTTCGGCGACACGGCGCACGCGTATCCGCGCATCGTGCGCGATCTCGCGCGCTCGCTTGGCAAACGCGTGCGCTTTTCGATCGTCGGCGAGTCGACCCAGGTCGACCGCGACATCCTCGAAATGCTCGACGCGCCGCTCGGCCACCTGCTGCGCAACGCGCTCGACCACGGTATCGAGGACTCCGAAACGAGGCGGCGCGCCGGCAAGCCGGAGGAAGCGCGCCTCACGCTCGAAGCGCGCCACAGCGCGGGCAAACTGCTGATCGCCGTGGCCGACGACGGCGCAGGCGTCGATCTGGACGCACTGCGCGGGGCCATCGTCGCGCGAGGTCTTGCGCAAGCCGAGGCGGTGGCTGCGATGTCCGAGGCCGAACTGTTCGACTTCCTGCTGCTACCGGGCTTCTCGCTGCGCGACACCGTCACCGACGTATCGGGCCGTGGCGTGGGCCTCGACGCTGTGCAGAACTTCGTGAAGGCCGTGCGCGGCACCGTGCGTATCGAGAGTGCGGCGGGCGAGGGCACGCGCTTCGTGCTGCAGTTGCCGCTCACGCTCTCGGTAGTGCGCAGCCTGATCGCCGAGGTGGCGGGCGAAGCGTATGCGTTCCCGCTCGCGCATGTGCGCCGCGCGCTCAGCGTGCCGCAGAGCGCGATCGAGATGCTCGAAGGGCAGCAGCACATCGCTTTCGAAGGGCGGCCCGTGGGCCTCGTGACCGCGCGTCAGTTGCTCGGCGCGAGCGCAGAGCCCGCCGCCACGGAAAACGTGAACGTCGTGCTCATGGGCGGCGAGAGCGGCCTCTATGGCGTGGCCGTGGACCGCTTCGCAGGCGAGCGCACGCTCGCCGTGCAACTGCTCGATGCGCGCCTTGGCAAGGTGCGCAACGTCTCGGCGGCGGCGCTGCTCGAAGACGGCGAGGTGGCGCTCATCGTCGACGTGGAGGACATCGTGGCCTCGGTCGCGCGCCTCGTGCGCGACGGCAAGCTAGCGGGGGTGGCGCGCGGCGCGCGCGACGCGGTGCGCGATCGCAAGCGCATTCTCGTCGTCGAGGATTCGTTGACGGTGCGGGAGCTGGAGCGCAAGCTGCTCGAGAAGCGCGGCTACGACGTGACGGTGGCGGTGGACGGCATGGACGGCTG
The DNA here is from genome assembly GCF_035501035.1 of Paraburkholderia sp. GTDB lineage: Bacteria > Pseudomonadota > Gammaproteobacteria > Burkholderiales > Burkholderiaceae > Paraburkholderia. Next base: position 23,840 of record NZ_DATJWR010000461.1, read on the forward strand.
GAACACGTTGCGCAACGCGCGCTTCCACCTCGTCATCACCGACGTGGACATGCCGCGCATGGACGGCATCGAGCTCGTCACGATGATCAAGAACGACGCGCAGCATCGCAACGTGCCGGTGATGATCGTCTCGTACAAGGACCGCGAGGACGACCGGCGCCGCGGCCTCGAAGCGGGCGCCGACTATTATCTGACCAAGGGTAGCTTCCACGACGAGGCGTTGCTCGACGCCGTGAACGACCTGATCGGAGAGGCGACGGGATGAAGATCGGTATCGCCAATGACATGCCTCTGGCGATCGAGGCGCTGCGTCAGGCCATCGCGACGCGGCCCGGCCATCAGGTGCTGTGGGTCGCCACGAACGGCGAGGAGGCTGTGCAGTTCTGCGCGGCGCAGGTGCCCGACGTGATCCTCATGGATCTCGTGATGCCGAAGCTCGACGGCGTGGAGGCCACACGCCAGATCATGGCGCGCACGCCATGTCCGATCCTGATCGTCACGAGCAGCGTCGGCGCGAACGCCTGGCGCGTGTACGAGGCGATGGGCTCGGGCGCGCTCGACGCCGTCGATACGCCCACGCTCGCCGGGCCGAACACCCGCCGCACGATGGACCTGCTGCTCGCGAAGATCGAGCAGATCGGCCGCGTGTCCGGCGTGCTCGACGCGGCCCCGCGCGGCCCGGCTGTCGCGGAGCGCCCCGCGCCGGGCGTGCCCATCGTCGCGATCGGCGCCTCGGCGGGCGGCCCCAGCGCGCTCGCCACCGTGCTCGGCGGACTGCCTGCCAACTTCGGCGCCGGCATCGTGATCGTGCAGCACGTGGACCAGTCGTTCGCCGAGGGCATGGCCGGCTGGCTCGACGGGCAGACGCAACTCACGGTGCGCATTGCGCTCGAAGGCGAGCGGCCCGTGCCCGGCTGCGCGCTGCTCGCCGCGACCAACGATCATCTGCGCATGGCGGCGAACGGCAAGCTGACTTACACTCGCGAGCCCGCCGACACGCCATACCGCCCCTCCGTCGATACATTCTTTCACAGCCTCGTCGAGCAGTGGCCGGGCGAGGCGATCGGCGTGCTGCTCACGGGCATGGGCCGCGACGGCGCGATCGGCCTGAAGGCCATGCGCGCGCGAGGCTGGTACACGATCGCCCAGGACGAGGCGACGAGCGCCGTCTACGGTATGCCGAAGGCCGCGGCGGCGCTGGTCGCCGCGCGCGCGATCCTGCCGCTGCCGGCCATCGCGCCCGAACTCGCGCGCCGGGTCAAACCGTGGCTTACGCCTGCTGGCTAGCTGTCATCCATCACGAGACGCGACCGATATCATGACCGAGAAGTCCACTCTTCCTCCCAGCGCCGACTCCGAGGCCGACGCTGACCTCGACACCATCGGACCCGACGACGCGGCGCTCGCCGCGGCGCTCGAGGCCGCGCGCAGCGCGCTCGAGCAGCCGCTGCCGGGCGCCGACCTGCCGATGATGGTGCTGCTCGTCGACGACCAGGCGATCGTGGCCGAGGCCGTACGCCGCGCGCTCGTGAGCGCGAGCGAGATCGACTTCCACTATTGCGCGCATCCCGAGGAGGCCGTTCGCACCGCCGAGGAAGTGCGCCCGACCGTGATCCTGCAGGACCTCGTGATGCCGGGCACCGACGGCCTCACGCTCGTGCGCGCCTACCGCGCGAACGAGGCGACGCGCGACGTGCCGATCATCGTGCTTTCCACGAAAGAAGAGCCCACCATCAAGAGCGCGGCGTTCGCTGCCGGCGCGAACGACTACCTCGTCAAGCTGCCGGACAGCATCGAGCTCATCGCGCGAGTGAAATATCATTCGCGCTCCTATATGAGCATGCTCCAGCGCGACGAGGCGTATCGCGCGCTGCGCCGCTCGCAGCAGGAGCTGCTCAGGGCGAATCTTGAACTGCGCCGCCTCACGCATTCGGACGGCCTCACGGGCCTGTCGAATCGCCGCTATCTCGACGAATTCCTGGGCGCCGAATGGCGGCGCGCGCTGCGCGAGCACACCGAGGTCTCGCTGCTGATGATCGACGTGGACTATTTCAAGCCCTACAACGACACCTATGGCCACGTGGCCGGTGACAACGTGCTGCGCTCGGTGGCGGCGACGATCAGCCGCGAGACACGGCGTCCGCGCGACCTCGTGGCGCGCTTCGGCGGCGAGGAGTTCGCCGTCGTGCTGCCGGGCACCGGCAGCGCGGGCGCGCGGCTGATCGCCGAGAAAATGCGCCGCGACGTGGCGTCGCTGGCGTTGCCGCACGTGGGCTCTGCCGTGAGCGAGCATCTCACCATCAGCGTGGGCGTGGCCACGCTCACGCCCACGCCAGGGCTCGCGGAAACGGCGCTCGTCGAGGAAGCCGACGCCGCGCTCTACCGCGCCAAGCGCGACGGGCGCAATCGCGTGGCGTTTTCCACGCAGGTGTCGGCTCGCGCGTGAGCGGCGCGCCGCCCAGGCGCGCCTCGATGGACACCCTCAACCCGGCGTCCAGTCGTAAATCAGAATCTTGGCGCGAGCGTCGTCCTCCACGAGCAGCACGTAGTCGCCGTTCTCGCGCTGCGCGGCGCTAATGCCCATATAGATATCCACCCAGCCCGAGGTGCTGCCCACGTCCGCGCCGGGCGTCATCGCGCCGACGAACGTGCCGCTGCGCCTCGGTGGCGGGCGAGAAGCGGTAGATGCTCAGGTAGTGCGCGTATTCGTCGAGCGTATAGAGGAAAGGCTGGCCATCGAAGCGGCGCACCATGGGCGAGCCGCGCACGCCGCGCGCGGAGTGAAGCGCGGGATCGTCGGGG
>NZ_DATJWR010000462.1:0-3663 GCF_035501035.1 Paraburkholderia sp.
TCATCGGTTCAAGAACTCGCGCAGACGCGCCACTGGCCTTTTGATGCTCGCTCGTGGCGATAAGCCAAAGATCGTCTGTGAGGCACTCGGTGTGAGTTGTGAACGGCGGTTGAAAACCGACAATAAACGGCGGCGTCATAGTGCGGCGGCGCCACGCGCGAGGATGAAGACAGACATCACGGAAGCGTTCAACGTACGCTGAACGGGACGTTGATTCAGGGCACGGCGTAGGGAGCCCGTGGGGGCGACTGGAGACGTGCCCTGAATCGGGGCGGGCCGTCCGCATGGTAGAAAGGCGTTTGCCAAAGAAGAAGAACAACAGGCGCAGCGCCGGCCTCAACCGCCAAGTCCAGTCCGGTGCTGCGCCTCCACAGGGTATCCATATGGCGGGCCTGTCGCCCGGCCGGAGAGCCGTGTGAGCCGTCAGTATCGCATTGCTCACGCGGCCCGTCGACTTGGTTCGACTGCTCCCTCCTCTTTGGCGTTCTGGAGGAGCCGCCAATGCAGCCGCCCACGGGCCGCTTGTACGTGTGCGCCCGTTGCCGGGCGCAGGTCATCGTCTGTCGCCGTTGTGATAGCGGCCAGACTTACTGCGATCGCGACTGCGCGCAGGCCGCGCGACGAGCGAGCCTGCGCGAGGCTGGCCGCCGTTACCAGCGCAGCCGGCGCGGTCGTATGGCGCATGCCGCCAGGATGCGCCGCTATCGCCAGCGACGCGAGAAAGTGACGCATCACTCTTCCGCCGAGCCCACCGCTGATGCTCTACTGATCACGACTTCGACGACATCGGCCAGCCAGACGAGTGCCACGATGGCAACCACGCCATCGCTCGGGCATTGCCGCTTCTGTTCCTGCGCATGTGAGTTTGTGCGTCATGGGCCATTGCGCCGTCGGGTCTTCCATGAGGTTCGTACTGCTACCGAACAAAAAGGAGCCGACCCATGACCATCAAGGCTGAAGTTGAGGCGCAGATCCTGCGCTATTACCACGTCGAGAAGTGGCGCTGCGGCACCATCGCGCGCCAGTTGCATGTGCATCGCGGCACCGTGCAGCGTGTGCTGGCCCAGGCGGGCCTGCCGCGGGTGGGCGGTCTGCAGCGGACCTCGCGGATTGATCCGTACCTGCCGTTCATCCATGAGACGCTCAGGAAGTTTCCCTCCCTCACGGCCAGCCGCCTGTACGCGATGGTGACCGAGCGTGGTTACCGGGGCAACATTCACCATTTCCGTCACCTGGTGGCGCTGCACCGCCCACGCCCGACTCCCGAAGCCTATCTGCGGTTGCGCACCATGCCGGGAGAAGTGGGGGAAGTGGACTGGGCCTCATTCGGCCACCTGCAGATCGGCCGCGCGCGCCGGCCGTTGATGGCCTTCGTGATGGTGCTGTCGTGGTCACGGCAGATCTGGCTACGCTTCTTCCTCGACGCCCGTATGGACAGCTTCCTGGCCGGGCACGTGGGTGCCTTCGAAGCATGGTCCGGCGTGCCGAGGGTCCTCAAGTACGACAATCTGCGCAGCGCCGTGCTCGAGCGTCAGGGCGATGCGATCCGCTTCAATCCGGCGCTGCTCGCGTTTGCCAGCCATTACCGGTTCGAACCCAGGCCGGTGGCCGTTGCGAGGGGAAACGAAAAAGGTCGTGTCGAAAGAGCAATTCGTTTCGCACGCGAGAGCTTCTTTGCCGCGCGCAAGTACGCCGATCTCGATGATCTGAACGACCAGGCCGCACAATGGTGCGCGGGCGTGGCAGCCGATCGTCCATGCCGGGAGGATCCGGCCATCACTGTGCGCGAAGCCTTCGAGCGCGAGAAGCCGAGCCTGCTTGCATTGCCAGACAACGCGTACCCGTGCGAACTGCAGCTTCCCGTGACGGCCGGCAAGACGCCCTATGTGCGCTTCGACCTGAACGACTACTCGATACCGCACACGCATGTGCGACGAACGCTCACGGTTCGTGCCGACCAGCATCAGGTGCGCATCCTCGATGGCGCCGCTGTCGTCGCCGAGCATGCTCGCAGTTACGACCGCGGCGCGCAGATCGAGATCGCGACGCACATCGATGCGCTGGTGGAGCACAAACGTGAGGCCCGCCACCACCGCGGCCTGGACCATCTCGCGCACGCCGCGCCGGCTGCCCGGACACTGATGCTGCGCGCGGCCGAACGCGGAAGCAATCTGGGCAACATTACCGCGCAGCTGCTGCGATTGCTCGACCGGTATGGCGCCGCCGAACTGCAGGCCGCGATCGAGGAAACCCTCGCGAGCGGCGCCGCGCCGCACCAGAACCCGGTGCGCCTGGCACTGGAGCGTCGGCGGGCTGCCCGGGGAGCGCCTCCGCCCATCGCCATCAAGCTGCCGGAACACGTGCGCGACAAGGACAAGCGCGTGACGCCACACCGGCTCGACATCTACGACCAGCTCACAGCGGAGGCCGATGATGACAAACAGGACTGAGCAGTTGCACGAGCGCGCCAATGCCTTGCGGATGTATGGATTGCTGGCGCACTGGAGCGAGATCGCCGACGCGTCATGGATCGAGCCGTTGCTGCAGTGGGAAGAGCACGAACGCGCACGCCGTTCGCTTGAGCGGCGTATCCGCGACGCCCGCCTGGGCAACTTCAAGCCGCTTGCAGACTTCGACTGGGCATGGCCAAAGCGGATTGACCGCGGCGCGCTCGAGGAATTGATGGCGCTCGAGTTCGTCAGGGAGAAGTCCAACGTCGTGCTGATCGGGCCGAACGGCGTGGGTAAATCGACACTCGCACTGAACCTCGCGTATCAGTCGCTCATCCACGGCTACACGGCGCTCTTTACCACGGCTGGCCAGATGCTCGGCGAGCTGGCCGCGCTCGACAGTGACTCGGCGCTGCGCCGGCGCCTGCATCGCTACGCTTCACCCGAAGTGCTCTTGATTGACGAGGTAGGCTACCTATCGTATTCGAACCGCCATGCCGACCTGCTGTTCGAGCTGGTGAGCCGCAGGTACGGCGCAGCGAGCACGGTGGTTACAACGAACAAACCGTTCGCAGCATGGTCGGAGGTGTTCCCGAATGCGGCCTGCGTCGTGTCACTGGTCGATCGCCTCGTGCATCGCGCCGAGGTCATCGCGATCGAGGGCGAGTCGTATCGCGTCAAGGAAGCGCGCGAACGGGCCGAGCAGCGCGCCAGGAGGCGTAACGCTGCGCGCCCGGAGAAGAAGCCGTGAGCCGCCGCACGCACCTGCCTTCGGGCCTGTCTCGCGGGCTGCACTTCCTGATCGACGCCGACTGGTCGCCCCAGCAGGCGTTCGCCGTGTTCGAGCTGCTCAGCGATCTGCGCGCGCGCATCTGGATGCGTTACGGCGTCGAGTTACACGAGCTGATCCGCGAGCAGCGTTCGCCGCCCACCGATGCCGATATCGACGACATCGAGGGCGGGTTCTGATCATGCTTTACTCGCCCTGCGGACGCCAATGCCTGCGGCGCATGGTCGAGTGTTTAACTCAACCTTGCGCCGCCATCTGGTGTCGGATTTACGCCGCCGCCAACACCAGGCCGGACCCGAGTTGTAACCGGCGCAGAATGGATTGCCACCGGATTCTCACTTCGCTGGTTGGGCGAGCGTCCCCCCGGACGCCTGTCACTTCGGCCTCCAGCGGGTGACGCGCGACATGCGGCGAGCAGGTAAC
>NZ_DATJWR010000463.1:0-2686 GCF_035501035.1 Paraburkholderia sp.
TACGACTATCGCGGTATGCTCGTTACATTGCTGCTGCACGGCGCGGGCTTCCGCGAATCGGAGCCTTTCCACCTCTACATCTCCGATGTGTTACCAGACCTTGCCAACCAGCGCCAGGCCAAGGTGCTCATTCATCACCCCGGTCAGCGACGAAGCCGCGCCCGGCATGGGCCACGCACGCGCGGCGCGCCGTATCACGTTCGCTTCGTGCGGCGACGGCAACCCATAAGGATGCTCGAGAATCGGCGCACCCGGCGTTTGCGACCATGCGTCGACGCCCAGCGGCCGCAACAACGTGGCGGCTTTTACGCCGGGTGCGACGAACGCGGAGAGCGCGAGACCACCCAGCATCCGGCGACGGGGCAGTGCCGGCGTGGTCTTCGATGCGTCGTCGCGTGGCGTGCTCCGCGAGTTTGACGGGACGTTTGATGAGAAGCGTGAATGTCGCGGCATGCGAGTGCCTGAAGGTGGCAGAGGTAGCAGAGGTGGATCGACAATCCACCGAATATAAGGAGTGCCAGGTCTGCGCTCAAACCTGGATCCGACTAACGTTATGACGGGTCGCGATATGCGCTTCGTCATTGCGCCACGGCTTCGCGCTGATAACGCGACACCGGCCGCCGCAAGCCGAGGTTATCGCGCAGCGTGCGGCCCTCGTAATCGCTGCGAAAGCGTCCACGCCGCCTCAGTTCAGGCAGCACGAGCCGGATGAAATCATCGAGGCTGTTGGGCAGCAAAGCCGGCATCACGTTGTAGCCATCTGCGCCGTAGTTGACGAAGCGCTCCTCCAGCGCATCGGCGATCTGCTCTGGCGTGCCGACCAGCTGCCAGTGTCCGCGCGCACCAGCGACACGCAGATACAGCTCGCGAATCGTAAGGTTTTCGCGCCGCGCGAGTTCGAGCGTCAGCGACTGGCGGCTCTTGCTTGCGTTGGTTTCCGGCAGTTCCGGAATCGGACCGTCGAGCGGATAACCCGATAGATCGAAGCCTCCCGTCAGCGTGGATACCAGCGCGAGCCCCACCTTCGGATCGATCAAGGCCTGGAGCGCTTCGAACTTCTCGCGCGCCTCGGCCTGTGTTGCACCGACGATCGGCATGACGCCGGGCATGATCTTGAGATCGTCCGGCTCGCGGCCATACTCCGCCATCCGGCCTTTGACGTCCGCGTAAAACGCAACCGCATCGTCCAGCGTTTGCTGCGCCGTGAAAATGACCTCCGCGGTGCGCGCCGCGAGCGCCTTGCCCGCTTCCGAAGAACCGGCCTGCACGACCACGGGCCGGCCCTGCGGCGAGCGTTCGACGTTCAGCGGCCCACGCACCTTGAAGAACTCGCCGCGATGATCGAGCACGTGGCGCTTCGAAGGATCGAAGTAGCGCCCTGCCGCTTTGTCGCGCACGAACGCGTCTTCGTCCCAGCTGTCCCACAACCCCTCGACGACTTCCGCAAACTCGACCGCACGCTCATAGCGCCGCGCATGCGCGAGATGCTCATCGAAGTTGAAGTTCTTCGCCTCGTGTGAACTCGACGACGTGACGAGATTCCATCCCGCACGCCCGCCACTGATGTGATCGAGCGACGCAAACTTGCGCGCGATGTGATACGGCTCGTTGAACGTCGTCGACGCCGTGCCGACGAGGCCAATGCGTTCGGTCACGGCGGCGAGCGCCGAGAGCAACGTGAGCGGTTCGAATTGCGCCACATAGCTGTGCGCCGTGCGGCTCAGAAAGTCGACATTGTCGCCGCGTGTGCCCGAACCGTCCGCGAGAAAGATCAGGTCGAACTTTGCCGCTTCCGCAGCCTTCGCAAGCTGCACATAGTGGCGAAAGTCGCGCCCCGCGTCCGCCTGTGAATCCGGATGGCGCCACGCTGCGATGTGATGTCCGGTGGGATACAGAAAAGCGCCGAGGCGCAGATGTCCTTTGCGTTGGCTCATGGTGTGCGCAAGTCGTGGATGAGGTACATCGGCAATCGCCATCGATGACGGTGGCGCCTACGTACACGAAGATCAATGCATTTTCGGGAAACCGTGCCGCTCGGCGAGCAGTTCGAGAATGCGGCGCGGGTCGCTGGCGAGCAGCCCTTCGATCGGCGCGCCGTCGGGGCAGATGAAACGCTCGCCCGGGTAACGGGGATCGGCGAATCCGGGTTCCAGCAGCAAAAGAAGATCGCGGCTCATTGCATGTCGCTCCTTGTTAGCGTGACAGGCTTTCGAATCTCGTACGAATACGTGAATACGCGCTAGAAAAGGCTGAAAAGCCCGGCCCTGCGTGAGATGGGTCGTCGCACCGTTGCGTGTGTAATCGCCGCTTCGGCGGCGCGTGTCGCACCTTTGCGAGCGCGGGCAATGCATCGAGCGCGGTCTGGAGCCGTTGGCGCGCGGCCGGATTCGCTTGATCGTGTGCGAGCATTCAACGTTCCTTGTGCTGGGCTGGCAGACCGGCGTGCATGCGCCCGGTGCCGACTTTGATCGACAGGACAGCGAGCCAGTATAGGGACGTGTGCTTGCGCAGATAACAACCGATTTGCGCTTAGGTTATTCGCTTGCGTGCAATGAGAGTGGAATGCGCGCGCTTGCGCATGCAGCATCGGAAACGACGCGATAGCTGCACAGCGGCTTTCAGGCAGCGTTACGAGCCAGGCGCATGTTGCCGTGGTCGCCATGGCTGTGGCCGAGCCTGAATCTGA
>NZ_DATJWR010000464.1:0-2220 GCF_035501035.1 Paraburkholderia sp.
GCCCGTATGATGCCGTCGCCTCTGGATTTGGTCCAGTCTAGTGGGGCGGCGTCGTCGGATAGGACGGAAACGACTGATTCGTGCCAAAAATTAGGAATTGTCCTATTAAGTATGCGATTACCGTCTTTGATAATTCGCAACACGATGCGGCGCTGACCGCTTGCCGGCTGGCAACTGCAGGCTCGGCATGCGGCTCGGACTCCAAGTCCGATTCCTGGTCGCATCCTCTTTCAAGGTACCCATGTCATGTCCGTCGGCCGTAGAGCTGTGCACGCTATTCGTGCCACGTTGCGTGCGTGGATGGTCGAAGGCGGCGATTTTCCCGCATTTAACCTTAATTGACTTTCTCTAATAATCACTAATGCAATTGGCCCCCAGAGCGCGCGTCCAGATTCCGCGAATTACGGAAGGAGCTCTAGTGAAGTTGAAATTATCGGGCGCAGTATGTACATGTCTCGTTAGCCTCTTCGGGCCGGTTTTTGTACAGGCAGCACAGCAATCCTCTCCTCCCACCGCCGGCAAGCTGGATTGGGGGCAAGCAACCTGGATGTCCAGGCGCTTTCGACGCAGCTTCACGGCGATCAGGCGTCAGTCAATCTCGATGTTGAAGTTCCCGATAAAGTCCTGGGTCTGGATCAGGCTGTTTCGCTGGCGGTCCGCAGTCATCCGTCGATTGCCGACGCGGTGGCGACGCTGGCCGAATCGACCAGCGCGATCGATGTTGCCCGCGGCGGCTACTTTCCTCAGGTCACCGCTGGACTTGGCGGCGGCAACTTCACGCTGACCGGTTCGGGCAACACGACTTCGGTTTCCGTTTCGCAGATGCTGTACGACTTTGGCAAGGTTTCCGGCGCGGTGGATCAGGCCAAAGCGGGCGTCAGCAAACAGCAGGCGGTGGTGCTCAAGCAGATCGACAAGATCGCGCAGCAAACCGCTGAAGCGGTCGTCAACGCGCATCGCTACCAGGTGCTCGAGGCGATTTCCGGGGAGCAGGTCGCAGCCGTCGAAAACGTTCTGCTCATGGCCCAGCTTCGCGCCAATGCGGGCGTCAGCACCCGCTCGGACCCGATCCAGGCCGAAACGCGCGTACAGAACGCACGCGCGGATCTGATGCAGGTGCGCGCGCAGCGTGCGCAGGCCATGGAGCGCCTGCGCACGCTGATCGGCGCCCGGTTTACCGGCACGATCGCACCGCTGCCGGAAGATCAGGCGGCGCAGGTCCAGCTCGACCCGAACCCGGACACGAACAGCATTCCCGACGTGCTGGCCGCCAAGGCCGACATGAACTCGGCCATTGCGCAACTCGACGCCGCCAGGGCGCAGCGCTGGCCGACGCTTTCTCTCGACGTTTCCGAGAACAAGAGCCTGAGCGGTATCAACCCGTCGACCTTCGTACCCGAGGGGTCGTACCGCACGGTGATGGTCAACGTCTCATGGAACGTCTTCCAGGGCGGAACGCTCAACGCCCAGGTCAAGGGGGCGGAAAACGCGCTCGCTTCGGCGCGCTCGCGGGTTCAGGTCGCGCGACTCACCGGCAGCGACAACGCGCGCGGCTACAGGGAGCTCGCCATCGGGGCGAGGGACCGGCTCGGCGTGCTCGGAGAGCGCAAGCAAAGTATTACCCAGGCTAGAGACCTGTATCGCGAAGAGTACAAACTCGGCACGCGTTCGATACTCGATCTTCTGAATGCCGAACAGGAGTTCTATCAGGCCGCCTCCGACGAGGAGTCGGCGAGAGACGACTTCTGGATCAATCTGATCGCCTACGTTGATGCAACAGGAGCCGGGCGCGACTTCTATGGCCTGAACAGAACCCATGTGCAAGGGATGGAGGTGCTTCCGTGAATCTGCCGATTCAATACACACGTTGGCTCGATGCCGTGCTTGCCATTGCACGTCACTATGGACTTTCGACGTCGGCTGAGAGTGCGCGCGTCGCCCTTGCATGGCAGAGCGACGCGTCACTCGACGTCGTGCTCGAGCGCCTCGCCCGTCAGGCCGGTCTCGACTTGCGCCTGCGAGCGTTTTCGATCGATCAATTGAACCCGCAGCGCTTGCCGCCCGCCGTCGAATTCAAGGCTCGCTGTCGCCGCACGACATCAAGACGGGCCAGCCGATCGGGGGATCGAAGATGCTGACGAGCAGCGTGGAGTTGAAGGCGCCCGTGCCGTTGCCGGGAGGCGGCAGCAAGCTGAGCGCGTTCACTTTCCTCGACGGCGG
>NZ_DATJWR010000465.1:0-6567 GCF_035501035.1 Paraburkholderia sp.
CCCGTGGATATTGACGCTGCCGGTGCTCGGCGAACACCTCATCAACCCACTGCGGCGCGATGGCTCTTTGCAGTGCCAGGCGTGCCATCACGCATACCGGTGCCTGCTGCTCGAAACGCTTCATCACCTCGTCAAACATTCCTTCGTACCCGACGTCCTTGAACAGGTCGCCAGGTTACCAGGTTTGACGCACAAAGACCTTGAAAGGGCTGGGCCTTACGTCTTAAAAGCCCGCCTCCTCGAGGCCACAAGAGACTCGATCCACACCGAGCCAGGGATCATCCTGCCCTTGCGGGGGCAAAAGTCTTTGCCGTAGGGTGATGAGCTTTCGCCGATCCATGCATCCACGTCACGACCGTCGCGTTTGACGATTCTCTTGTCGGCTACCGCAGTCTTCATTGCCGCCAGGCACGCAATCGCTGGTGAGCACAACGTGATCGGGTGCTGCATGTCCGCTTCTCGCCACTACGCAGGCGCCTTCCTTCTCGCCGGCATTGCTGCCTTTGCAACGACAGGCGATGCGCAAACACGGCTTTCATTTTTACCAGTCGAGCGCAATCACATCAGCTACCTCACCGGTGGTATCGGTGAGACGGAAGTTGAAGCGCTCAAGGCGAGGCGGCGCAGTTCAGCCTTCGCATGACCTTTGAGGCGGGCTCCTATCTCGCCGACGTGGGCATCAGATCTTGACCGCGACTGGCAGGCGGGCCTTGCTCGGCGGCCTCGGTGCCGTCTGACGCATGGTCCGCTATCAAGTTTTTCGCGAGCACAATCGGGTAACCGTACACAGCGCTTGCGTTAGAGTTCGTTCGCCTCGAACTCGTCGCGCTCGTGGGTCAGGGTTTCCCATTGACGGTAACCAGATAGCGGGCAATATCTTCGATACTTTCGGGTGGAAGCGGAGCGCCGTAGACCGCACGCATCTTGGTCACTTCGGCTTTCCAGTCGTCAAACGTCAGCGGTGGTTGACGCATCACCATACCCGCGGAGTGACATATCAGGCAATGCGCGTTTGCGAGATCCGATCCCGGGCCTTGCGGGAAAGGATTTCCCGTGGGCAGAGAAACCTGGGCGGTGTTCCCCGCAACGCTGGCTGGTGGTTTGGCGGCTAGCGCGCCCGTCGCGACGGTACCTGCGAAAGAGATGGTGATCCATGCAACCCATGCCCTCATGATCCGCTCCTCAAGCCGCAACGACGGTCATCGATTCAATCACATTGCGCATGTAGCCGCCGGGATTCCAGTTCGGCGTATCCGGCTGCTGAACACCGTCGTTGTTGACAGCCTTGACCTTTAGCACGAATTGACCCGCACGCCGTGGTAAGAACGACGCTTCCCAGCGACGAAAGCTGTATTTTCCGTAATCCGGACCAAGCTTCGCTGGCGTCCATGTCATCCCGTTGTCTGCTGAGAAATGTACCTCCCGGACGCCGGCGTCGCCCCCGAACGCAATACCGCGTATAGCCTGCGGCCTGCCGACATCCACGACAGCGCCGTCGCTCAGGTTCGTGATGAATGAGCGTGGCACCATCCGGTTGATCGGGACGGTCTTGACCCCGCTCTGACCCGGTGACACATTCGCATGAGGCGTGTCTGGAATCTGATATGCCTTGGCCATCCAGAAATTGGTATCCGGCGTGTCGATGACCTCGACGTCGTCGAGCATCTTCACCCAGTAAGTCGAATACCACCCGGGGACGACCAACCGTAGCGGGAACCCGTTCAGAAGTGGCAGCGGCTTGCCGTTCATTGCGAACGCCACCATCACTTCGCCATCGCGGGCATGATCAACGCTAAGCGTCTTGACGAAGTCGGGTGTAGCCGGAATCGCGCCTGCATCGGCCCCATTGAAGCGCACCTGAACCGCGCCCGCCTTTACACCCGCGCGGTCCAGAATGTCCTTGAGGCGCACGCCGGTCCAGCGCGCGTTGCCCATCGCGCCATTACCCCACTCTCCGCCCGCAACGCGCGGTTTGAAGAATCCTCGCGAGTTCCCCGCGCACTGGTTGACGGCGGCGATCTCGACGTGCTCGAACTCCCTGGAAAGCTCTGCAAGCCCGAGCGCGACTTCGTGCTGCACCGCTCCATGAACCCTGACCCGGAAGCTGCGCGCGTCGATGCTCGTCGGTATGCCGGCCAGGTGCCACCGCACAAAGAACTGATCGTTGGGCGTGAAAACGCCCTGATCGAAAACAGGGAATGGAGTCTCCAGCAGCGGTGGACGGCTGCGGACCAGAAGCATCTCGCCTTTTTGCGGAAACGCCGTAGTCAATTCCCGCAGGCCGTTTTCAAAGGGCAGGGTTACTGCATTCGCCGCTCTCGCAACATCTGACAGCCCCCACGTCAGGCAACCAGCGCCTGCCGCCATCAAGGACTGTAGCCACCGGCGACGCCTGATGTTGTATCCGTCGATCATCGCTTGCTCCGCGTCCGCGAACAGGTCGGCGCTTTGTTCGCGCCAGGCAGATTCCGCACGTACCCGAATTAATATATGCACCGCGACTGCGACGCTCTACGAGGGGTTACCCGATGGCCTTACTTTTCGTTCGAACTGCCAGGGAACTGCACGCGCGCGGCTTGGTTGAGACGGCGGTCCGCTGCTACGTTGTAGTGGCGCAAATGCTCAGGGGAATACGGGAATTGTCGGATCCGTCCCCTCGATATCCACTCCGGGATGATGAAGCTGGACTAGTTGCTCGATCTCGTCCACGCGCTCATGGGGAAGGTCGATCATCATCAGCAGATCGCCTTTCCTGATCGCCGTCCGAAAGCGGTCGAGTCGGGAATTCGGCACACTTACACCGATCAACGCCCCCAACCAGGCACCAAACCCGGCTCCCGCCAACGTGAGCGCGACGACCGCACCCCCGGCAATTGTGAGTCCAGCGGGCGGAAAGGCGACGGCCGCTAGCCCGGCGAGTGCGCCCGTTATCGCGCCAGCTGCGCTCGCACGTTCAAGTGCTGGCAGCAAATCGCTGCTTTGCGCGATCTTCGCCTCGGGCAGCGCCCCAAGTGGGATGTTGTCGTTTGCGACGACGTGAATGTGTCGCCACTCGATATGCCTGAGCAGTAACTCGTCGACGATCGTTTCCGCTGTCGCCACATCGGGAAGAATGAAATACAAGCGCCTCATCATGAACTCCGTTCCACCATAAGGTATCCAGATGTAGTTCGCGAATGACCCGACAACTAAGCCGTTGGCTGCTCCTTGTATGGCAACCCCTGCTCGACGGGAAGGGAGGGGTCACGCGACCACTCGTTCCACGACCCGAAATAAAGCCTTACGTCTTTAAGGCCTGCTTCCTCGAGCGCCACAAAGGTATTCGAGGCGCGCGCTCCCTTGAAGCAAAAGACAATGACAGGCGTCTCCCGGGAAATACCGACCGATGCACACTCTGCGAGAATTTCCTCGCGCGACTTGAACAATTGTCCCGTTGGTGTCGGCTTCATCATACGGTACCACTCGATCCACACCGAACCCGGAATCCTGCCCTTGCGGGGGCAAAAGTCTTTGCCGTAGGGAGACGAACTTTCGCCGATCCATTCGTCCACGTCACGAACGTCAAGTTTGACGACTCCCTTGTCGGCTACCGCAGCCTTCATTGCCGCAAGGTCCACCAGTATGCTGCCAGCGGCGGAACCAACGGGAAACACGGCTGGCCTGGATTGGGGCACCTCGGTCGTGCTGGGCAAGCCCTCCGCACGCCAGGCAATATAACCGCCGTGCAGAATCCTTATCTTGTCCCGCGGATAGCCGAGGTACCGCAGGAGCACATAACCGCGGCACGACTGGCCGAATCCGGTCGCCATCGACTGCTCGTAGATGACCGCGGTTTCCTTGCCTGACAGGCCGGCGTCGCCGAACGCCTTGGAGAACTTCTCACGCAACTCCGCCAGGCCTTGTGGCGTCGACGTCGCGAGATACGTAAAGATTTCGTGAATGTTCACGGCGCCCGGCAGATGAGCCTCGGCGTAGTTTGCTGCATCGCGCGTATCGATCAGCACTACCGACCCTGATGTCAGCAGTTCGGACAATTCGCTCGGCGAAATCAGGACGTGTTCGCTCATGGCTTCCCTCATCGGTTAAACGCCTCCGGATGTGAAACTCGTTTCTTCACAACTATTTTGGTGAGAGGCCCGCGTGTGGGCGCGCCACTGCACGATCTCGGAGCTTGCTCTACAAGCGGGTGAATGCACTGGAAATGCTTGGTGCCGTTACGGCGCTGCAGTTTTGCAACGCGGGGAACGAGCCTGTTGCACTGTCCGCGGCTCTCGCTAACCGTTGGAATCAGCCTACATTGCAGCCCGATTCCGTCGTTGACTTGCGTCAACATAATCACATGGGAGAAACACGGCGGCGTGACTGATACATGTCAATCCCTACTGATATAGTCGACCTATCGTGATTTCTTCGATACCAGGCGACCTACCCAGACATCAGCAAACGGATCGAGACGCGTGTGCCGGGAGCGCCGCGGCTTCTGGGATGGCAACGTCGCGTCACGCTCGATGCGGCACGCTGCGCACGCTTACTCCTGCCCTGGCGGCCCCGACTTCCTGCGGATGGTGTTTGCGCTTGTTCATGTACAGGCGAACCTGTTGGTCGGTGATGCGGGTTCCAGACATGCGCTGAGCCCTTATTCTTAAAGAATCCGTTACTTCGACGGGCGGGGGGGAATTCGGCGTCATTTCGAGCGTCACGCAGCCATTCTGTCGCAACTGCACGCGGCTGCGGCTCTGGCTGTCGGCAAACGGTCAGCTGTTTACCTGCCTGTTGCATCACATGGGTTAGACATACGGGCCGCGATGCGTAGCGGTCCTTCAGACGATGAGTTGCGACGGATCGCCGCCAATCTGTGGACGCCAGGGGCAGACCGCTACGCAGAGATGCGCGGAACGACAAGAGCCAGGAGCGGCCGGACAAAAGTCGATATGTCGTTCATCGGCGGATAATGGCCCAGATTCGGATACGAGTATTTGTTCCGAGCTCAAGAGCAGGTCTGCCTCCAGGGCACATCGGTGGTCGGTTGTTCGGCTAACCGATGCGTAGCGCAAATATCCGCATTGTGGGGCTGCGTTCGACCAAACACTATCCCGGCAACGGTTGCTTCAAGGAACGATTGAGGCGGAGCCCCTCATTTGGGGCGTGAATCGAATGGATACCGGAAGCAGGTCAGGTATTATTTGTCATTTCATTATGCGGGACTACACGCGTGTCGGGACTTACAACCTCCCGGGCATGCCCGTCATCGGGAAAATCCAGCCAGAGCAGGCGCGTGGGGAAAAGCAGCGGTGAAACGACGTAGCAGCCGCTTTCCTGCATCCCGGATGCGATTGCACACCACGCGTTCCAGGTTTGACCCAGCGCGTGAACGAAATGGCGATGCAGCCAGCCCTGCGGGTCGACTGTCGGCGGCAAATGAGCCGGCATGAAGGCCAGCCATTCCAGCAATCCAAAAGGTGGATAATCTCGCTGGCAGCGCGTGAGTGTCTGAATACTGAAGCGCCGCTCCCAGGACAGGCGCCATCCAAGCAGGGCAATCGCCTGCGCAGAGGTAAGCCCGTCGCACAGCATCAAGCCGAATTCGGGCGAATGGCGAACGGTGCCGGCCTCTGGCCGAACGGGCCGGATTGAACGCGCCAGACGGCGCACGCGATTATTCCGGATCTTCCTGTAAGCGCTGCACAACATGATGCATGTGTGATCGACGTGCGGCCATTCGGGTGCCCAGGCGCAGTGGGCCGGCGGGCACACTGACGGACGAGAGGCTCCCGCGCTTTGTGCTCTGGCGCGGGGCACGGAATCGACGCGGGGCAGCTCTGGTGGACGGCGAAGGTGCCGCTCCAGCTCGCCGATAAACGCGAGACGACGGGGAATATCCGAGCACGCCTGGATATCCTCGGCGGGAAGATAGTGCCCGGCAGCGTCTCGCTTTCGCCTCCTGCCTGGGGCGAGCAACTGTGCATACCGGAAGAAGTAGTCGTGCCATGCGCGCAGACGATCCAGCCCTGTAGTGTCGATTCCGGTGTTCGCGCGCAGGCGGCGAAGCGGGGCCGAAGCGAGCAGGGAGCGACCGCAGGCCGGGCAGGCATACGGATGGCGTACGAGCCCTGCGTGGAGACGGTACGCGAGCGGCTGCCCGCAACCGGCGCAGGCCTCGCACAGCGCGCATCCGTGAATGGGGCAGCGCCGGAACGCGGTGAACTGAAAGAGCGTTGCATGAAAACCCGCCGAAGCGCAGGTCAGGCAGAAGCGCAGCGATGGGCTCGCCGCGTCGAGCAAGGCATCAACACGATTCGCAGTACAAAACGAATTTTCAAGGTCGTGCAATCCGATGTGCAGGGTGTCGGCCAGGTCGGTGAGCCTGAAGGCATCCGCCGCGCGGAGGTCAACGCCCTCGCCTGTATTGATTGCTGGCAGAACCGCCAGGGCCTCGCCGAGTTGTGTCCAGTTCAGGCGGTTGAGCAACTGGAATTTCGCGAGCCGCGACCACGCAGACTCGACCTCGCATGTCCATGCCACACGCGTCGTATACGTTGTCCGCTGGGCGACGGAAACCCGGTTGTA
>NZ_DATJWR010000466.1:0-5497 GCF_035501035.1 Paraburkholderia sp.
CTGCGCTTAGGCTGCGAGAGCCTGAGTCGCTTCGGTGGGTTCCTGCTTCGACGGGCGGCCTGACTGCGCCATCCCTCCACAGGCCATCGCGGCATGCCCTGCCGCTAGAACATTGAGCGCGCCAACGTGGTCGGCGTTTGCTTCGTGTCCGCACTCGACGCACTTGAACAGCGCTTGCGTCTTTCTGTTTTCCTTGGAAACGTGCCCACAACACGGGCATGTACGGCTCGTGTTCCTGGGGTCCACGGCGACGAAGAAACCGCCGCGCCACGCCGTCTTGTATTCGAGTTGGCGGCGGAACTCGCCCCAGCCCTGATCGAGAATCGACTTGTTGAGGCCGGACTTCGCCCGGACATTGCGCCCGGGCGTATCTGCCGTGCCTTTCGCCGACTTCGACATATTGCCGATTTTCAGGTCCTCGACCGCGATCATCGCGTGGTTTTTGCTGATAGCCGTCGATGCCTTGTGGAGAAAATCAGCGCGAGCGTCCGCGATGCGCGCGTGGATGCGCTGAATGCGAGACTTCGCTTTCTTCCAGTTGCTACTTCCTTTGACCTTACGGGCCATCCGGCGCTGATACTTCGCAAGCCGTTGCTCGTGCTTACGGAACGACGCGAGCGGCGCGATATATGAGCCATCCGACATAGTGGCGAAGCGAGCCACCCCCACGTCGATAGCGACTGCCGGACCGTGCGGAACCGGCTGCTGTACCTCGCGGCGCGTGAGGATCGACACGTACCACTTGCCCGCGCGCAGCGACACGCTCGCGCTGCGGACTTCGCCGAGTACCTCGCGGCTCTTGCGGTAGCGCAGCCAGCCGAGCTTCGGGACCTTGATGCGCCCGTTACCTGCATCGACTTCGATTTGATTTTTGTCGGGGAACAGGAAGCTGTCGCTCACGCCCTTGCGCTTGAACTGCGGAAACGACGCGCGGCCAGCGAAGAAGTTTTTGAACGCCGCTTCGAGATGCTTTAGCGCGTGCTGCTGTGTATGTACCGGGCCGTCCTTCAGCCACGGCGTATCGGCGCTGTTGCGCCACTCAGTCAGGCGCTTCGCCATGCCAATGTAGCCGGCGAACTTCTGCCCGGCTGCGTGGTTTTCTTTCTGGAACGCCAGTGCCTTGTTGTAGACGAACCGGCACGCGCCCGCGAACTGGCGCATCTTACGCGCTTGCTCGCCGGTCGGCATGAGTTCGAATTTGAAGGCTTGAAGGCGTTCCATAGCAAGAAATATACTTTGGTCTATGAATACTGACAATGACCTTAGACACGGACGGCACTGCGTTTTTTTAATGCACGTTCACTTGGTCTTCGTGACCAAATACCGGCGCGGCGTGTTCACCGAAGAAATATTGACCGACATGCGCAGCGTGTTCGCAAGGGTGTGCACCGACTTCGAGGCCGAGTTGGTGGAGTTCGATGGCGAGGACGACCACGTTCACTTGCTGGTGAACTACCCTCCCAAGGTGGCTGTATCTGCACTTGTGAACAGCCTGAAAGGCGTTTCGAGTCGAATGATTCGACAGAAGAACTACCCGACCATCCGGCGCAAGCTGTGGGGCGGCGCACTCTGGTCGCCATCCTACTTTGCGGGTTCGTGCGGTGGCGCACCCATCGCGGTCGTGCGCCAGTACATCGAGCAACAGCGTACGCCGCACTGACTCCCTGGAAGGACCGCTACGCCGTCCGCGCTATCCTTCCCCGCCCTGAAGGGCGAGGTTTGACGCGCATCTGATCAAGGACCGAAGCCCTGCTTGCGGGCCGGCTCGATGCGGCGATCGATCGCTTTCTGCCTGACTGCCTTGTCCTCCGATATGGCGAACGGCTTCGATTCAACGCGGTGACTGCCATGCCCGACGATGGGCGCGATCTCTCACTCTCGATCTTCGCAAGTTATAGCCGACGGCATGCGCGTGCGCAAGGACCATTCCTGGCTTACAAGCCGAAGGTATTAACGTGATGAACGATCCGCGCTATTGTTGCTCGCGGCACTATTTCAACTAATTTTTTGAGGTCGACCATGGTTCCTAATAGAGACGTTCATCTGATTCCGGCAAAGCTCACGGCATTGCGCCCGACGCAAATGACGGTGGGCTACCGCGAAGTCACCGAAAAGCGCGCTCACTGGAAGACCCTCAGCAAGAAGGCGCGCAGCGAGGCGATTGCGTCGCACTGGTTTCCGGCCGTGCTGGGGCCGGAGAACCTTCACTACATCGTCGACCATCATCATCTCGGACTCGCGCTGCTCGAAGAGGAGGTCAAGGAGGTGAAGGTGATGGTGCTGAAGGACCTGTCGTGGCTCGATAACACGATCTTCTGGCGCATGATGGAGCATAACCAGTGGGTCCATCCGTTCGGCGCCGACGGCTCGCGATACGACTACGAACATCTGCCGAAGACGGTGACCGGCTTGACGGACGACCCCTATCGCAGCCTCGCCGGCGAACTGCGTCGGGTAGGCGGCTATGCGAAGGATGCGACGCCCTTCAGCGAATTTCTGTGGGCTGACTTTTTGCGGCCGCGGGTGTCCGAGAGCAAGATATCGAAGAACTTTGCGAAGGCGGTCGATCAGGCGAAGACCTTGGCGCATACACCGGAGGCGCGTTACTTGCCGGGCTGGTCGGGCCTGATTACCACCCCTTGAGGGCGGCCGGACCGCGCTGCGCCGGACGAGGCCCGGCGTTGTCACCTCGACAGGCGGGACTCGGTATGCGCGAAGGTGCCGGTCACGAGTACACCGCTGGTTTTGGTTTTTTCCCTGCGCGCCTGGGCTGTACAGTCCAGGCGCGTAGGCGATGGCGTACGCGCAGGCACGCGCGACAAACGCGAGACAAACGCGCGAGGCGAACCGAAGTTGCCATAGCGGCCTGGCGCGTCCGCGAAGACGAAAAACGTAAGCGTCGCATCGCACAGCAGGGACGTCCTCTTGTTCGATCCGGTCCATTGATCGCTCGAGCTATGGCGGGAGGGGCAGGAATCCGTTCAAGGCGCGCGATCGCCTTCCCGGTGAGCCGGCGCATATAGCGTCGGCAAATTTATTCCCAAAACTTTCGAGTGCGGTATCCGGGATACCTGCGAGGCCCAAAGCGTAGCATTCCGATGGTCAGGAATTGCTTAGGACTTACCGGTTTCGGCGCTTTGCTCCCCGATAGATCGGGCATCTCTGCTTGACGTAAGTGTTCACGAAAAATCGATTTGAAAATCGGAGCCGTAACCGCGGAGCAGTCCCAAGAGTTCGGCATCGATGGTTTCCTTGGTCCAAGTGACGAAGCGCCGCCATCGGTATTTCAGATGCCGCCAGACGATCTCGATCATGTTCAGTTCGGGACTGTAGGCGGGCAGGTAAAACAGGAGTGCATTGTGTTCGAGCAGCCATCGCTCCCGCGTGGCCTCGTCGATCGCGTGGTGGATGCTGGCGTTGTCCAGCACGATCACTACAGGGCGGCCGTCGCGGCCGGCCAACACGCCATCGATAAAGCGCACGATATCCGGGCCCTTGACGGTGCCGGAGTGCGCGGCGTGAATCAGCGCGTTGGCGCCGAAGTCCAGTGCGCCGATGACACTGCGGCGGCAGTGATGGTTCGGCTCGATCTCGTGAGGCAATCCCCGTGGTGACCAGCTACGTTGCACCGGTGGCGATCCATGAAAGCCCGCCTCGTCGAGATACAGCAGGCGCACGGCGTTTTCGCGTGCTGCCTGCTGGAGCTTGCCGAGCGTGGTTCGCTTCATCTCGAATTGCTCTTCGTTACGTTTTTTTTGAGCGAGAAACGGTTGCGCTTGAACGAGAAGCCACCGCGCTTGAGCGCCTCGCCGAGCGTTTCGATTTTGCAGGGCAATGGTTCGTTGAGCGCGGCTTCCACACGCTGCGCAATACGCGCGAGGGTCAGGGGTTCGGCTCGCGCGACTTCAAGGGCCACAGCGATCTGCGCCTCGGACAGCAGCGGCCGCCGACCGCCGTTGTGACTGCCCATCAAGCCGCACACGCCCCTCTCGCGCCAGGCGTGAGACCAGTTGTAGACGCTCTGCGTGCTCACGCCGAGCTGCGCGGCAATCGCCCGGGGCTTGATTCTGCGTCCCAGCATCAGCATGCCAGCAGCACGCGTGCGCGTATCCTGGTGACGGTGGTTGATCGACATCTGCTGCAACGTCAGCTCCTCGACTGCCTTCAGCACAACGACGCACTTCATTCGCTACCTGAGTCTCGACCAAAGGTGCCAGGTTAGCCAAAATCAAAGGGTTTTACCAGGACCACTTATTCCGATAAAAAAAGTCGCCGTCTGTTGGCGCATGGCGATTGGGACAAACTGCTTGAACGGGTTCTGTTTCCCGATGCACGGACTACGCTGACGACGTATCCGGATCCGGTTGCTGTCGGGATCTTCGAAATGACTGCTCAGAGGACAAGGTCAGGCGAATCGCCCATGCGGATTTAGCCAGGATCGCGGACCCCTTTGTGAAACTGTCGAAAGCAGCGACGCTGGCAGGACCTGTCGCTGGTCTGAAGCGAACGCGCATCCGATGCATTGGCACGAGTGCCAGGAGTATGCGGCGTGGATATTTACGCGCTGTTCTAATCCAGGTTCCGCGCGAAGCATCGCGAAATCCACAGCAGGCCGTAGGCAGTAGACCCAGCCCGTATTCGCACCGCCATTGCGACACAAAGTTTAAGTATCCCATTTGTTGGAATATTTAAACTTTGTGTCGCCATTAATCGCGATACGTGACGTTTTGAAAACAGGAACCCGATCGACCTCTTACCCCCCCCCAAGGCGCGCCAGCAAAATAATTTTTAAACGTTACTAAAGATTTCCTCGGCCTTGCCGACATTTGCAATATGAAAGCGAGACCTGATCCCACTGGCTCGCATCAAACCCACGTTACAAGAGAGCCCGCGAGCGCGAAAGCGGCGGGATTTTGTATGGCAAGCCGGCAGCACCACTGGCGCGCATGTCACCGCGGCTTGCGCAATATCCATCTTTGCACCTGTCTGATTACGACCTTAAGTATCAGCGGAAAGTCCGACAGACTCCTGGTCTTCCGGTCGGTCACGGAGGTGACGCTGTAGTGGTCAAGCTCGCGCCATTCATCAGGCGAGCACGACTCGCAGTTCGATTCATCAACTGTCCAACATACAAGGACCGGAACTAAATGAGCAACAAGATCCGTACGGGGATGACTCGCCTCGCGCTGTGTGCAGCGATGACTTTTGCGCTAGCTGCCTGCGGTGGCGGCGGTGGCAGCAGTCCCGCCCAATCAAGCACCTCGAATCCGCAACCGTCGACGCAAGCAGCATCGGCCTTGACCGGTACGGTAGCAGTCGGTGATGCTCTGCCCGGCGCGAATATTACGCTGCTCGACGCCACGGGTAAAAGAGCAACGGCCACTAGCGATTCGAACGGCAACTATTCGATTTCGATTACCGGCCTGACTGCACCCTTCCTGATCGTGGCGACCGACCCGAGCGGGGTTAATGCGACGATGTACTCGGTTTTGGCAAG
>NZ_DATJWR010000467.1:0-9646 GCF_035501035.1 Paraburkholderia sp.
TTACCGCGTTTTGCGGGAGTTCGCCGAAGCGGGCACGGCGCGCGGTGTTATGCGGCTTTGCGCCGTTCCACGCCTTGCGGGCTTGCCTGCGCCGTCAAAGCGTAACTGTGCTCGCGTCGATCCATCGCACGGCCCAGTCGCGTGCGTGCGCGATAGCTGCGGCTTCGTCAGCGAAGCGCAAGTCGGCAGGGAAAAATCGATTGGCGACGAGTTCGCCATCGCTCGATCGAGAAATGACGACATAAGGTTGATACGTGCCGTCGCCAGCACGCGCCGGAGCGCAATTCAGCAAGTAGCCGCGATGCGTAAATGCAGCGTCGAAGTGCATGTGTGTCACCCGCCCCTGACTGCCTCGTCCATTTATTGTGGCGCGAGCATGCAGGATCGTGCGGCAAAGCCACATCATGAGCCCTCGCCTGACTCGTTAATCGGAAGCGCGCCAACTCGTTGAAAGAGGATCATACTCCTGTGAAAAAGGCCGATCCAACGAAAAAAATGCAAAATCGCTGGAGGCGTTCTCCAGGCGAACCGGCTTGCGTTTCAATCCGATTCAAAATTCGCGGGCGTCGCACTGGAACGGCGCTTGCTGAATTCATGGCACCCTGGTCTTCCACGGAGGAGGCATCATGAATCGCACCGACGACACGCTCAAAGCCACCCCGAGCGACGCTAGCGCGCCGCAGGCGCGACCGCGCAGCGCCGAGCTGCACAACGACCGCACGCACGACAGTTCGGTGGACACCGACGGCAAGAATCGCGAGGCCGCGCGCCTGGCGGGCGACGGCCTGATCAGCCCCGACGAGGTGACGACCAGCAACGCCTCGCTCGTCAACAGCGTGGCCGAGGCCAATGATGGCCTCGCGGGCTACGACAGCCGCGCGGGCGGGCACCGCCTGCTATTCGCGCTGCAGTCGGGATACGAGGTCATCGACAAGGGCATGACCGCACCCGAGCTGCCCTACGACTTCGACTGGCAGTTCGACGACCCGCGTGAGCCCGGCGAGCGGCGCAACCCGGGGCGTATCCACTACGCAATCAACCACATGCGACCCACACGCGTGGTCGAGTTGCTGCGCAAGACTTGAGCGACAGCCTTCGCTCGGCGGTTAGCCACTGGCTTGGCTTGGCGCGCCCGCGAAGGCCCCACCACGCCATCCGCTACCCCGCACCGCTGCCCCTCTGCCGTACTGCCACCCGCGGCGTGGCGCGGTGGTCCGCGTGCAATTATCCTGGCCAATATTGCTTTACCTTGGCGGAATCAAACTGCATTCAGTCGAATACTATTCACCTGAGATGAAATGCATGGAGAAAATCGAAAGCCGATAAATCAATGGTCATTACCCCTGGCAGAACGCATTCTTTTTCCACTTTTGAAATAAAGCCCGACTCTATTAGCATCCAATGAAATGCATTCGCGCGGCACTTGCACGCTGTTCGGAATCCACTGAAGCTCTCTGCGCCCGGAATCCGACAGAAATGACCCCAAACAGACAAGATTGCCGAGTCGAGGCGATCTGGTGAGGATTTAGTGATAGATTCTTACATCATAAGAAGCGCGGGGTAGAGGTCGAGGGCTTGGCCCGCGACTCTGCCCGCGCAGATGGAGAGTGTTGACGTGCCTCTACATTTCATAGAGCAGATGTCGCCCGTACTCGACGCGCCCGAAGAGGCAGCGTGGTTTGACGCGGTGATGAAGCTCACCAGTTCGTGGGGATTCAGCCAGGTCATGCTGGCTATCCTGCCGCGCCCGGGCATGAGGCTCGAGGACGCGTTCATCCGCACGAACTATTCGTCCACCTGGCGGCAGACGTACAACGACCACGGTATGGCGTACTTCGACCCTACCGTTTCACATTGCACAACGCGCTCGTCGCCGCTCATCTGGTCGCCGGAGTTGTTCGCGACCGAGCAGCAGCAATCGATGTATGAAGAAGCCCGCTCGTACGGGCTGCGTGCCGGCATTACGCTACCGATTCACGGCCCGCGGCAGGAAATCGGCATGTTGTGCTTCGTCAACGATGTGAACCCGACGGATGGGTTTTGGGACGACGTGAATCGCGCGCTGCCAAATCTCGTCCTGCTGCGCGATCTCGTGCTCGACACGAGCCAACGGCACTTGAGCGACCATGTCCAGTCGCTGATCCCGAAGCTCACGCCACGGGAGAAGGAATGCCTCAAGTGGACTGCGCTAGGCAAGTCCACCTGGGAGATTTCTCACATCCTGAATTGCTCCGAAGCCGTAGTGAACTTCCACATGAAGAACATTCGCGGGAAGTTCAACGTGAACTCGCGGCGAGCGGCAGCCGTGATTGCAACCCAGCTGGGTCTTATTGACCCGGGCTAAACTGCATCGGCGCCTCGGGACGGCGCAGCACGCGTTCAGCGCGGCCAAGATCGCCGTCCGAAATCGTCTTGTTGAAATACAGTCCAAGCAGGATCGACACGGGTGGCGGAATTTCCGCGCCCGACTCGAACCGGCTCCCGCGCGACTGTGTCACGCCAAAGCGCGCCCAGAACCGGCGCTGGCTCTCTTTTTTCTTCTTCCGATACGCAATGGTCAGGACGCGGTCGATTACCGACGACAGCTCCCCAGGTGACGAAAGGGTACTCGCACCCGCGTGCCATTGATTGTCCATTAGTTCCATGATGACTCTCGCTGTCAGATATGCCTGATGAGTGACTGCCGCCGGGATGATTCTCCTGAAGAGGCCCTACCTCCGCACCTACCTATCTAGATAGGTGTTTTTTTATATTCATAACGCATAGCTTTCGAACCGTACTGTCGTGCTTCCACAGGAAACGGGAGAGTTGTTATGCAAGCTGCGATACGGATCGGTCAGAGACAGGACTTTGACAACGAAGACATCAACGAGATGTACCGGTTGCGCGCTCGGGTGTTCCGCGACCGGCTAGGCTGGGACATCCCCACCATCGCCGGCATGGAAATCGATGGATACGACGCGCTCGGGCCCCATTACATGCTGATCCAGGACCCGGCCGGCAAGGTGCGCGGCTGCTGGCGACTGATGCCCACCGAAGGCCCCAACATGCTGCGCGACACCTTCTCGCAACTGCTGCAGGGGAAGGCTGCGCCCGCGAGCCGCAATATCTGGGAGTTGAGCCGCTTCGCCATCGAGTCGGGCAACGACCAATCGTTCGGTTTCGCCGACGTGACCATCGGCGCAATGCGCGCGGTCGTCTCGTTCGCCGACCGTGCGGGCATCCAAAGCTACGTGACGGTGACCACGACGCCGATCGAGCGCCTGTTGCGACGCACGGGAATCGAGTTGACGCGGCTCGGCGCGCCCATGCGCATCGGCGTGGAGAATGCCGTCGCGCTGGAAATCGCGATGAGCCAGCAAACGCACGACGCGCTGTTCGGGCAACTGGCGCATGCGGCCTGAAGGCGCTGCAAGAGAGGGATTGGCTTGCGGGCAGGCCGAATTTTGTCTGACAAATTCGACGTGGCGGCCCTGCGCCGGCTCGCCGCCCACATGTGAAAGGCCTTCCGGCCTCAGGCCTCAGGCCTCAGTCGGCCTTGGCTTCATCGGCCTTCACATTGTCGTTTTTTTGCGCGGCGGCGCCGCGGCTGAAGCGGATGTGGGAAATCCGTCCCACGCACAGCGCGGCTGCGAGCGCCGCACAGCCCGTCAGCCCGATCCCGAGGTGAATCGCGTCCACCAGCACGTGCCGCACCGCATCGATCAGCGCCGCGCCGTCGAGCCCCGCCGCTTTCATCTGCGCGACGAGGCTGTCGCGCAACGTCGCGTCGATCAGGACACGCGGGTCGGCGAGTTGCGGTTGCCAGCGTTGCTGCAACGGCGCGCCGAGTACCGCCAGCGCGTCGCCAACACCCGCCGCATAGCGATGGTTGACGATGGTCGCGACGATGCTGGTGCCGAGCATGCCGCCCACCATGCGCGTGGACTGCAGCAAGGCAGTCGTAATGCCGAAGCGCTCGCGCCCGGCGATCTCCTGGCCGAACACATTCAGGTTGTTGAGGATGAAACCGAGCCCGATGCCCACCGCCGACATCGCCAGTTCGAGCCACAGGTGATCCGTGCGCCGCGACGCGAACGCGAGGCTCGCCGATGCCGCCACCAGCAGGCTGAAGCCCACCGTGAGTATCGTCGTCGGCTTGCGCAGCCGGATCACGATGCGCGTGTTGATCAGGCTGCCGAGCGCGATGCAGGCGGCGATCGGCGTCGCGAGCAGGCCGGCCTCCTGGGGTGACAGCCCGAAGCCGCCCTGCAGAAGGAGCGGCGCGAAGAAGATCAGCGAGAACATCACGAAGCCCGAAAGCGTCGAGAGCGTGAACAGGGTCACGAGCTGTGCATCGCGAAAGAGATCCAGCGGAATGATCGGATGCGTGGCGCGCCGTTCGCAGACGAGCAGGGCAATCGCGCCGGCGAGCACCGCCACCGCAAGCGCGGCGTTGCCGGCCGTCAGGCCATCCTTCGGTGCCGCCTCGATGAAGGTCTGAAAGCCCCCCAGTACCAGTGCAACGAGTGCGGCTCCGGTCCAGTCGATGCGTATCTCGCCGGTGCGCGCCGGCTGGTAGCGCGGCAGATGCACCCAGATGAAGTAAAGTGCAAGCATACCGACCGGCAGATTGACGAGGAAGGTCGAGCGCCAGCCGAAATGCTCACTGAGCCAGCCGCCCAGAGACGGCCCTGCCGCCGTGCCGATGCCGTAGGCGGCGGCCATGACGACCTGCCAGCGCACCCGCGCGCGTGGGTCCGGAAAGAGATCGGGAATCGAGGCGAATGCCGTGCCGACCATCATGCCGCCCCCTACCCCCTGCAGCGCACGCGCCGCTGCAAGAAAGCGCATGTCGGTCGCGAGCCCGCACAGCACGGAAGCCAACGTGAACACGATCACTGCGGCGATCACGAAGCGCTTGCGGCCGAAGTAGTCGCCGAGCCGGCCGAACACGGGCACCGTCACGACGGAGGCCAGCAGGTACGCGCTGGCGATCCACGCGTAAAACTCGAAGCCGTGCAGTTCGGCGACGATCGAGGGCAAAGCGGTGCTGACGACGGTCTGATCGAGCGCGACGAGCATGTTGACGAGGCCGATGCCGAGCATGGCCAGCAGCGCGTCGCGAAACGGCAGGTTGGCGGAAGAAGGTTTCACGGGAGGGGAAAACGGCGTGGGGCGAAAAAGACGAAACGATAGCGGTATGACGGTGCGGGCGCAACTAAACGAAAAAGCGGCAAAGCGGACGTAAAAACATACGAAAGTGCGATATTCCGACGCAGCCCTCTCGATCTTCCTTCGTGCCCCCTCCATCTTTCATACAATCATGCCGACTGCAGCTTCGCTCGCGATCCTTTAAGCTTCTCGCCAGTCAAAGACACGCCGCGACCGGCCCGGCATGACATAACCACAGGCCGCGTGATTCTCGATCCCACCCAAAGAGGAGGTAGATCTTATGTACAAACGCATCCTTGTCGCAGTCGACGGCAGCGCGACGTCGCGCCGCGCCTTCGAAGCCGCGCTCGATCTGGCGAAAGCGATGGGCTCGAAGTTGCAGCCGTACTACGTGATCGAGAACACGCCCATGTATTTCGACGCACCCGGCTACGATCCGTCGATCCTGCGCAACCAGATGATCGCGCAGGGTAACGAACTCGCCGAAGAGATGAACAAGGCGATGACCGAGCGAGGCGTCGAGGGCGCCATGCTCACCGGCGAAGCCTCCTCGCTCGACGACGTCCCGACGCTCGTGCTCAGCGCCGCGAAGGCAGAAGGTGCCGATCTGATCGTGATGGGCACCCACGGCCGCCGCGGCTTCCAGCGCCTCATTCTCGGCAGCGTCGCGGAACGCTGCGTGCGGCAGTCAACACTGCCCGTCCTCCTTATTCCGTCGGCTGCAGGCAACGTCGCCGAAAGTGGCGATCAGTAATTTCTTAAATGCGCCGCAACATCGCGCATTATCCAGGAAACGCTTGCGCGTCGTCAGAAGCCGCGCAAGCGACCTCTGACAAGGCTCAATACTCTTCATCTCAAAAGCGCGTCATTTTGTCGCTAATTTGAGATTTGCCCCGGTGGACAATGCATAGACACAGATCAAAGGAGCATTGTCGATGCGGACCCCTACCGTCGTTTCTCACACTACCGTGCGTCGCAGCAACGGTATGCCCGCGGCCCCGCGCACGTCCACGCGCTGCTCGGCTTGTGCGATGCGGCATCTGTGCATGCCGCAAGGCCTCAATCTCGACGATCTGCCGAAACTCGAAGCGTTGATCTGCTCCGCACGCAGCGTGCGGCGCGGCGAGGCCGTGTACCGCACCGGCGATCCGTTCGATAATCTCTACGCCGCGCGCTCGGGCTCGCTCAAGACGGTCATGGCGCACCGCGACGGCCGCGAGCAGGTCACCTGCCTGCGTCTCGCCGGCGACCCGCTTGGCCTCGACGGCATCAGCACCGGCTTCCATACCTCCAGCGCCATTGCGCTCGAAGACAGCTCGGTCTGCATCATTCCCTACGCGGCGCTCAAGCACATGTGCCGGGAAACCGGCGCGATGCAGGACCGGCTGCACCGCCTCATGAGCGAGCAGCTCATTCGCGAATCGTCGCAAATGATGGTGCTCGGCTCACTCTCCGCCGACGAGCGCGTGGCGGCCTTCCTGCTGGACGTTTCCGAACGCAACGGCCAGCGCGGCTATTCCCACGCGGAATTCAATCTGCGCATGACGCGTGAGGACATGGGCAGCTATCTCGGCATGACGCTCGAAACGGTGAGCCGCACCCTGTCAAGATTTCAAAAGCGCGGCCTGATCGACGCCCAGGGCAAGCTGATCCGCATCATCGACCTCGAAGGTCTGCGTCACCTGTAATCCACAGTACGCTGCAGGGCACCCGAAAAGGGACGCCCACCCGCAGCTGCTCCTTGGAACCTCCTGCGCCGCGCTCAGGTAACGCGGCATTGACGTTGGCACAACTCCTGCGCAGGGATAAAGTCTCGTACTACGCCCTCGCAAGGAGTATGGCCGAAATGCAACCCCCGCATCCGCCCACGCTCGCCGCCCGTCTCACGCATGCGCGCGCAGCCAGCGACGCCCTCTTCGACGTCGTCAAGCCCGAGTTTCTCTATGAGCGCCCGATTCGCGAGCGTCACCGCATCGTGTTCTATATCGGCCATCTGGAGGCGTTCGACCGCAACCTCTTCGACAGGCGCCTGTTCGATCTGCCCTCCGCGGACTCCCGCCTCGACCAGCTGTTTGCTTTCGGCATCGATCCCGTCGATGGCGGATTGCCGACCGATACGCCCGCAGACTGGCCCGCCCTCGCCGAAGTCCACGCTTACGGGCGCGACGTGCGTAACCGCATTGATGAACGGCTCGCCGCCTTCGACCTGCCGCCCGATGCCCCGAATCACGATACGCCGGCACAATTGCTGAACGTTGCGATCGAACACCGCCTGATGCACGTCGAAACGCTCGCCTACATGCTTCACCAGTTACCGCTCGCGCAAAAGCACGCGCATGATCTCCCGCGGGCGCATGCCGCGCATCTCTACGCCGTGAAGCCCGAGATGGTGCCGGTGCCTGCGGGCCGCACGGAACTCGGCATGACCGTCGAGCGCGGCGTGTTCGGCTGGGACAACGAGTTCGGCGAGCAGCAAGTCGCAGTGGAGGCGTTCGACATCGACCGCTATATGGTCACAAACGGCTCGTTTCTCGAATTTATCGAGGACGGTGGCTATCGCAGGCGCAACCTCTGGAACGACGCGGACTGGGCCTGGAAGGAAAGCGCGCGGATAGCGCATCCCGTGTTCTGGTCGCGCGGCGCCGAAGGCTGGCGACTGCGCACGATGTTCGAAGATATCGCACTGCCGCTCGCGTGGCCGGCGTACGTAAGCCACGCGGAAGCAAGCGCCTTTGCGCGCTGGCGCGGCGCGAAGCTGCCGAGCGAGGCGCAATGGCAGCGCGCGGCCCATGGCGCGCTGCCGTGCCAGACCGACAACTTCGATTTCCGCAACTGGAACCCGGTGGCTGTCGACGCGACGCCGGACAGCGCCAGCACGTGGGGCGTCGAAGGCCTCTACGGCAACGGCTGGGAATGGACGTCGACGCTCTTCGGGCCTCTGCCCGGTTTCAAGCCGTTCCCGTTCTACGAAGGCTATTCAGCAAACTTCTTCGACGGCCAGCACTACGCGATGAAAGGCGGCTCGCCGCGCACAGCGCAGTGCATGTTGCGCCCGACCTTTCGCAACTGGTTCCAGCCGCATTACCAATACGCTTACGCGGGTTTCCGCTGCGTTCGGGATTGACCCATAAAGCGGAAGTTGAAAATAAATTCCAGCTTCCGCTTTGATGCAGTTTCTTTCAACCAATGAACAACGAGGTAGATGCCCCGCATCCGCTGATGGCGAGGCTCAAGGCAATCAGGAGGCCCTCGCGCAGACCTTGCAGACGGCGCGCCCCGAGCCATACGAGAAGGAGTACGTAAGAAAGGATGGCCTCGACCTCAACGAAACCATTCTTGCACTCATAGAGGTCATGCGCGGCGAATCCCGCAAGGCGGAGGTCGAGCTCATCGTACAGCTGGGCCACGGGTTCCCGCCGATACAGGGCGATCGGGTGCAACTGCACCAGGTCATGCTCAATCTGATGATCAATGCCCTTGAAGCGATGAGCGCAGCGAACGTCGGCGAACTGAACTCTTCTGATCCCTCGCTAGCTGGCAACCGTGACCCTCGTCGTTGGCGTCAGCTACGCACCCCCCGCATCGAGCGACTCGAATTGCGCGCTGAGCGAGCGCACCTGCGGTAGCACCTGCGATAGCACCCCGACGGTCCCTGCACCCGTGGCCAGGGGACACCGGCGGATCGTGGACCCCGATTATCTCCGTATGGAGAAATCTCTTGATTACTAGCTCCATTTGAATTATCTTCACATGGCGATAATTTGCGGGCGCCCGCCACGCTTGTCTGGAATAAAACTGGAGTTCTGGGTCTCATGGCAGTGCCTTCGATCGACGATGTCCACGGAAAGGGCTTTCCGGGGAGCCCTCTCCGGCGAACCAATAAACTGCTCAAATCGCGCAGACACGGGCGGTTCCAGGAAAACAGGAAGTCGAGAACACTCGCCATCTCAGTACTCGCCGTACTGTCCCTAAGCGCATGTGTTGCCGGTCCCGATGCCCCTCAGCACGTAGCACAGGCCCGCGCCAATCAACTAGGTCTTGCCACGCAGAGCGCGGGAATTGGTGCGCGCTGGTGGGAGTCGTTCGACGATCCGCAACTGAGCCGATTGATCGACGAAGGCGTGAAACGCAATCCGACTGTCAAGGCTGCACTGGCAAGAGTGCGTACGGCTGATGCGACGGTCGGCGTTCAGCGCGCCGCTGAGCTACCTCAGGTGTCAGCGGACGGCCAGGTGCTCGAGCAGCGCTTTAGTGATGCTTACCTCATCCCACCACCCTATGCTGGCACCACGCACTGGATACCAACGGTTCAGGCCAACCTCGACTGGGACCTCGACTTATTCGGCCGGCAGAAGGCGGTCGTGGCGATTGCGCGTTCAGATGCCGAAGCAGCGGGGTTGGATGCGGCCGAAGCCCGCCTGATCATTTCCGCCAGCATCGCACAGACCTATATTGGGCTGGCGAGGGCGCAGCAATTGATTCGGGTTACGAA
>NZ_DATJWR010000468.1:0-27498 GCF_035501035.1 Paraburkholderia sp.
GATGATAGTGCGGATTGCCCGTGTGAAAGTAGGTAATCGTCAGGCTCCTCATGCTGTGATGTCCAGAACCCCGGTTTCTCCGTAAGAGAGCCGGGGTTCTGGCGTTTGGGCGCTGTCCCTACATCGTACGCAGTACGAAACTGACCTTTCCCCGCCGAGTGCACCATTCGTAAGTTAGTAGGCCCGCCGGTTGACCCTGGCCGAAATTCCGTCCCGGTTTCAGCTGGAAATTTCCGGCTCTTCGGAGTGGGCCGCATCGGGCCGGAATGCCCACCGGCGGGCGAATTCCGCCGGCGTCATCCACTGCAATGCAGAGTGGGGGCGTGCCTCGTTATAGTACTCGCGCCACACCTCGATTTTGCGTCTGGCGTCCGCCAGTGACAAGAACCAATGCGGGTTGAGGCACTCTTCCCGGAAACGCCCGTTGAAGGATTCGTTCTTTGCGTTGTCGGTCGGTTTGCCTGGACGTGAGAAGTCAATCTCGACGCCGTTTTCATACGCCCATTTGTCCAGTCGCCTTCGAAATGAATTCGCTTCCATTGTCTGTCTTGATGTAGCGCGGAAGTGGGCGGCTTTGTGCAAGCCGGGTCAGTGCGGCCACGGCATGCTCGCCTCGCAGCGATCCATCAACTTCGATCGCCAGGCATTCCCGCGTGTAGTTGTCGACGATCGTGAGCGTGCGCAGCCGGCCGTCGAACAGGTTGTCCGCAACGAAATCCATGCTCCAGATTTAGTTAATCGCGCTGACCATCTGCCTGGGCTGCCTGCGCCGCGCCGACGTGTTGCGTCGTGGCCGTTTTTGACCCAACGACAGCCCGAGTTCGCGATAAACACGTTCCACCCTCTTGTGGTTGTCTCTCCAGCCTTCCCGGCGGAGCATCACGTACACGCGTGGTGCGCCGCAATGTACCCGCACCTCCGTAATTTCCTTGATGCGCATCTCTAGCGCGCTCTGGTCCCGCGCAACCGACCTGTAACGGTAGACCGTGCGGGAGAGCTTCAACAGCGCACAGGTCTGCCTCTGGCTTGCGCCGAAACGCTGCATCAAGTCCGTGACCAGCTCACGGCACCGGGAAGGCTTCAAAGCTTTTTTGAGAGCACATCCTGCAACGTGGCCTTATCCAGCGACAGGTCCGCAACGAGCCGCTTGAGATTCGCATTCTCTTCTTCGAGCTGCTTCATCCGCCGCAGTTCGGAAGGCGACAGGCCACCATATTTCGTGCGCCAGTTATAGAAGGTCGCTGATGCCCATCTTGCGGCATACCTCTGCGACCGGTGTGCCCAGCTCGGCCTGCTTCAATGCGTAGGCAATCTGCTCGTGGGTGTATCTGCTCTTCTTCACGGCATGACCTCCTGGTCAGGGTATCAACATCATGCCGGAATTTTCCCGTTTCAAACGGAACGGTTTTGTGGGCCAGGGTCAAGTCGACAACAGGCAGAAGCAAAGCACGCAACCAGCCAGTGTTGCGCACACATATGTGTCGAGTTGCGTGCCCTCGTCGTTTTGCCAACTGCAAAAGCATGCTGCGCCGGATTTCCAGCCGAAATCATCGTCGAGCGATAATGCGCTACTCGGAGAATGCCAAAGGCATTTACCAATCATTTCCCAAACGGAAAAACAAAAAGCCCGTCACTGAAGTGACGGGCTTTTTCATATCCCGGTTACGCAAAGCGCAACTGAAACCGCTTTAGCGCTCCAGGAACGGCCGCAGCTTGTCCGCGCGGCTGGGGTGCATCAGCTTGCGCATCGCCTTGCTTTCGATCTGGCGAATACGCTCGCGCGTCACGTCGAACTGCTTGCCCACTTCTTCGAGCGTGTGGTCCGAAGTCGTGTCGATGCCATATCGCATGCGCAGCACCTTCGCCTCGCGCGGCGAGAGCGCCTTGAGCGCCTCGTCGATCGCAGCGCGCATGTTCGCGTGGATGGCGGCGTCCGCCGGAGAGGCCGAGCCTGCATCCTCGATCATGTCACCGAGCGTTGCGTCGCCGTCGTCGCCCACCGGGCTTTCGAGCGAGACCGGCTGCTTGGCGATCTTGAGGATGCCGCGCACCTTCTCTTCGGTCATGCCCATGCGCGCGGCGAGATCCGCCGGATGCGCTTCCATGCCTGTTTGTTGCAGGATCTCGCGCGAGATGCGGTTGAGCTTGTTGATCGTTTCGATCATGTGCACCGGCACGCGGATCGTGCGCGCCTGATCGGCCAGCGCACGCGTCACGGCCTGACGCACCCACCACGTCGCATACGTCGAGAACTTCCAGCCACGGCGATATTCGAACTTGTCCACCGCCTTCATCAGGCCGATGTTGCCTTCCTGGATGAGGTCGAGGAACTGCATGCCACGGTTCACGTACTTCTTCGCGATCGAGATCACGAGACGCAGGTTCGCCTTGACCATCTCGCCCTTCGCCTGACGCATCTTCGACTCGGCGACGGTCATGCGGCGGTTGATCGCCTTGATCTGCTGAAGCGACAGCGACGCGGCCGCTTCGATCTCGGCGAGCTTGCGCTGCTCGGCCTGGATGGCCGGCAGGCTGCGCTCGATGGAGGGACCATACTTGCTCGACGCGGCTGCGGCGCGCACGCCCCAGTCGAGGTCGGTTTCGTTGCCCGGGAACTGCTCCACGAAGGCTTCGCGCGGCATGCCGCAGCGATCGACGACGATCTGCAGCACATTGCGCTCGATCGCGCGAATCTGCGTGACCTGCTCGTGCAGCAGCGTGCACAGGCGGTCGATCGTGCGGGCCGTGAAGCGGATCGGCGCGAGCTCGGTCTGGATGTCGGCGCAGATCTTCATTTCTGCAGCCGAGGCACGCGCATTGGCGTCCGTCGTGCAGGCCATCTGTTCGAACAGCTCGCGAACGCGCGCGAAGATCGCGAGGCTGTCCGCCTTCAACTGCGCAAGCAGGGCTTCGTTGGCCTTGCTGTTGTCGCCGCTGTCGTCATCGTCTTCATCGGCGTCGTCCGAGCTTTCGACGTCCGAGGCTTGGGCTTCGAGCTCTTCGTCCGCGTCTGCGTCGGCCATGGCCGGCTCCTGCGCGGCTTCGTCGCTGCCGATGCCGTCGACGAGCTCGTCGATGCGCATTTCGTCAGCCGCCACGCGGTCGGCGTCTGCCAGGATCGTCGCGACGATCGACGGGCATGCCGCGATCGCCTGGATCATTTCCTGGAGGCCGTCTTCGATGCGCTTGGCCACTTCGATTTCGCCAGCGCGCGTGAGCAGCTCGCTCGAGCCCATTTCGCGCATGTACATGCGCACAGGGTCGGTGGTGCGGCCGAACTCGGAGTCGACCGTCGAGAGCGCGACTTCGACTTCCTCGTCGGCTTCGTCGTCGGCCTGCTGGTCGGCACGGGCTTCGTCGTTCAGGAGCAGCGTGTCGGCGTCGGGCGCCTGCTCGTAGACCTGCACGCCCATGTCGTTGAACGTGGCGACGATCGTTTCGAGCGCGGCCGTCTGCGCGAAGTTGTCGGGCAGATGGTCGTTGATGTCCGCGTGGGTCAGATAACCACGTTCACGGCCAAGCTTGATGAGCGCCCGCATCTGGTGCTGGCGCTTTTCGAGCTGCGAGCTTGCGTCCATTGGAGTCGTATCGCCGGTCTTGTCTTTCGACGAGCGGCGTGCGGGGCGGGCAGACGAAGTCAGCGCGTCGTCCCGGTCATGGCTTGTCAATACATTCTCCTCGAGGGGATAGCCCGACAAGGGCAAAAAAGTTCACGCGCCAGCGGCGTGGCGTCCTGGCGATGACGAAATTGCAGGGGGGTGGGCGGGGCGCATGCCGGTCCCGCCAAGCGAGCGCCAAACGCACAAAAGCGTGGCGGCCTGGATTTTCGTGCAATGCAGAAAGACCGCGTATGGTAGTGCGTTACGGCATGCGAGGCAACCCGAATCGTCGTGTTTGCGGCACATTGACCGCCTTCAGGGTCGAATCGCGTGTTAACGCGACGGTTCGCGCGCTTTCTACGTGGTGGCTTAGACCTTTTCCCGCACGAATAGTTCGCACAATGCCCCTCGTCAGACCGCGGGCGCGCTTATCGTTCCCCTTTATCCGATCGCGCGTCCTTCGCTCCCCGCTCATGCCAACGCTCATGAGCGAATCGCAACAATACGTTGAACGCGCTTACCCGACGACTGGTTGACGGCGTCCTCCCGCAGCGCGATTGTCGTGCCTTCCAGCGCATCGACCGCCAGCGAGGGAGCGAAGGCGCTATAAAGCCGTCCTGCCACGTCGCGCGCGCTGCTGCCTTCGGTCACGCGCCAGCTCAGATAGAGCACGCCCTTCGGCTTGAGCAGTTCGACGAGGCGACGGCACGCTGGCCCGATTTGCGCGACGGGCAAATGCATGACCACGGTTTCGCAAAGGACGTTGTCGAAGCTCCCACGAGGTACGCCCCCGAGTTCGGGCAATGCAGCGAGGCCGAAGGTGTAGTCCGGGTATTGGCAGGCGGCCTGTGCGATCAGACCCTCCGAAGCGTCATAGCCGCCAGTCGGATAACCGTGGGCATTCAGCCACGCGACGTCGCGACCCGACCCGCAACCGATGTCGACTGTTTGCCCATGCGGCCGGAAATATTGCGTGAGGTGGGCATAGAGGTCGTCGGGCGCAGGCTGCTTTGCCCATTCGGCTGCGTAGCTTGCGGCGCCGCTCGTGTAGGTCTCGATCGTAGCGCGGTCCATGTGGGGCTCGACGTCCTCGCGGGCAAGAGGAAAGGGCGGCTTCAAGACTAACCGATTGGCTCGGCGGCAGGCAGTGGTGCGGCGATACAGGTATGGACGCTCCCACCCGCGGCTGGCGCCGTCATGGCGGGAATTCGTCGTACTGCGGCAGCGCGTCGGCGATCTCGAACCACGGCGCCTTCGAGCCGACGAAGATATGCGCTGCGGGCCGGATGGCCGGTGGGTCCAGCAGCGTGCCGAACGTCACGTGGACATATGCGCCTTCACGCACCACCGAAAAGAGCAGCGAGCCGCACAGCCCGCAATGGACGTCGTGGGCGGCCTGCGGATCGCCGTAGATCATCGCCTGCCCGCCGCCCTGCGTGAGGCGCAACGCCTTTCTTTCGATACCCGCGAACGGCTTGAACGCGGAGCCGGTCGCGCGGCGGCACTGCGAGCAGTGGCAGTTGAATGCATAACGGAACGCATCCGTGACGGCATACCGCACCGCACAGGCATTGACCGCGCAGCGTGGCGCTGGAATCGGGAGAGGTGTCGGCGGACATGACGGGCGCAAGTGCAGAGGTGGGCCAATGTGAAACTTTGCGACGCGCACGCACTGTGTGGGAGAGTGAGGCGCTCGCTTGAGCAGCATCATCCTACGTATCAGCTCCGCGCGGCGCAGAAAAATGCAAAGGTCACCGCATATGGGGATTCGGCTGCGTGCAACAGCCTCTGCGCGGTTCGCCACGCCCCGGCAATGCCTGATTGGGCGGCAAATTCCCCATAGACGGTTACCTGTTACGCCGCGTTCGAGGTGCATCGTCCCGCTAGCCTATCCGGGCCTTTCCCTCAGTTCCTTCAATCCCTTGATGACGACGAGCAGCGCGCGGCCGTGCTCTTCCGAGCCGTCCCACGCTTCGACGATCGCGTTGCGCAGCAATTCGTTATAAGCGGCCGCATGCCGGCTGGCATGCGGCGCCTGCATGCCATAGAAACTGCATAGCTTATTGAATGACGCGCTTCGGCGCACTCTTCGCCCGTTCGACATGCGAAGACGCGACACAGTGGGTTGGCTAACCCCGGAAAGCCGCGCAATTTCACTGGCCGAGCGCGTGTCGGCCGATAGCCGGCGCAGCAGTTCCTGCACGGGAAAATAAGTGTCTGGGGCTTCCATGTCATGCATTATACCTATACAGTAACGGTTATTGAATTGCCTGCCGAAATCGGCGGGCCGCTGCATTCCGAGGAAGTCGATGGCACTCAAGCACCTACCGCCCACGTTTTGCTGGTCCCGCATCGGGCCAGAGGCCGGCGTTGATCTCCCCACGCTGATCCTGCGCAAGGAGTGGGAGCGCCGGCTGGGCGGTGGGCGGTTCCTGTGGGGCATCGGCCAGTCGCTCGGCAGCAGCGCGCAGGTGGCCGCATTGCGTACCGGCTCGCTCCTCGCGCTGTTCTCGCCGGCGGCAAGCCGCCCGCGCGTCGCGCAGGACAAACGCGGCAAGCGTGCGGAGGTGGTTGTCTGGAATGCGTGGATCGACGCGAGCGGCCAGGTGCGCCAGCTTCCGCCGCACGTGTTCGTCACGAGTAGCGCCACGCTGCCGTCCGGCGCCCCGCGCGAGCATCACTACGCGCTCGTGTGCGTTTCGCCTGCAGAGCTCAGCGTAGGCAGCTCGTTGCGCGTGTATCCGGAGCGTTTGCGCAGCGTGAGCACGGCGAAGCCGCCAAGCCCTTCGCAGGGCACGGTGGTGGTCGATTGCGTCGAGCGGGCCGCCCAGGCGAGCGGCAAGAGTCATCCGCTCGTGTTCACGGCGGAGCTCGAGGCGCCGTATTTCGTGCGACTCACGCAGCCCGCGCCCGTCAAGGCGCGCGATCTCGCCGCCATTCACGAGGCGTCGCGCATGGGCGACTTCGACACCTATGCAGATCTCACGAAGCGCGTGCGCAGCCAGGCATGCGCGCAGCAGGCGCGCGGCTACACGCGCGATCTCTTCGACGTGCCGCCGGCCGAGCACACCGCGTCTTCACGGCATGGCGGCGTCCGCACGCGCCACGTCTCCCGGGCGGGAGACTGGACCCAGCTCACGATGGAACTCTTCCATGGCGATCAACACCCGTTCACAAGAGGCCGAGGCCGCGCAACGCTTTTTTGAGGCTAGCCGCAACGTCGACCGCGCATTTCGCGCGCTGCGCGCCGAGGCCGACGACATCGCCTCGTCGTTCACTCATGGCGCCGCGCAATCGCGGCTCGACCACGCGCTCGATGAGCTGGCGAGCGCCCAGGCACTGTTCGACTCCGTCACCGGCATGCGCTCGCGTGCCGGCAAGGATCATAAGGATCACTGAGAATCTGGCGCGATGACCCGCGCAGCGGCACGGGCCCGCGGTGCTTGAACAGCGCTATATCGCGCCCACCGGCCGCGTGCTCACCTGCATGCCGCTCGAGCGCTGCGTGATCGCGCTGCGCGCCTGAAGCGAAGCCAGATCCCCGCTCAATCGGGCGCCTGCCCGTCCTCGACTCGCAGATCCAGCACGGCCGCGACCAGCGGCCAGCGCTTCGCGGCCGCTAGCCACGCGTCTTCGGCCTGGACGTCGAGATAGCGGTCGCGATCGACGCCCTCAACGAGCCGCGCGAGCGCGTCGATATCGCTCGGCAGCGCGGGAGCGCCGCGCGCCCGTCGCCCTGAACCCCACAAACGTATCGCCATTACTTGCCCTCCACCCACACGCCGTCCGGCGTATGGATCACGTAGCCGGTTGGCGTCGTCATCGTGACGGTGCCTTCGTTCTCGCCCACCATGCGGGTTTGCGGCAGGTTGCTCGCGTATTGCGCGAGCGGCGGCGCGCCCGTGGCGAACGGGCTGTTGCCAACGAGATTCGCAAGCAGTTGCGCAAGTGCGAGAAAGCTCGTTGGCGCGTCGATCGTCGTCACGCCGCCGGTGCGCTCGCTGCCGGCCGGCAGGCCGACAACTTTCACGCCCACCGGCACGTGGATGATGTTCGGCGTCGGAATCTCGCGCATGCCGGCAATCTGGTTTTCTTCGCCGCGCAGCGCTGCGCCGTGCTCGGGCACGAAGACGATCACAGCCTTGCGGCCCGATTGCGCGACGAGGTCGATCAGCCTGTCGATGTCGCCTAGCAGCATCTGCAGACGGATCGGATACGACTGCAAGCTCGTGAGATTCGCGTTTGCGCCGGGCAGACGGTTGCCATCGTGCATCGAGACCGTGTTGTAGTACAGCGCGACCGGACCGCCGCCCGCGGCGAGGCGCTGCTTGTACCAGCGCGCGAGCACGTCGTAGTCGCCGACGAGCGGCGAGCCGTCGAACTCCTTCATCGCCACAGGCAGACCATCGTTCGACGGAATCGTCACGCCCGGCACGCCGATTTC
The DNA here is from genome assembly GCF_035501035.1 of Paraburkholderia sp. Lineage (GTDB taxonomy): Bacteria > Pseudomonadota > Gammaproteobacteria > Burkholderiales > Burkholderiaceae > Paraburkholderia. The sequence goes on from NZ_DATJWR010000468.1 coordinate 8,044, forward strand.
CCTGATCACGGTGCCCCGGAAGTCGTCGAAGCGGCCGTTGTGGTTGAGCAGCGCCTGCGGCGTGTAGCCGGCCTGTGCGAGCTGCGCGAACAGATGGCACTCGGGCGGCGCGGGGTCGTAGAGCGCCTTGTGCGGCTGCTGCCCGCAGGCCGCGCGCAGCACGCGGATCGCGGCCGGTCCGCTATAGCTCGCGGCGGAGCTGAAGTTCTGGAAGATGTAGTCGAAGCGCGAAAAGAGCGGATTGTCACGCGCCTTCACGACGTCGAGGTCGTCCCACGAGAGCGAGCAGATGTGGACCACGATGATGTCGAACTGCGCGTTCGCATCGGTCGTGAGCGGCGTGAAGTTCACGCGGCGCCCTTCCTCGTTGGCGCGAAACGCCGCGAGCTGCTGGTCGAAGCTGCCCGATTGCTCGTCGCGCTTCTTGCCCGTGCCGCCGTCCTCGTCGCCATTGCTGGCGAGCGAAGCGTTGGCGGTGGCGTTCGCGACGAACGCGCCCACGCTCTGCCAGATCGGCGTCACGACGAGCGCGATCAGCACGAACGTCGTCACGCGTACCCAGCGGTTCAGGACAAAGTAGAGCAGCACCGCGAGCACTGCGGCGACGATCATCGAAAGCGAGATCACGCGGCGTGTGAGCTCGAACATGTACGCGGGCGTGAAGGTGAAAAGCACCGGTATCTGCGAGATTGCGCGCCCGATGTCCGGCATGCTCGATTCGTGGTACGCGATGGCGATGCCCGCGACTACGGCAATCACGTCGCGCGCGATCCGCAGCCACTGCTCGCGCAGCGGCACAAGCAACAGGATCACGAAGGCGAAGTTCATCCACCATTCCGGCTTGAGTGTGCCGGCCGAGTAGAGGTACAGCTTGGCAAGGAAGTAGAGGTTCCAGAGACCCATGATGGTTCGTGTTCCAGGGTGTGGCGGCAGTTCCGGTTTTCAGGGCTGACGGGCCTGGCCGGCCCGGCGTCGCGTGAACAGATTCTCGATCGCGTCGAAGAAGGCATCGATCAGGCGCATGTAGCCCTGCCAGCTCAGCTCGATCAGCTGGATGAGGCCATGCAGGGGCGCGTCGGTGGGAGGGACATCCTCCCATTCGAGCCAGGCATCGGCGCGGCCGAACGTGCATTCCACGAGCTTGCGCTCCATCTCCGTCGTCATGCCGACGAAGCGCACGCCCAGATGCCTGTCGGCGAGGCGTGCGACCACGGCCGGGAAATCGTGCTCCAGTGCGCCGCGCGAGAGGCACACGTTGATGCGCTCGCCGGGCTTGAGTTTCTGTGCCCCCGGGTGCGCGGGCAGCAGCAGGCCGAGGCCGCCCATCGAATAGTTCTCGGTCTTGCAGGCGAGCGTGCGCCCGTCGGGCAGCGTGAGCATGGCGGGCACGCGCAGCGGAATGCGGTGCGCGACGCGCACCTGCTTCGCTTCCTTGGCCACGCCGAGCGCGAGGCCGAGCACCATGAGATTCACGCCGGCCCAGAAGAGGTTCATGAACACGGTGGCGGGCTCGTCGGTCGACCAGATCGTGAGACGGCCGATGCCGGCAAGCACGGCGAACGCGTTGATGGCGAGCAGCACGAGATAGGGCTTCGAGATGGCCCAGTCGAGATACTCGTGCTCGATGTGGCCGCCCTTCGAGGTCACGTTGAACTTGCCGAGCTTCGGGTTGATGAAGGCGATGGTCGTGGGCAACACGATGTACCACGCGAGCACGGACTCGTAGGCCTCGGCCCAGAACGAGTGGCGGTAGCGCCCCTGGATGCGCGAGTTGGCGATCGCGGAAATGATGAGGTAGGGCACCACATACGCGAGGATCACGGGCGCGGGCGTATTGATGACGTGCAGACCGAAATACAGGTAGGCGCCCGGCATCACGAGAAAGATGAGGCGCGGGAAGCCATAGAAGAAGTGCAGCATGGCGTTGCTGTAGCACATGCGCTGGAAGAACGAGAGCCCCTTGCCGAGCCACGGATTGTCGACGCGGAAGATCTGCGTCATGCCGCGCGCCCAGCGGATGCGCTGGCCGATGTGGTCGGCGAGGCTGTCGGTGGCGAGTCCCGCGGCCTGCACGGTGCGCAGATACGCCGAGGTGTAGCCGTTGCGGTGCAGCCGCAGCGAGGTGTGCGCGTCCTCGGTGACGGTTTCGGTCGCGATCCCGCCGATGTGTTCGAGCGCCGAGCGCTTGATGATCGCGCACGAGCCGCAGAAGAACGTGGCGTCCCAGAAGTCGTTGCCGTCCTGGATCAGACCGTAGAAGAGGCTGCCCTCGTTGGGCACGCGGTGGAACGTGTCGAAGTTGCGCTCGAACGGGTCGGGCGAGAAGAAGTGGTGCGGCGTTTGCACCATCGCGCATTTCGGATCGGCGAGAAAGACGCCGATGGTCGTCTGCAGGAAGGAGCGCGTGGGAATGTGGTCGCAGTCGAAGATCGTGACGTACTCGCCCTGAGTGAGCGGCAGCGCATGATTGATGTTGCCGGCTTTCGCATGCGTGTGCTCGTCGCGGCGCAGGTAGCCTACGCCGGCCTCGCGTGCGAAGTCGCGGAATTCGTCGCGGTCGCCGTCGTCGAGAATGTAGACGCGCAGCTTGTCGCGCGGCCAGTCGATCGAGCTCGCCGCGAACACGGTGGGCCGCACCACCGAAAGCGACTCGTTGTAGGTGGGGATATAGATGTCGACGGTCGGCCAGTCGGCCGGATCCTCGGGCAGCGGCTGAGGCTTGCGGCGCAGCGGCCAGGCGGTCTGCACGTAGCCGAAGAACAGCACGATCCACGTATAGAGTTCGGCCGCGTAGAGGATGTAGCCCACCACGGCCTCGGTGGCGCTCGCGAGATGCAGCGTTTGCGTGGTGCGCCACCAGACGTAGCGGCCTGTCATGAGGATCGAGAGCATCACCATCAGCATCGTGGCAAGCCGGCCCGGCAGGCGCCGCGCGATCATCACCACGACGTAGACGAGCAGGAATAGCAGCACCTGCCCGTCGAACGGCAGCGGCGTCGTGCATACGGCGACGGCCGCGACAAAGGCGCCCCACAGCAGGCATTGACGCAGGAAGGGCACACGGTCGAGCGCCTCGGAGAGACGTTCGAGGCGCTTTTCGATGCCGTCCCATGGCACAGCGGGCAGATGCCGGCCGACTGCCGCGCTCGCGTTCGACAGGCGGCGATAGACGGGTGCGAGCCGTCGGTCGAGCCACGCCCGCAGGAAAAATCGATGGTGCCCTTGCGGCGCCTTGTGCAGCTTGCGCAGGTCGGCGGCCAAACGCTGGCGCGCACGGCGCGGACGCAGGAAGAGTCGCAGCAGCCACGCGCTCGCGCTGCGGTCGCGTCCCATGTTCAGGCGCCGGCCAATGTCGTTGCCGAGCCACGTGAAAGCCAGCGCGGGCACGTCGCGCTGGCCGGGGCGCGGCGGCCGGAAGAAGGCGCGCAGCAGCCACTGGCCGCGAGGCGCGTCGGGCGCGAGGTTGAGCTCGGGCGCGCTCAGGCGGCGCAGCGACGCCCAGAACGCGGCCCATAGCCCTTTCCAGATCGCAATTGGCCGCTCGCGAATCATGGCGTGCCTCCGCGTGCGGGGTGTGGCGCGAGGGGGGCGTCGGGTGCTTCGACTGCTTTGGGGCTCGCGCTGGCGCTCCAGTGCGAGATCCAGGAGGCGATGCCGTTGAGATCGTGCGCGGCCTGCGAGCTCGGCTCGCTCAGGCAGAAGTTCTCGCCGGCGGCGAGCGCGGCGGGGACGCCGGTATCCGCGTGCACGAGGTAGGGCAGCATGGCAGAGCCAAGGCGCGCACGCAGCAGCGCGATCACGTCCATGTGCAGTTGGCGCGCGGGTAAGACGGCGTTGGCGACGAACACGCTGGGCTTGCGCGCACCCGCGAGCGTGGCGATAAAGCGCGGCAGCGTCGCGCACGCGGTGGCGCAGGGCGTCAGAAGCCCTAGCACGAGGTCGGCGGCGTCGATCGCCTGGCGCGCGTGCGCTGAGGGCCACGTGCCCGCGTCGATGAGCGCGATCGCATGCGGCGGCAGGTCCACACGGGCAAGCAGCTCGCGCAGCCAGCCGGGGCGTGCGTCGAGCTGGGTGCTGGCGTCGTCATCGGGGGCGCCTGGCGGTGCGGATACGGCGCCGGCCGCGAGGCTGCCCCATGGGAGCACGAGCACGCCGTCGTCGCTTTGCAGCGCGGCGCGCGACCAGGCGTTGTTGGCGCCCGGGCTGCCCGCCAGATGCGTGACGAGCCCTTCGCGCGCGCTCTCGCGCAGCCCGAAATGCATCGCAAGCACGTTGCGCGGGTCGCATTCCACGGCGAGCGCCACATGCTCGCGCGCCACCAGCAGCCCGGCGAGCGCGGCCGTGAGGGTCGTGCGTCCCGCGCCGCCCACGGCGGAAACGATGGCGATGGTTCTCATCGGCGCCACCTCGTTTCGCCGAAGCGGCGCTGGCCGCGAATCAGCAGCGCGTCGAGTTGCGGCGGCAACTGGAGTGGACGCGAGCGCACCGGGCGCAGCCAGACGGGCACGAAGCGCCCGAGCCGCAGGCGCCAGCCTATCCAGTAGAGCGGTACGGCGAGAATCAAGCCCCAGACGAAGTAACCGAGGAAGGTAACCGAGGAAGACGTTCATTTCGCTTTCCTATGCTTTGAGCGGCAACGGCGCGCGCTGCGGCACGGCGCGCGGCTTCGCCTTGTCGTTGCGCGCCGCGGTGTCGAGCGCCGGCAGCAGCGAGCCGTTCATGGGCGCCGCGGCGGCTGGTTCCGCGCTTTCCGGCGGCATGACTACGCCCGGCACTACCGGCACGCCCGGCACGCCCGGCACGCCCGGCGCGAGCGGCACAACCTCGGGAGTGGCCGCAGGCGGCACGGCTTGGCCGCCAGGCAGCACCGCGATGGCCGCGGCCGGCTGCGCTGCGTTGAGCGCAAGCCAGCCTGAATAATCGGGCGGCGGCGTGGTTTCGATTTCCTCGGCGAGTATGTCGAGCGTGTCAGTGATCGCGCGGCCGTCGCCGTAGCGCTCCTCGCCCTGGAACAGCTCCGCGAGCGGGCGCTGGAACACGCGCTGGCAAACGGCGTCGGCGTCGCTCAGGCGGCACGCGAAGAAGAACACGTAGAGGCTGTCGCCGCTCGCGGTGACGATGTCGCCCGCGCGGCGCAGGTGGCAGGCCGTGAGCGCGTCGACGTGCGCGACTTCCGGCATCAGCGCAAGGCGGATCAGCACGCTCGGCAGCTGGATCACGCGGCTGCGCTCGACCGCCGAGCGCACGAGCTCGATGAAGCGCGCCGCGCCCACGTAGCCGGTTTCCTCGCCGTGCATCACGGCGGCGAGCGCCGCGCGGTAGTCGGCCGGCATGGGCCGCGAGTACACCTGCCCGTGCAAGCTCTCAACGATGGCCTCCACCTGCGCGAGCGGCGTCTGGCGCGCAATCACCCGATTCGCGCCGAGGTTGAGAATGAGCGACTCGTAGCGCATCGCCACGGCGTCCTCGCGCACGATGATCTTGAGCGCCTCGCCGCATTGCAGGCGCAGCGTGTGCACCTGTTCCGCGAGCGTTTCGAGCTCGCGGTTCGCGCTGAAGTCGAGGATGACCGTGGCCGCGACCGAGGTGCGCGCGGCCGCCACGGCCGCCTCGTTGTCATCGACGATCTGCCACGCCGGCGGCAGCACGCGCTCGTGCAGCATGGCGTCGCGCGAGACGATCACGCGGCCTTCGTCGGGCGCGAGGAGGCCCGCCTCGCCGATCTCGCTTTCGAATGTGCCGCCGGAGACCGTGAGCCGATGATCGGCGGCGGCAAAGCGCAGCGGCAGCGTCTGGCTGCCGTGCACGGCGTCGCCGGCGCGCCAGAACGCCACTTCCCAGTGATACTGGCCCTGCACCTGGAGCAGTTGCGCCGCACCCGCGAAGCGCGCCTGGAAGGCGGCCAGTTCGGGATGCTCCCGATCGTCGCCGACGCCGGGCGGCGCGGCCACCATCAGTACACCGTAACGATGTTGCGCGCACCAGCTCGCGAGCTGCGCGCCCTGGCCCGCGAGCGCGGCGGCGTCCTGCCAGTTGAAGAACGCTTCTGCGCCCTCGATGAAGAACTGGCTCTCGGGCGCCGCGCACTGGTCGGCGAGCGCGCTGAGCGCTTCGATGAGCACCTGCACGCCGTCGCGGTCGGCGAGCGGCCGCAGCGAACATACGTTCGCCCACGCGTGCGTCGAACCGGGCCGGTCGATGTCGACGCCATGATCTCGCAGCGTGGCGGCGAGGCTCGCCGCGTCGCGCGTGGAGAGCACGGTTGCGGGGTGCGCGAGCGCGGCGGCGGCCGTTTGCCAGAAGAGCGCGTCGCGCGCGGGCGAAGCGCCCGCGTACACCACGTGCACCTGGCCCGCGCCGAGCATGGCGAGCGAGGCCGGCAGGCCGTCGATCGCGAGCGGCTCGCGGCGCGCGAGGCGCGAGAATAGCGAGCGTCGCGTGTCACGCACGGCCGCAGCCGGCTGCGCGGCAGGCGTAGTCGCGGGGGGCCTGGCGGCGGGGTGGCCAGATTCGCGGGCGGGATCGTTCATCGTATCGCTCGGGTCGCGGGTTTCATGGCGGAATGCGTTCGGCTTGGTCGCTTCATGCGCTGGCTCGCTCAGTAGGCCGAGTATGGCGTGACCGGCCGCGGCGGGTAAGGCACCGGGCCCTTCTGCGGTGAGAAGTAGTAGCGCAGGTAGAGCACCCCCACGTTCGGCGCGTAATCACGCGAGCGGTCGATCGAAAAGCGCCCGCCCAGCACGAGGTGTGGCGTCGCGCGATATTCGAGCGCCGCTTCGACCGTATAGCTGAAGCCGCCGCCCGAGCCGCCGCCGAAGTAGGGCGAGCCGAGGCCGTTGGCGCTCATGAAAGCGAGTGCCTGGGACTGCAGGCCGGCGCGCGTGGGGAAGTACGGCGACTCGTTCTCGTTGGTGAACGACACGCCCACCGATCCGTCGATCTCCCATGAAAGCTTCTTGTAGCGTCCGGTCCAGTCGAGCGGGATGCCGATCGACACATAGCTCTGCGGGCTGTAATAGCCGCCGTTGCCGAACGTGTAGAAGTGCTCATTTTTCGAGTACTGCCAGTAATTGAAGACGAGGCCGCTCGACACGGCCTGGTCGGGCCGCTTGAACACCGACCAGTCGTAGCCGCTGCGCACCTTGAACTCCTGGTTGGTCTGCACGTTGGTGCCGGTCAGGAAGCCGAAGCCGATGCTCGTGAACACCGTGCCGGGCCCGAAATCCTGCGCGCCGCGCACGGTGAAGCCGTTGCGCACCACGCCGCCCCACAGTTCGCCGGTGACGGGGTCGCGCCCGCCCGCATAGGAAACCAGGCTCGCCGTCACGGGCCGACGCGAGACGTCGAACGAGAGCGACGCATGCTGGAAGTCGTGCCGGTACTGAATGCCGCCCAGCACGCTCGTGATCGGGAAGCCCACCGGCGTGCTGCCGATGTCGGCGCGCCAGCTGTTGTTCGCGCTGCTGAACTCGTAGCCCGCCGCGAGCGCGACGCCGGTGGCGGTCTCGTTGATCGGCGAGAGCCCGGCGTTGCCGAGCGCGGCGATCTTGCCGTACTGGTACGCGTTCTGGAGCTCGTTGGCAGGCAGCGTGCCGGCGTTCAGGTAGACCGTGTCGGCGTGGAAGAAATAGTGACCCGTGTAGCCATCGGGAATGCGGACGTAGAGCGGGACTTCGGTTGCGTGCAGCTCCGAGATGCCGGGGTCGCCCGAGAGGTTCGACTGATACCACGCGGTCGCGACCTGCCCCTGCTTGCGGTCTTCGAGGCCTTGCAGCGCGCGCCCCGCCGACGTCGTGCCGTCGGCGTCGGGCTGTGTGCCCTGGGCCTGCTCCTGCGCGCGCGAGGTGCGGTAGAGGCTCGCAGCCTCGTTGTAATTGCCGCTCGCCTGCGCGACGCGGCCCGCCTGGATCGTCACGTCCGGATTGTCCGGGTACTGCTCGCGCAACGGATCGACGACGGCCGACGCCTCGTCGTTCAGCCCGAGTGAGGTGAAGCGCCGCGCGACGGCGAGGCGCGTGTCGATGTCGTTTTCCGCGGTGTCGGCCAGCACTGCGCGAACCATGTCGGCGGCCTCCCGGTCGTGGCCCATGCGCTCCAGCATACGCGCAACGGCGAGGCGTGCATCGGCGTCGTCGGGTTGCGTCGCGAGCACCTTCTGCGCCGCTGCGATGGCGCCCTTGTAGTCGCCCTTCGCGTCGAGCAGGTCGACCTCTTCGAGCAGCCAGCGCCGGTTCGACTTCAGCCGCTCGGGCACGGCGTCGAGCGTGTGGCGCGCGCCCGTCAGGTCGCCCGCTTCGATGAGCCGGTCGGTCTCGCGCACGGCGAGGCGCAGCTCCTGATCGTCGAGATTGGCCTTCTGCTCGTCGGTGAGGCCGGGCTGGTCTCGCGTGGCGTCGATCCAGTTCGCCCAGGCGTCGTCGCGGTTGGCCGCCGCCAGCAGCTCGCCGTAACGCACGCGCGCGCCGTTGGCAGCCGGGTCGTCGGGGTGCGCGTCGAGCCAGTCCTGCACGAGCTTGAGCCCGCGATCCGGCTCGCCGATCGCGATCCACTCGCGACCCACCGAGGCGAGCATCTGCGGGTCGTTGGCCGCGTTGGCGTCGGCGGCGGCGGAATCGAGCAGCGCGCGCGCTTCGTTTTCGTTGCCCTGCGCGATGAGCTGGCGCGCCTGCACGAGCTTCTTTTGTGCAGTGAGGTTGCCCATCAGCTCGCGCATGCCTTCGCTGCGCTCGGCTGGCGGCACGGCGTCGAGTTGTGCGGCGGCCGCATCGATGTCGTCCACGGAATTCAGATAGAGCGCCGTGGCGTAGCGCATGTCGGGCGAGGGCGAGACCTTCACGCCGTCTTCCATGACCTCGCGGCCCAGGGCGGGCAGGCCCAGGTCGCGGTACTGGCGCGCGAGCGTGTAGCGCGTCCACGCGTCGTCGGGCGTGAGGCGCACGGCCGCTTCGAGCTTCGCGATGGCCGGGCTCTTGCGGTTGTCGGCCAGCAGCTGGTCGGCCTCGATCTCGAGCAGTTCGGCGTGCAGACGCTTGAGCTCGGCCGTCGAGCCGCTCACGCGCGGCGTCGTCGCGGCGATGATCGGGGCGATCTCGTCTTCGCGATGGGTCTCGCGCAGCACTGTCACGAGGCCGCGCAGCGCGTCCATGTCGGGCTTGGGTGCGTCGACGAGCGGGCGCAGCACGGCCTCGGCTTCGGGCCACTTCTTCTGCGCGATGAGCGCGCTGCCGAGGATGTCCGCGGCATCGGTGTTGCCCGGATCGAGCTTGAGCGCCTCGCGCGCGAGCGCTTCGGCGTCTTGCGGCTTGCCTTGCGAATTCGCCTCGCGCGCCTTCGCGATGGTGCCCCAGATGGCGGCCGTTTTCTCGAGGCTGCGCCACTTGCCGGCGTTGTCCGGGTCGAGCACGAGCGCACGGGTGAAGAGCGCCTTCGCTTCGTCGTGGCGGCCCTCGCGCAGCCGCACGAGGCCGAGGGCGCCGAGCGTCTCGCCGTCGTTGGGGTTCGCGCGCTGGGCGCTTTGCAATGAGGTTTCGGCATCCTTGAGATCGCCGCGCTCGAGCTGTGTGAGGCCGCGCGCGCGATCGGCGGCGCCGGGGCCCGGGCGTGCGGGCGCCCGCGCCGCGGTGCTCGCTTGTGCGCCTGCACCGGCCGCGCGCGGGGGCGCGGTGATCACGGCGGACGGGTTCTGCGCCTCGGCGAGCGCCTGCGCCTGGCCCTTGGCGCCGAGGCGCTTGCCGAGCTCGGTGACGGTCTGCTGGGCGTCGGTGTCGTCGGGCACTTCCTGCAGATAGCGCAGGTACCAGACGTAATAGGCGGGATCGTCGCGCCCGGCGCTCCCGAGCGCGCGCCGCCACAGTTCGAGCGCGCGCGCGCGGTTGCTGTCCTGGCGCTGATACACGCGGTAGATGAGGTTGAGGCCTTCCATGCGCGTGTCCGCGCGGTCGGTGAGCAGATCGCCAAGGATCAGCGCGAGGCGCGGGTCGTTGGGGTTCTGCTTCACGCGCGTGCGCAGTTCGCTGATCGCGCGCGCGCGGCCCGCGGCCGTGCCCGCGAGGATGCGGTAATAGTCTTGCGCGAGATCGCCAGTGGGCGCGCCGTTCGGAAAGAGCTTGAGCAGGCGCGCCGCGGCTTCGTCGCTCTTGCCAGCGCTCGAGAGCAGGCGGATCTGCGCCATCTCCATCTTGCCGCTGGTGGCGATGCGGTAGGCGTCGTCGAGCTCTTTCGTGGCGCTCGCTTCCGGATGCAGCTTCTTTAACTGCGCGAGGATCTTCGCGGCTTCGGCGGGGCGGTTCGAGCGCAGCTCGATTTCGCCGAGCAGCGCGAGCGCGTCGGGCTGCTGCGGATCGAACAGCAGCGCTTTCTGCACGAGGCCGCGTGCAATGTCGGGTCGGTCCTTGCTCTCCCACATGCGCGCCGCCGAGAGCAGCTGCGCGGCCTGGGCAGCTGGCGCGGCGGCGTTTGCTGCGGGCTGCGCGCCGGCCTGCTGCGCGCAGGCGAGATACGGCGAGGCCGCGAGCAGGAGCGCGACAAGAGGCGTGAGATTCGGCAACGAGCGTCGCGGCGCACAGGCAGCGGCGTTGCCCGGCAATGCGCGCGTGTCCCGCCGCCGCGCCTCACGGCGCGCGCTGCGCCCACGGGCGGCGCGCCTGGCGCGCGCGAGGGCGTTCAGCGCGGCGTAGGGCATGCGCTCGTCCATGCTGGCGCGACGCGGCCTTGCGCGTCGAAACGGTAGAGACCGTCGCGATAGCCGAGGCCGAACAGCATCAGCACGCTGCTGTAGTAGCCAGGCGGCGACTTTTGCGCGAGCGTGCGGCTGCGTTCGACCTGGGCGTTCGCGAGATCGGCGCGGCCGAGCGCGGCAAGATAGGGCGCTACGGCCGCCGAGAAGCCGCCATTGCCCTCGTTCGGCCCCGGCGTGCCCGTGCGCGTATCGACGCGCTCGGGCGGAAAGCCGTGTGCGCCGACGAAGTCCGCGAGTGGCGTGAAGGTGGCGAGCGTGCCGCCGCGCAGCGGGTCGTCGGGAGCGAGCATGCCCGCCCACAGGTACACGCGGATCGCGTTGTAAGCGCTCTCGGCGTGCGTTTGCTCATCGGGTGCGAAGCCGCCTTTTGCGTGGTATTCCACCCAGTCGGGCGAGAAGCCCTTGGGCGCGGTGTCGTTGACGAGCTTCGCCGAAGTCGTGAGCAGCGTCTTCCATTCGCTCGCTTGCGGCAGCGCGAGCGCGAAGCGGCGCATCACCTGCAGCGGTACGTAGCTCGGATTGAGCCGCCAGGTGTCCTTGCCGATCGTGAAGCCCGTGGGCCCTGGCAGCACGGTGCGCCCGAGGCCCGGCAGCACGGCGGTTTCGTAGCGCAATATGTTTCGGGCCATCACCGTGCCGAGCGCCGTGTAGCGGCGTTCGTTCCACAGGCGCCCGGCTTCGAGCAGGGTGTAGGCGATCCAGAGGTCGGCGTCGCTGGCGGGGTTGCTGTCGATTACGCCCCAACGGGGCTCGCCGGCATGCGCGCCGCTCGCCGGGGCCGCGCCCGCAGCGGCTGATGAGGCCGAAACGGCGGATGCAGCGGATGCAGCCGAAGCGGCGATCGGCTTGCCGTCTTCACCGATGTCGAGTCGACCCCAGATCCAGGCGGGGAGATGGGTGGCAAGGTCACCCTGCGCGAGATTGTTCTCGGTCCACGTGAGAACCTTCTCGAAGCTCGCGCGGTCGTTCGCGACCAGCGCGAAGAAGAGCGCATAGGACTGCCCTTCCGATACAGTCACCTGGCGCGGCGTGCTCGCATCGATCACGCGGCCATCTGCGCTCATCAGGTTGCTGCGGAACGCATTCCATGCGGGCCACGCGCAGGCGGTGGTTTTCGCTGCTGTGGCCGGCGCGCCTGTGGGGCTGGCGGGTTGCGTGGCGGAGGCTTTGGCGCCGGGCGCGGCCGCGTGCGCCGAACCGGCCGGCATCAGCAGGGCCAGCGGTGCAAGTGGTGCAAGCGGTGCAAATGGCGCAATCGGCGCGCAAGCGAGCGCACCGGCTGCGATCCAGCGCGCGAAGCGAGGCGCGAGTTTGGGCAAGCCCGGGCGCATCGTCAGTCCCCGGTGCGGCGCGATGCCATGCGGCCCAGCGCCCAGAACACCGTGAGCGCGACGATCAGGCCGGCGAGAATGCCCGCGAGCGCCATCAGCGACGGGTAGCGCGAGATATGCACCCACGCGCGTGCATACCACGGAAGATCGCCGACGAAGTAGCGCTCGCCTACGCGCAGGCCCTCGACCTGGCCGTGACGCACGAGCGCGAGGTCGCCGTGCATCTGCGTGATCTTGCCGCTGTCCTGGAACGCGTCGAGCACGTCGCCCAGTTCGGCCGACGAGGTGGTTGTGAGCGCAACCACACTTCTGCCGGCCTCGAGCGGCGACTCGAAGCCGATCAGCGCCGCTATCGGACCGCCGAGCGTGACGATCGAGCGGCCCGATGGCGTCAGGTCCTCATCCTCGGTGCCGCCGCGCCAGCCCGGCCAGCCGCTTCTCTGATCGCGCGTCGTCACCTCGGTCCTGCCGCGCTCGATGAGGAGCGGCAAGTCCTTGCCCCACTTCGCGAGCAGTTGCGCGGCGGACCCCGAGCCGATCACGAGCAGGTCGCGCGCGCGCACGCTATCCACCTGGCTCGCGGGCACGATTGTCACGCGCAACGAGGGCAGGCCCGTCCACTGACCCATGTGACCGAGCATCGTGAGCACGGCTTCCTGGTCTTTTGTGTCGGGGGCGTCGGGAATCACGATGGCCGTATCCGAGAGATCGGCCATGCGCGTGAACGGAAAACCGCTATTGGCGAAGTAGGCGAGATTGGGCAGCGCGGTGTAGTGTGCGAAGCCGCTGAAGTCGACCACCGAGTCGGGATCGACCGCCGCGCGCGCGACGTCGGCTGCAGTGGAGGTGCACAGGCCGGTCTTCTGCGAATCGATGTGAAACTGAAACTGGAACTGGTTGTCGCTGCCCACACGGAACGCGGGAATCTCCAGATTAGCCGAAGCGCGCGCGTCGGAACCCGAGATCAGCGGCACGCTGATGCGCGCCTCGTCGGAGGCGCGCGTGACGGGGCGCAGGCGCTGCGAGCGCACGAGCTGGTCGTTGATGCTCACGTTGAGCACCGAATCGTTCCACGCGGAGGGCGCCGTGTAGCGATAGCGCACGTCGAGCGGCACGTTGCGCTGCGCCCACGCGTAGAGATCGGCGGGCACGCGCAGGTTCACGCGGATCGCGGGCGGGTTGTAACCCGACACCTGGAGCTGCTGCGGGTCGCTCACCAGCTCGCGGAACAGCACGGGGCGATCTGTGGGCACCCAGTTCGGCGCATCGTAGGGCTTGCGGGCCGGCCCGAGATCGACCGATTGCACCGTCACGCTGCTGCCCGCCATGCCGGCCTGGCCGAGCACGAGCGCGTTGGCGGCGTTCTCCAGCTCCTCGGGCGTGCGGCCCGCGATCACGAGCAGCTTTCTGCCCGATTGCGGATCGGCAGCCGGGTTGGGCATCACCGAGATCGTGGGGCCCTTGATTTCCGGCAGGTTCAGCCCTTCGGGCACCTGGTCGGGGAGCACGAGCGCGATCGCGTTCGCATCGGGCGGCGCGGTGCGCGTGACCGCGAAGCGCGAGCCGCGATAGCTCGCGAGTGCGCCGAGCCACGACGAGACCACGCCGGCCGCGCGCAGCGTGGGCACGCCCGCGTTGGCAGCGAGCACGAACGGCACGCGCACGAGTCGGTTGTCGTGGCGGTCGAAAAATGGCACCGGCAACAGCGCGAGGCTGTCGGGCAGGACGATGCCGGCGGTATCGAGCGTGAGCGTCGTTTCCGGGCTTACGTCGGCCCACAGGCTCGAGTGATAGGCATCCTCACAATGATCGAGCGTGTAGTGCGCGATCATCTGCACGCTGATGCGGTTGAAGTCGGTGAAAAGGCGCGGGTCGAGATTGATCTCGCTCGCGACGAGTTGCCCGGCGGTCTCCTTGACGAGCGGAATCGTCGCGACGACTTCCCCGTTCACGAACACCTTGAGATGCGAAAGCGACCAGATCAGCGAAGGTGAGTACGTGTAGACGAGCTTGAGCTTCGCGCCGGTCACGACCTCGTCGGTGCGCACGTCGACGTTCATGCTGGCGGTGGGATCGAGGCCGCGCAGCGCGATGGGGTCGTACACGCCCATCTGGCGCAGCGTGAAGGTGCGCGTGCGCGCAGGCCCAAGCGCCGTGGGCGCGGCGGCCTGAGGCAGGACGGTGCCAGGCGCGGTCTGGATGACGACAGGCCCGGTCACGGCAGCAGAAGCCGCGGCTGGCGCGCTAGCGGGTACGCCGCTTGCTGCGCTCGCCGCCTTTGCGGCAGGCGTGGCCGCAATGGCTGATATGTCCGCCGCGAAAAGGCTCGACCCAAGCAGCAATCCGGCGACGAGTGCGCCCAGCCCAACTTGAATGGATAGTCGCATCGCAACAGACCTTTCTCTTCTTCGAGGTAGCTGCCGCTTGCATTGCCAAGGCAGCTACCAGGGATATAGGCGGACACACGCCGCCAGCTATTTCGATACTGCCTCGACGTTGGGTGAGTTTAGCTGAGTGCCACGGATCGCGCCCTATGAGTGTGCGCGGCTTATGCGCATTGCGTGAGGTGTCGAGATGACCGATTGGCGCGGTACAGCGGCCGAATTTTACATTCGAGTGCAAAGGCAAGCGGGTCCTTGGGGGGCGCCTGACAATTCTGGATCGTGTAACGTACTGCGATGGCGTTGCGAAAGTGCAACGCGTGCCTTGCGGGTGTGGAGGCAGGGGAACGTGATTCAGACGGTGTACGGCTGCCCAGCCGTGCACTGCCTCGAATGACCGCCGCCAGTATCGCCTGATTAATCAGGATGGCGTATCAATTGAATCGATCGTACGATTGCGCGATGACTGGTGGAAATGGGTGGCGACGCGTGTGAAGTTCATCGCCATTGCTCTACGGCTATCTCTACGCGCCGGTTTCGCGCACGTCCCTCGAGCGTATTGTTGTCATCGAGCGGTGACGACTCGCCATTGCCATTCACGGTTATGCGCTCCGGCGATATTCCGGCATCGGTCAGCGTCTTCATGACGCTCTGAGCGCGTAGGGCCGAGAGTGACTGATTGGTCAAGCCGTTCGTATTTTCCAACGGCGTATTGTCCGTATAGCCGGTCAGGTGGATCAGCAAGTTCGGCCCTGCCGCTGCGATTACGTGGCCGATTTGCGAGAGTGGCGGGATGGCGGCGGGATTCAGTGAGAACTCGCCACGCGCAAACATGCCATCGACGCGGATGACGAGGCGGGAATGATCGTCGTTCTCCTGGAGCGATACCGCGTGGGTCGCGATCTCGACAGGCATCAGGCTTTCGATACGCTGGGCGACAGCGGGAATCGGATTCACATGCCGTCGTGCGACTTCGCTTGCATACCAGCCGGGCAGAAAATACGCGCCAGCCGCGAGCAAGGCGGCTGCCAGCGCCCCGAAAACAAGCCATTTGAGACGCCTCGGCTGGCTGGTGCGCGGACGCTCTGGCGCCAGTGCCATGCGGAACGCGACAACATCGATGTCATATTCGGACTCAGACCTGGACTCGGGCTCGGACGGGCGTTGTCTCGTCGATCGCGTCGATCGGGTATTGCGACGCGCTGCACGCGGCGTTTCTTCTGTCATCCTGATCAACCGGCCGAGGCTGTTTCGAATGTCCTGCAGCCTGCGCGACCCATCCTGCGCACGACGATAGCGGCCCTCGAAACCGCACGCGAGAATTTCCTGTAGCAGTTCGAGCATGTCGCCTTGCGCGTCAGGATCCCGCATCGCGTTGTTGAGCATGCCGAAAACGCGGTCGTCACCCTGGCGATCGTAGCCCAATGTCGTGGCCAGACCGTTTGCGCTCCATTCCGTTCCGGTCGCGGCGCCTTTCCCCCAGGCCGTTTGCATTGCGGCTTCATCGAGCGCGGAGCACAGGCAATACAGCGCGTCGTCGGCGGCGGCGCGCGGCACCATGAGACCGGCACACACGCGTTCAAAAGCTCTCGCTTCGTTCAGCAGCCGCTGCCGGCGCGCGAGCACGGCGTCAGCATCCAGGTCGGCTGGTGGGTCGCGCAACGCCTGCAGCAGCGGCCGCGCAGCTTCGAGCAGCGGACGGCCGGCCGCTGCGGCAGTCTGCAGGCGCTCGGCGCGCGAAAGGGGAATGGTGTAGATGCTCGCGAATGTGCTGGGTTGCCTCGTGGGGTTCATCGCGTGTCCTCAGTGTCCCGCAAGGGAAGTCGCCAGCGTGCCGGCCGACGGAAGTCCCGCGGGCGGCCCGCTGTCCGGCAGGCTGATCAGCGGCATGGAACTCGGGCAACGGAACGTCGTGAGCACGTCGCTCGTGAGCGGATTGGCCACGCTGGCGGTGCCGGCGATATCGAGGACCGCTTTGCGTCCATCGAAGTCGAATGCGACGCGCGTGCGCCCGGGCGTCGCGGTCTGGATGGCCCGCCCCTTGCTGATGAGGCGCATAAGCGCCCAGGGGCCGTCCGCTGCGATCGTGGACGTGTCGGGGCGGATGCGCGGGCTCGCCGTGATCTCGGCATGCACGCCGCCGCGCGGGCCGGGCCAACTGACGCTGAATGGAGTGACGGGACCGTGTTGGTATTGCGTGTTCTGTCCATCGATTTCGATCGAAAGACTCATGATGGTCGGGTCCATTTCCGGTACGCGGACTTCCGCTTTCCACACGAGCTGCTTGCCCTGTTCGCCAAAGAAGACATCGCGGATTGCCTTTGCATGCTCGAACGGTTCCAGATCGGGGCCTCGCACCGGATCGGTGGAACCCGGCAGCGTGCGGTAACGCCAGGGCTTCACCGACGTATCCACGAATTGCGCGAGGTTCTTGGTGAAGAAGTCGTCGATTACGCCGCCCTGGGCGAAGACGCGCGTGAAGTCGTCGATGCTCACTTCGCGCTTGCTTTCGGGAGAGAACGGGTAGTTGCCTTCCACGGTTAGCCGGCACGCGTCGCTCACCACGCTCTGCATTTGACGCGAGAGCAGCTGTCCGATCCCCTGATTCACCTCGCGCGAGCCCTGGATGGAAAGGCCCAGCAGCACTTCGCGAAAGGGCGCCGGCATGGTGTTGGCCGCCATCTTCAGTTTCGCGGCGATGTCGCTCGCAGGCGGCATGCTGTTGTTGCTGATCGCGTTGTCGGCCACGGTAAGCGCCGTGTAGTAGTCGTTGAGCATGCTCGACACGCCATCGAGTCCGGTCTTGCCGGCGGCGCTCGCATTGTCCTGGGTGTCGGCCCCAACTTCTGCACTCCCCGTCACCATTTCCCGCAGCGCGGCGAAATGGCTGTCGACGAGTTCGCGCTCGACGCGCTCTTCGGCGCGAATGCCGAGCGCCTTGTCGGCGTTCTTGCTGAGTTTGTCGGCTGTTTTCTGGAGAATCGAGCCGTCGCTCGCGATCGGCTGCGTAAGCGTCGTTTCATGCGCGGCTGCCCGCGCAAGCCGCGCCAGAGGCGAATCCGGCGCGGCGAGTTGGCGCAGGACCTGCAAGTTGAAAGAGAGGCTGGTTCCCTGCACGGTGCGGATGTCGCCGAGGAACGCGTCCCACTGCTGGGCATATTCCGTGAGATAGAGCCGGCGGATTGCCGCTGTTACCGTATCGTCCGCATCGGCGGCGGATTTCACAAAATCAGCCGTTTTTTTTCAGCGTCGCCCAGGTAGGAGCGGCCCATTACCCACGCATCGTCGTCGCGCGCGTCCTGCGCGAACTCGCGCAGGCGCTTGTCGAACAGATTGCGGTAGCCGTCGAAAGTAAACAGTCCCGGCACGCCGCGCGAAAGCGGGCCGCCACTCGCGCGCGTGAACACCGTGCCCGCTTGCGGGCCGACCGCGCGCAGCAGCGTGAACTCGTCGGGCGCATCCTTTTGCATGGCCGCCTTCGCGCGATCGTAGAGCCGTTGCGTCGCGTTGCTCGAGTCGAGGAACGCGCGCGCTTCCTGGATCAGCGCGTCGTTGCGGATCAGCGGCGACTGCACCACGTGCTCGCCCGAGAAAAGCTGCTGGACATGCTCGATCATCGTGGCGCGACCGCCGAAGATCGAGGCGCTATCGGTTTTCGCCCAGTCGTCGAGCACCCAGGCCTTCACGTCGTCGGCGTTGAACTTTGCCTTGTCATACAGCATGAGATAGACGCGCAGCGCATTGAACGTGCTTTTGGTGTCTTTCGTCGCGATCGAGTTCGAGATGACGTCCTCCATGCGGTGAACGATCTGCGGCAGCAGCAGGTTGTTCTCCAGCGCAAAGTATGTGCTGTGGCTCGCATCGACAATGCCGGGCGCCGTGTAGAGGCCGTAACGATAGCTGCCATCCGGATTCGAAAGGTCGAGGGCCGTCAGCGTTGGCAGATAGCGGGCGTCGCTCAGCGTGTCTGGCACCGCTTCGGGTTTCGGGTCGCGATAGAGCTGCGTGACGCGTGCCGCGAGCGTTTGAGTCTTGTGCCGGATCGCGTCGAGATAGTCGGTGTTGTTGCCGAAGCTCACGCGCAGGCCGAACGCGAGCCACACGAACAGCAGCACGGCGAGCGCGTGGCCGAGCAGTCGCAATACGCGGAAGCGGTATTCCCAGCGCAGGTTCGGGCTGACGAGATGGGCTTCCGGGAAGACGACTTTCGTGAACAGGTCATGCAGGAAGTAGCTCAGATGACCTTCAGCGCGAGGAGGATGCGTGACGATATCCTTGCCTAGTCCCGTGGCGAGGTGCTGCACGATCGTGAGCGGCTCTGCAACCACCGCGGAGCCGCCTTGCGCCGCGCTCGTGAAGTACACGCCGCGCAGCGTCGCGTGCAACTGCGTGTCGTCGTAGCGCGAATCGAGGAAGAGTTGTGACAGGAGTTCGACGAGCGGCGCCGAGAGTGCTGCAAATGCCTCGGGGAGCGCCGCCAGGCGGCGACGGCGATCCGTATCGTATTCGTCCTCGAGGCGGGTATTGACGCTGCTCTCGAGACGCGCGGCCAGTTGCCGAAGCTCGCCGTCGCATCTCATGGTGAGGCTGGCCTGCGCCGAACCGCCCGTGAGCGTCAGCGTGAAGCCCCACATTTGTGCGCGCGTTTCCTCAGTGAGCGAACTGAAATAATCCGCGAAGCCGGGCATGCGGTCCGTCTGCGTGATCAGCACGTAGATGGGAAAGCGAATACCGAGTGTTGCGCGCAATTCGGCGAGACGTGCGCGCAGCGCGTCGGCCTCGATTGCACGGACAGCGGGATCCGGATCGGTCAGCACGTCGAGGCTGATTGATACGAGCGCGCCGTTGATGGGCGCGCGCGGACGATGGCGGCGCAAAAGCTCGAGGAACCCTCCCCACTCCGCCGCGTCGATGCGCTCGTAGTCGTCGCTTGCCTGTCGGGTGGTTCCCGGCGTGCTGGTCGTGGCCTTTGCGGTGGAATCGTCCGTCGCAGCGGCTTCGGTCG
>NZ_DATJWR010000469.1:0-9601 GCF_035501035.1 Paraburkholderia sp.
TCGGCCACGAGCAGATCGACGAGCTTGCGCGCGAAGAGGGGCAGCGCGTCGCGCTCGGTCATGCAGATCTGCAGCTTGCGCACGGCCCATTCGTCGGTGAGCGGCACGATCTTCAGCGACATGGTTTGTGCGTGGCGGCGAGCCGTGCCCTCGGGCAGCACGCCAATGCCGATGTTCGCTTCGATCATGCGGCACGCGGCCTCGTAGTTCCCGAGCTGGATGCGCCAGCGTATGGCGCGCTGCAGGTCGGAAGAAGCACGCTTCAAGAACGAGAAAATCGCGCTTTCGTCGGGCGGCCCGACGAAGTCGTAATCGAGCGTGTCGGCAAACGCAATTTCGCGCGCCTGTGCGAGTGGATGGCTGAGCGCGGTGGCGAGCACCAGCCGGTCGCGCCGGTACGGCAGGACCTGAAGGCCCTCGGTGCGCACATTGCCCGCCACGATGCCGATGTCGATGGAGCCGTCCTGCACCGCGCGCACGATGTCGGGCGACAGACGCTCGTGAATGTCCACGTACACATCGGGATGATTGATGAGGTAGGTGCGCAACACGGCCGGCAGGAACTCGCTCATCGCCGTGGTGTTCGCGAACACGCGCACGTGGCCTTTCACGCCTTGCGAGTACTCCTGCAAGTCGCCGCTCAGTTGCTCCAGCTGCTTGAGCACGCGCCGCGCGTGCGCGAGCAGCGTTTCGCCGGGGCCGGTGAGCGTCACGCCCTGGCTCGTGCGGCTCAAGAGCTTGACGCCCACCTGTTCTTCGAGATTCTTGATGCGCGTGCTCGCCGCGGGCAGCGACAGGTGCGCGCGTTCCGCGCCGCGCGTGAGGCTGCTTGCCTCGGCCACGTGAGTGAAGAGCTTCAGGTCGACGAGATCGAAATGCATGGGTTGGCCTGCCTGTCTCCATTTGCGGCTGCTCATGCCCTCGCCACGTGATTGAGTGGCGAGCAGGCAGGCGAGCAGACCCCGAGCATTATTGCGCCGCAGCGTTCAGCGCGCCATTAGCGATAGCACGGGTTAATCCTGGCCGAAATGGGCATTCGGCATATCCAAATTGTGCAGCTGTACCCGATACGTCAAGCTGCGACTCGAGCGGCACAGATTATCACGCGACGATTCAATACGAATGAGTGCCCGGCACTAAGCGGGCTGGAGGAGCGAGAACGATGACGACGCAACGAATGCTGGAAGGCAAGGTAGTGGTGGTGACAGGCTCGGGCGGGGGCATTGGCCGCGATATCGCGCTGATGATGGCGCGCCACGGCGCGAAGGTCGTGGTGAACGACGTGGGTGCTTCGCTTGCCGGCGAGGGCCACAACGACGGCCCCGCGCAAGCCGTAGTGAACGAGATCAGGGCCTTCGACGGCCAGGCCACCGCGAACACCGACAGCGTGGCCGACCCGGCGGGCGCCGCGCACATCGTGCAGAACGCGCTGGACGTGTTCGGCCGTATCGACTGCGTGGTAAACAACGCGGGCATCCTGCGCGACCGCTTCTTCCACAAGATGAGCGAAGAAGAGTGGGACGCCGTGCTGAAGGTCCATCTCTACGGTTCGTACTACGTCTCGCGCGCCGCAGCCGACCATTTCAAGGAGCAGCGCAGTGGGGCGTTCGTGCATATGACGTCCACGTCCGGCCTGATCGGCAATCTTGCGCAGGCGAACTACAGCGCGGCGAAACTCGGCATTGCGGGGCTCTCGAAATCGATCGCGCTAGACCTTGAGAAGTTCGGCATCCGCTCGAACTGCATCGCGCCGTTCGCCTGGAGTCGCATGATCAACTCGATCAAGGTCGATTCGCCGGAACAGGAAGCGCGCGTCGCGAAGATCAAGCAGATGACTCCGGCGAAGATCGCTCCGCTCGCCGTCTACCTTGCGAGCGAGCAGGCTGCGGACGTGACGGGACAGATTTTCGCAGTCCGTAACAACGAGATTTTCCTGATGAGCCAGCCGCGCCCGCTGCGCTCGGTGCATCGCGGCGAAGGCTGGACGCCGGAGACGATCGCCGAGCATGCCATGCCGGCGCTGCGCAAATCGTTCCATTCGCTCGACGTATCCGCCGACGTCTTCAGCTGGGACCCGGTTTGATGACGCACGGCACGCGCGCGGGCCGCAGCGTCGACGTCGCGCAGCTCGATTTCGCACAGTACGTGCGTCCCGGCGATACGGTCACATGGGGCCAGTGTGGCGCCGAGCCATGCACGCTCACGGAGCTGTTGATGGCACAGCGCCGCGCGCCAGGCGGCCGCTTTCGCGTGTTCGTGGGTTCGTCGTGGTCCGGCACGCTCGACCCCGCCTTTGCCGATTGCGTGGACTTCGTTGCTTACGGTGCTTCGGGCACGAACCGGCGGCTCGAGCGCGCGGGCGTGCTCGACATCCTGCCGTGCCATTACTCGCAGTTTCGCAGCGTGCTCACGAGTGGTCCGAATCGCATCGACGTGTTGCTGCTGCAGGTCGCGCCCGCCGACGAGACGGGCCACTACAGCCTCTCCATCGCGCACGAATACCTCGTGCCGCTCATCGACAGCGCACGCGTCGTGATCGCGGAGGTCAACGCTGCCGCGCCGTGGACTTACGGCAAGCGCACGTTGCGCGCCGGGGACTTCGACGTTCTGGTCCATACCGACCGCGCGCCTCTGGAGGCGCCGGCCACGCAGGCCGGTGAAATCGAGCGGCGCATCGCGCAGCACGCCTCCTCGTTGATCGAAGACGGCTCGACGATCCAGTTCGGGCTCGGCGCGCTGCCCGAGGCCATCGTCGGTCAATTGCGCGACCGGCGCGAGCTTGGCGTGCACAGCGGCACCATCGGGGATGCAGTGGTCGACCTGATCGAGGCGGGCGTGGTCACCAATGCGCGCAAGTCGCGCGATCGGGGCGTAAGCGTCGCCGGCACGATGATGGGTACGCGCAAGGTCTACGCGCACGCGCATCGCAATGCGCAGATCCAGTTTCGCTCGACCGCCTACACGCACGACATCGATGTGCTCGGCAGTCTCGATCGCTTCGTGGCGATCAACTCGGCGCTCGAAGTCGATCTGACCGGGCAGGTCAATGCGGAGGCAGCGGGCGGACGCTATGTAGGCGCCGTGGGTGGCGCGCTCGACTTCATGCGTGGCGCGTCGCGCTCGCGCGGCGGCGTGGCGATTGTCGCGCTCGCTTCGAGCGCGCGCCACAGCAGCCGCATCGTCGCGCATCTGTCGGGGCCGGTCAGCACGCCGCGCAGCGACGCGGCCGTGATCGTGACCGAACACGGTGTGGCCGATCTGCGAGGACTCACGCTCGCACAACGCGTGGAGCGCATGCTCGCCATCGCGCCGCCCGAGTGCCGCGAAGCGCTGGCGCAGTCGCATCACGCGAGCCGCGATGCCGTGACAGTTTGACCGGGCGTGCATGCTGCGCAGGGATGGACAACCACGCAACATATAAAGGAATCCGAAATGAGAAGAGCAGCGATAGTTGCGCCGGTGCGCACGCCGGTCGGCACTTTCGGGGGCAGCCTGCGGCCCGTGTCGGTCGAGACGCTGGCGGCCACGGTGCTGAGGGAAACCATCTCGCGCAGTGGCGTGGACCCGGAGCGCATCGAGGATGTGGTTTTCGCGCAGTCGTATGCGAACAGCGAAACGCCCTGCATTGGCCGCTGGGCCGCGCTCGAAGCCGGGCTGCCGGTCCACGTGCCGGGCATGCAGCTCGATCGCCGCTGCGGCGGCGGCCTGCAGGCAGTGGTGACAGCCGCGATGATGGTGCAAAGCGGCGCCGCGGACGTGGTCGTGGCCGGCGGCGTGGAGAGCATGAGCAACATCGAGTACTACACGACGGACATGCGCTGGGGCGCACGTTCGGGCTCGGTGAGGATGCACGACCGGCTCGAGCGCGGCCGCGAACGTTCGCAGCCCGAAGCACGTTTCGGCTACATCTCCGGGATGATCGAGACAGCCGAGAACCTGGCAAAGGAATACGGCATCACGCGCGAGGAGGCCGACGCGTACGCGGTGCGCAGCCACCAGCGCGCGGCAGCGGCCTGGGAGTCGGGCCGCTTTGCCGGCGAAGTGGTGCCGGTTGCGGTGCCGCAACGCAAGGGCGACCCGGTGTTGTTCGCACGCGATGAGGGCGTGCGCGCGGATGCGAGCGAGGCCTCGCTCGCGAAACTCAAGCCGCTCATGAAAGACGGCACCGTCACGGCGGGCAACGCCAGCCAGCAAAACGATGCGGCGGCCGCCTGCCTGATCGTGGCCGAGGATCAACTCGACAAGCTTGGCCTCACGCCGCTCGGCTATCTGACCGGCTGGGCCGCTGCGGGCTGCGAGCCCGCGACCATGGGCATCGGCCCGGTGCCCGCCGTGCAGAAGCTGCTGCAAAAGACCGGACTGAGCTTTGATCAACTCGATCTCGTCGAGTTGAACGAAGCCTTCGCGTGCCAGGTGCTCGCCGTCCTCAAGGGCTGGGGATGGCACGACGAATCGCGCCTGAACGTCAATGGCTCGGGCATTTCGCTCGGTCACCCGATCGGCGCGACCGGGGTGCGCATGCTCACGACGCTGCTGTATGAACTGCAGCGTCGCAAGGGCCGCTACGGTCTGGAAACGATGTGCGTGGGAGGCGGGCAGGGCATTGCAGCGATTTTCGAGCGCGCAGCCTGAGCACAGCGGCGCAGCGTCCGCAACAAAGGAGACAAGGAGGAGACGATGCTCGATTTGCTCAACGCGCAGCTGGCGCGGCTGCAGACGCACCCGTTCTATTCGGGCCGCCTGCCGCGTAGTGTGGCGAGTGCGGCCGAGTTCGCGCAGCGCGTGCCGCTGATGTCGCGCGCGCAACTGGTGGCCGAGATGGCTCGCCCAGGCTACGGCGCGTTTGCGCCACAGGTGCCGCCGGTGCGTGTCCATCTCACGCCGATGGGCGCGACGCTCGTGCCCATCCTGCACAGCGCGGCCGACCTGCGCGCAATCGAAGCGGCATGCGGCCAGCATCTCGACGCCTGCGGCATCGGCCACGGCGACGTGTGCATGGTGACTTTCGGCTATCACCTGTTCGTCGCGGGCTTGTTCTACCAGAGCCAGATGGAGGCGCGCGGCGTGGCATGCATTCCACACGGCCCGGGCGAGACCGAGCGCGCAGCGCGTGTCGCACGGCAATGTGGGGTGACGGTGCTGGCCGGCAATCCGTCTCACGCGCTCAAGCTCATCGAAGCGGGATGCCCGGTGCCGCGCGTGTTTTTCGCGGGCGGTGAAGCGTTCACGGGCAACGCCGCGCTCTACGCGCGGGTGCGCGAGGCGATGCCGGGCGCGCTGCTGATCGACAGCTACTCGCTTTCCGAGTGCTTGCCCGTTGCGCGCACGTTTCCCGGTTCTCAAGGTGTGCACGTGTTCGACGAACTTCTGTATGCCGAAGTCATCGATCCGGATACCGGTGCCCCCGTAGCAGAAGGCGAACGCGGCGAACTCGTGCTCACGCATCTGAAGAAGGAGTTGCAGCCGCTCGTGCGCTATCGCACCGGCGACCTCACCGTGCTCGAACGTACCGCGCCCGTGCATGGGCGCACGGTGTCGTTGCCTCGCGTGGTGTTCGGGCGTGCCGATTCGATGGTGAAGATCAAGGGCGTGAAGGTGTACCCGTCCGAACTGAAGACCGTGCTGCTGGGCGTGGAAGGTGCAACCGGCGCATATCGTCTCGTGATCGGCCGGAAGGACCATGGCGGCGACCAACTCACGCTTCAGGTGGAAGGAGCGCCCGGGCACGCGGCGATCGAAGCCATCGCCGAGCGCTTCAAACGCCAGACGCTGATCCATGCGGACGGGATCGAGCCCGTCGCGAAGATTGAAGGCGAGGCGCTCGTCGAAGATACACGGAGAGAGACAACATGAATGCAGGCACAACGAATAGCGCGGCGCCGTGGCGCCTTCTTGTCGGCAACCACAGCTATGCGGACTTTTCGATCTCGGTGTCGCCGGCTGTGGAGCGTGCCGTGGCCGAAAAGCTCGCGCCGCCCACGGTATATCTAAACATCTTCAACGAAGACAGCATCACGGTGGGCGTGAACGAAGATCCCAACCAGGTGCTCGATCTTGCTTTCTGCCGCAGCAACAACGTGCTGGCGCGGCGGCGCGTGAACGGCGGCGGCGCGATCTATGCGGGGCGCGGCTCGGCATTTCTCGCGTTCTATCTGCCGCTCGGGTTGCCCGGCGTGCCCGATACGGCGGCGCAGGCGTTTCCCACCATACTCGGGCATGTAGCCGAGGCGCTGCACGACGTGTTCGGCGTGCAGGCCGCCTACCGGCCGCTCAACGACGTCGAGATCGATGGGCGCAAGCTCGTGGCCACTTCGCTCAAGATCGAGGGCGGCGTGCTGACGTTTCGCATCCTGCTGAACGTGAAGGCCATCGACACGGCCATCGCGGCGCGCGCGATGCCCATGGCGCCCGAGAAGGTGAAGGACAAGAAGTACAAGGATCTCGGCTCGCGCTACACGTATCTGGAACAGGAATTGGGCCGCGAGGTGAATGCGGACGAACTCTCCGCGTGGGTGCGCGCGTGCGTGCGTCGCACGTTCGGCGAAGTCGTGCTGGAGCCGGGAGCGCTCGCCGGCGACGAGCTCGCTTTCGCCCGGCAATACGAGCGCGAACTGCACGAAGAGAGCTGGTTCCACGAGAAGAGCGAGGCCACACGCTATGCGCCACTCACGCTTGCGGGCGATCGTATCGTGCGCGGGCGCGAAAAAGCCCCCGCAGGGCTGATCTGGCTGAGCCTGCTCGTGCGCGAAGGCACCGTGGTCAAGGCCATCGTCAATGGCGACTGGCATCCGCGTCCGTTGGCTTCGGTCGCCTGGCTCGAAGACGGTTTCACCGGACTCGCCGCCACGCGCGAAGCGTGCGCGGCGCATATCGAGGCGTTCCTTGCCCGCACGGATGTCGAATTCGCGGGCGTCGAGCCGATCCATGTCATCACGGCGCTCGACAAGGCGCTGGCCGAACTTGCAAACGAAAAGGTGAGCGCATGAGCGAAGTGACGCTGCTGGTCGAGATCGAGGAGGGGATTGCGACGCTCACGTTCAATCGCCCCGAAGCGAAGAACGCGCTCAACGGCGAGATGCGCGTGGAACTGCTCGAAGCGGTGCAGCGCATCCGCGCTGACCGCGACGTGCGCGCCGTCGTGCTGCGCGGCGCGGGCAATGACTTCTGCTCGGGCGGCGACGTGCGCGGCATGAGCGTGACGAGCGCGGAAGCGGGCCGCAACCGCATCGACGATCTGCATGGCTGGGTGAGCACGCTGATCGATCTCGATCGTCCCGTGATCGCGGCCGTGGATGGCGTGTGCTACGGCGCAGGCTTCAGCTTCGCGCTCGCGGCCGATTTCGTCATCGCCAGCACGCGCGCGCGCTTTTGCATGCCGTTCATGAAGGTGGGCCTCGTGCCCGACTGCGGCGCGTTCTATACGCTGCCGCGAGTGGTGGGTCTCGCGCGCGCGAAGGATCTCGTCTTCACGGCGCGTGAGATCAGTGCCGCGCAGGCGAAAGAGATGGGCGCGGTGCTCGAAGTGGTCGAGCCGGAAGCGCTGCGGGCGCGCGCCGCGCAGATTGCGGCGAGCCTCGCGGCCGCATCGCCGATTGCCTTTGGTCTTGCCAAGCGCGCGCTGAACCAGTCGCTTGGCAGCGATCTGCGCACGATGCTCGAAATCGAGGCGGCGGCGCAGGGTATTGCGTTCACGACCGGGTTCCATCACGAGGCGGTGAAGCGCTTTCGCGAGAAGGCCGATCCGCTCTTCAAGTGGCCGACTGCAGTCGCCTGATCCCTCACTTCGCACACTGCCATGACGATCGACTATCACACCCTGCGCAATTGGCCGTTCCAGGATATCGAGCAGAGCTATACCGCACGCGACGCGATGCTCTACAGCCTCGCCGTGGGCTACGGCGCGAATCCGGTTGATCAGGATGACCTGGCATTCGTCTACGAGAAGGAGCTGCGCGTGCCGCCGACGTTCGCGGTGGTGCTCGGCTTTCCCGGCTTCTGGGCGCGTGATCCGCGCTCGGGCATCGACTGGGTGCGCCTGCTGCATGGCGAGCAGAGCCTTGTGATTCACAAGCCGCTGCCGCCTGCCGCTACCGTGATCGGGCGCTCGCGCATCACGCGCGTCGTCGACAAGGGCGCGGGCAAGGGCGCACTGCTCGAAATCCAGCGTAGCATTACGGACAAGGCGAGCGGCGAGCACTACGCGACCGTCACGCAGCTCACGTTCTGTCGCGGCGACGGCGGCTTCAGCGCCAGCAACGGCTTGAGCGACGAGACGCCGCCCGCGCCGCCGCCCATGCCCGAGCGCGCGCCGGACCACCATTGCGATCTGCCTACGCGGCCGGAAACGGCGCTGATCTATCGCCTTTGCGGCGACGACAACGCGCTGCACGCCGACCCGCAGGTGGCAAGGGCGGCCGGATTCGAGCGGCCCATCCTTCACGGTCTCGCCACGTGGGGCGTGGCCGCGCATGCGGTGCTCAAGACACTGTGCGCGAGCGACCCGGAGCGCCTCGTCGCCTTCCACGCGCGCTTCACCTCGCCCGTTTATCCCGGCGAGACGATCCGCACGGAGATGTGGCGCGAGGGCAACGAGGTGAGCTTTCGCGCGTGCGCGCTGGAACGCGACGTGCTCGTGCTCAACAACGGACGTGCGCAAATGCGCTGAACGCTACGCTGTATAACGAAGGAATCGCTACCATGGCCCGTCAACCGAAACCGCTCGTGCGCTCCGATATCGCCTATAGCACGCCCGATCGCATCGTCGTGCGCGGCAAGAGCCTGCCCGACGAGGTGCTCGGCCACATGAATCTCGGCGACTTCGCCTTTCTGCAGCTCACGGGCAAGACCGCCACGCCGCAGCAGTCGGCCATGTTCAATGCCATCGTCATCACGCTCGTCGAGCACGGCATGACGCCGAGCGCTATCGCGGCGCGCATGACGTACGCGGGCGCGCCCGAGTCGTTGCAGGCGGCCGTGGCTGCTGGGTTGTGCGGGCTCGGCTCGGTGTTCGTCGGCAGCATGGAGGGCGCGTGCCGCATGCTTTCCGAGACGCTCCCCTACGACGCCACCTGCGACGACCTCGAAAAGCTCGCCGTCGATACGGTCGCGGCCTGGCGTGCACGCGGCACGCCGATTCCGGGCCTCGGGCACCCGCTGCACAAGCCCATTGATCCGCGCACGCCGCGCCTTTTCGAACTCGCCGCGCAGAACGGTATGTCGGGGCGCTACGTGAAGCTCATGCAGCTGATCGGCGCCGAGGCAGAGCGCGTGTCGGGCAAGGCACTGCCGATCAACGCAACGGGTGCGATCGGCGCGATCTGCTGCGAATTCGGCTTTCCGTGGCGCATCGTGCGCGGCTTCGGCGTGATGGCGCGCGCAATCGGACTCGTTGGCCACCTGCTCGAAGAAGGCGAGCGGCCGATGTCGTTCGAGCTGTGGCAGCGTGTGGAAGACGAGGCTTCGGCGCATCTGCGCGGCGAGGCCTGACGCGCACGGTCGTCGGTGAAAGGCGCGTGCAAGCCTGGGCCCACGTCGCACGGGGCATTAACGAAAGCGAAAGTCCCGATTCGGCAAAGCCAACTTCGCGAAACGGCGTGAGCCG
>NZ_DATJWR010000470.1:0-6411 GCF_035501035.1 Paraburkholderia sp.
GCGCAACGCCGTGGCGGCCGGGCTTCAGCGCGGTGACATCGAGCCCGAGTTCACCGAACCATGCGGCGCCCGCGGGGGTCACCGCGAAGCGCTTGTCGGCTTCGGCGGTGATGAGCCCCGCTTCCGTCAAGCGCCCCGTGATCGCCACACCCACCTGGCCCGCGAGATGGTCGTAGCAGCAGCGCGCGAAGCGCAGCTTCTGCGCCTCGCGGCCAGGCGGCTTGTGGCGCACCGGGGCGCGCGTGCCGATCGCCGCGAGGTTTTCGAGCAGGGTGGCCACCTGGGCGTCCGCGAGCCGGTAGTAGCGGTGCCGGCCTTCCTTTTCGACGGCGAGCAGGCCGCCGTCCAGCAGCTTCGCCAGATGGCTGCTCGCGGTTTGCGCCGTCACGCCGGCCGCGTAGGCCAACTCGCCCGCGGGCAGCGCGCGGCCGTCCCCGAGCGCCATCAGCATGGCGGCGCGCGCGGGGTCGGCGATCAGGAAGGCCGTGGCGGACACTCTCGGCTGGACGTTCGTGCCATTCATGCGTTTCTCCGGAATTTGCAGCTAGCGTAGCCCGCGAGCATGGTTGCATGTTTCGATACGCATCGAAGCATTGTGCCTGCGCGCCGTTCGATACTGGGCTCGTGTGGCCGGCCATTCAGCGCGATCAGCGTGATTCGCGTGTTGTGCGCCGGCGTAGCAGGAGAGTCCATGCAGACGCACAGTCGCGAACAGCAACGCCGGGTGCTCTGGGCAACGAGCATCAGCTATGTCGTGGTGATCCTCGACACCTCCATCGTCAATGTCGCGCTCGAGCGTATCGGCGCGAGCCTCGCGGGTGGCGTGGCCGGCCTGCAGTGGGTCGTGAACGCCTACACGCTCACGTTCGCGAGCCTGCTGCTTTCGGGCGGCACGCTCGGCGACCGGCTCGGCGCGCGCAACGTCTACATGGCCGGGCTCGCGGCCTTCACGGTGGCTTCGGCATTGTGCGGCGCGGCACCCAGCCTCGCGCTGCTCACCGCAGGGCGAGTGCTGCAGGGCATTAGCGCCGCGTTGCTCGTACCCGCTTCGATGGCGCTCATCAACGGCGCGTGCGCCAACGCACGCGAGCGGGCCGCGGCGTTCGGCGTGTGGGCGGGGCTGGGCGGCGTCGCAATGGCCGCGGGACCTTTGCTAGGCGGCGTACTGATCGGCTTGACCGGCTGGCGCAGCATCTTTTTGCTCAACGTGCCGGTGTGCCTTGCGGGCATCGTCATGGCCGCTCGCGTGGCGCCGCAGCCGCAGGCAGGCGAGCCGCGCCGGCTCGATATCGCGGGACAGCTGGCGGGTATCGCGGCGCTCGCGCTGCTCAATGCCGCCATCATCGAGGCGCCTTCGCGCGGCTGGCTGGCGCCGCTCGTCGTGACGGGTCTCGTGGCCGCGCTCGCAGCAGCACTCGCCTTCATCGCGCTAGAAAAACGCCGCGCCCAGCCGATGCTGCCACTCGGCTTCTTCCGCCAGCCCGTGTTCAGCGCGGCCGCGCTCGTTTCGATGATTTCGGCGTTCACGTTCTATGGCCTGCTGTTCGACCTCAGCCTGTATTTCCAGCAGGAGCGCGGCTATGCGCCGTTGCACGCGGGCCTCGCGTTCCTGCCACTCACGGTCATGGTGCCGCTCGGCAGCCTGCTTTCGCGGCGCGCAGCGGCCTGGCTCGGCCCGCGCGCGCTCGTCGCACTCGCGTTCGTGCTCGCAACTGCGGGCTATCTCGGCGCGGCGGCGGCGTGTGGTCCCGACGCGCGCTTCGGCGTGCTGGCGTTGCCGCTGCCCGCCATCGGTTTCGCCGCGAGCCTCGCCATGCCCGCCGCCACGGCGGCGCTCATGGCGACGGTCGAGTCGGGGCGCTCCGGTATCGCGGCCGGCGTGCTCAACGCGGCCCGGCAGACCGGCGCGGCGCTCGGCGTCGCCTTTGCGGGCGCCTGGATCGGCGGACGCGTTTCGATCGGCGCTGGCATGCGCGCGAATCTGCTCGTCGCCACCGCGCTCTCGGCGCTCGCCGCATGGGTCTGGTGGCGCGCGTGGCCGCGGCACGCAGCGCTGCCGCAAGCCGCAGATAAGGCCGGCGCGGCGAAGTCGCGCGCCTGAATCCGGGACGCGATCAACCTGGCTCGCCCGCCACGTATTCTGGGATAAAGTGCCGTTGCATGCGTCGCGCATCTCGCGCGGGCGCCTCGCCGTCGAAGGAGGTTCCTCATGGCCGAATACGGGCAGCATCCCTCATCCGTGCTCATGCTCAAGAGCGCGCACGATTTCGATACCACGATCGCGCGCCTGAAGACCGCGCTGGCGACGGCAGGCGCAGAGGTCTTCGCCGACCTGGACCAGCGCGCGGCGGCTGAGGGCGTCGGGCTCAGCCTGCGGCGCACGCGCCTCATCCTGTTCGGCAGTCCGAAGGCGGGCACGCCCGTCATGGCGGCCAATCCGCATGCGGCGGTGGAACTGCCGCTGCGCATGGTGATCTGGGAAGACGACGAGGGGCACACGCGGCTCGACTACCGCGATGTTTCGCAGACGCTCGGGCCGCTCTACGGCATCGCCCCCGAGGTGCTAGCGCCGTTGCAGCGTGTCGTGGGGCTGCTGCAGGCCACCGTGCAATAGCGGGCGCGGTTGGCAGGGGCGGGCAGACCGCCCCTGTCTATCGGCTTGTGCCGTACTGGCCGCAGTGCACCGACCGCGACTCAATGAACGAATTCCAGCGTGAGCAATTCAGCGCCTGAAATATCAGTGCCCGAAACTCAACGCCTGAAATAATCAGAGTCCGAAACTCACTGCCCGAAAAAGACGTCGCAGTCCGGCCGCGGCCAGCACATCTTGCCCGTGCGATGGCCCGAAGCGCTGCGCGTATCCGGCGCGCCGCCATACGACATGTCGGTGCCGGCCTGGGCCGAAGCATCGGCGTCGTTGGTCATCATCTGGTGTGCGCGCTCCTGCGAGACAGGCTCGTCCTTCGCGCGCGCCGTGCCCGGCGCGGCAATGGCCACGACCGTGACGCATGCGGCGATCAATGCCAAGCGGGTTTTCATTTCAACCTCCTTTCTCGAGTTCGTGAGTGCGCCCTGCCGCAGTGGCTCATGCGGCAGGGCGCGCGCGAGCGAGGCACATGGCCTCGCCCGCACACTCAACTGGAAAGTCGGGATGCCGGCGCGCAACGCACGGCTGCCGAACGTGTTAGCTCACTGCTCCACGTGGGAAGCGCGCCCACGCATTCGGGGGCGGCACAGCGCGGCGCGACGCAAGAAGATGGGGCGAGCGGGCGCGCAGAGAACATCCGCGCTGTACTTTCAGTTATAGCTCGCGCCGCCGGGAGTGCAATGGGGCGCCACCCGCGCTGTCTGAGGGGGGCTTTCTCAACGCGCCGGCGCGCCATCGACGAACTGCTCGATCGCGGCCATCGTCGGGCCCGGCGCCTCTTCCATGAGCCAGTGACCCGCGCCCTGGATCACGACGCCGTGCACGTTCGTATCGACGAGCCGCGCCTGGTCGATGAGGAACGTGCCGGACGCCTTTTCGCCGGTCAGCACGAGCATCGGCATCGTGAGCGGCGTTTTCGCGAATGCGGCGAAATCGGCTGCGTCCTGTGGGAACGCGTGGAAGTATTCGAAGCCGGCCTTCATGCGCCCAGGGCGCGCATACGCGGCGGCATATCGCTCGCGGTCCGCTTCGGGAACCGAGTGCAACGGGTCCGCGGCGAAGTCGTTCCAGAAGTGCTCGAAGTAGATGCGCTCGCGGCCGTCGACTAGCGCGAGCGGCGTTGGCCCGTAGAAGTTGAAGTGCCACTTGTCGCGCAGCAGCCAGACCTTCTGCCAGTCGCCCACGCCGGGCAGGAAGGCGTCCATCAGCGTGATGCTCTCGACTTCGTCGGGATATTGGGCCGCGTACGCATACGCCACCATCAGCCCGATGTCATGGCCCACGAGCTTGACCTTGCGATAGCCGAGCGCCTGCACCATCGCATGGATGTCCTGCGCCAGGGTCTTCTTGTCGTAGCCGCTGGCCGGAATTGCCGAATCGCCCGCACCGGGCAGGTCCGGTGCGATCACCACGTGCTGCGTGCCCAGTTGCGCCATGAGCGGTTGCCACATATGGCTGGTCTCGGCATAGCCGTGCAGTAGCAGGACCGGGGTAGCGTCGCTCTGCTGGCTGCCCGCCTGCAGATAATGCAGGCGCAGGCCATTTGCCTCGATGTCGTGCCGGGTGATCACAACGGGTTGCGTGGCGGCGTTTGCCGTCGCGGGCAGGGCCGGCGCGAGCGCGGCGGCGCAGAAGAGGGCGGCACCAAGCCGCTTGAGCATGTGCAAGGGTTTCATCGCGGAACTCCGTGGATTGTCCGAACGCGGATGCGTTGAAACCCATGATCGTTCCGCGAGCGCGGTTTGCCGTGCCAGGGGCGCGATGCAGACGTTCGAAACCTTCGAACGAGTTTGCGGTGCGCAGGCGGCTCGCGGCTACTGGGCCCCGTGGGCCAGATGGATCGTGACGATCACGGAGGCGTCGTCGAGCGCCTCCAGCGCATGCGTCTGGCCGCCGCCTAGCAGCAGCATGTCGCCCGCATGCATGGTGCGCGGGTCGCCGTTCACGAAGAAGCGGATCACACCCTCGACGCATTGCACCGTGATTTCGCCGGGCACGCTGTGTTCCGGCACGCGTTTGCCTGCCGGCAGCACGAGCCGCATCACTTCGAGTTGCTGCGCGCGGATCAAGGTGGTCGATTTCGCGTTCTTGAGCGCGCCGCCTAGCGGCCGCACGTCGAACACGTCGCCCGGCGCGGCGTGGGGGATGGCCATGACAGTCTCTCTTCGATGAAGCCGGCAAGGCGCGCGTGGCGCGCGCGAGCCGGCAAGAGGCGTGCGCCCCCGGTGTGCCCTCGTGCGCTCAGGCGACGAGTTTTGCGTTCAGCGTGATCTTCGCGTTGTTGGCGAAGAGCTTCGAAACCGGGCAGTTCTCCTTGGCGCCCTTCGAAAGCTCGTCGAATTTCGCCTGATCGATGCCTGGAATCTTCGCGCTCATGTCGAGTTGGCATGCCGTGATGGCGAAGCCTTCGCCCACCTTGTCGAGCGTGACGGTCGCTTTCGTTTCGATACTCTCGGCGGTGAAGCCCGCCTGGGTGAGAAAGAGCGAGAACGCCATCGTGAAGCAGCCCGCGTGCGCCGCGCCGATCAGCTCCTCGGGGTTGGTGCCGGGGCCGCCTTCGAAGCGGGAAGCAAAGCCATAGGGCGCTTCCTTTAGGACGCCGGTTTGCGTCGAGATCGTGCCCTGTCCGTCCTTGATTGAGCCGTGCCATTTTGCCGATGCCGTCTTTTGCATGATGTCTCTCTGGAATGTTGAAAAGGGAACGTGCAGGGCGCGCAATCGGCATGCCCCGCCTCACCGTGGTCACTGTGGCGACTGGCCCGCATACCACGCGGCGGCCGCGTCGATTTCCTCGGGCGTCATGTTGCGCGCGATGTTGCGCATCTGCTCGGAAATGTCGTTGTGGCGCGTGCCTTTCGCGAAATCGAGCAACTGGGCCTTCGTGTAGGGCGCCGGCAGGCCGTCGAGCCACGGGCTGCCCACCTTGCTGTCCACGCCGCCGTGGCAGGACGCGCAGGCCGGAATGTTGCGCAGCGGCGCGCCGTGCGCCACGATGTCGGGCGCCTCGCCGTGCAGGTGCGCGACCGCCGGCAGCGAGGCGTAATACGCGGCGAGGTCGCGCATGTCCTGATCGGAGAGATCGTGCGCCATGGGCGACATCACCGCGTTCTGCCGGGCGCCCGTCTGGAAGTCGTGCAGCTCCTTGTAGATCACGATGGCGTACTGGCCCGCGAGATTCGGCGAATTGGCCATGCTCATGCCGCGCGGGCCGTGACACATCGTGCAGCGCAACGAGAGCGTCGCGCCGCGGCCGATCGAGAGGCTCGTCGCGCCGTCGAGCATGTGCGGCGTGAGTTCGACCGTGCTGACCTGCCAGGTTGGCGCGACGGCCGATTCGACCGGGTGCCACAGGCGCGGCACGCCGGCCGCGCTGCAGATCGCATTCCAGATGCCCTGGAACTGCGGGTCGCTCTTCGCGGAAGGCAGCCAGACGAAGCCGATCAGCACGGAGAGGAAGAACACGACGATCGCCGCGCCCACGCCCGCGCGAAACCACCCATTGCGTAACGAGAACAGGCGTTCGTCGCTCATCGCTGCGCTCCAATCGGGATCGCGGGTACGGCCGTTTCGGGCGTCGCGAGCAATTGCGCGATCGGGTAGCCGTAATTGGTGATCGTGAGGGCGATCATCAGCACGACCCACAGCGCAAAGCTATTGAGCGCCACCGGCAGCGTGGGCGACTCGTGCACCGGCTGGCTGAACCGGTATTCCTCTGGCTTGACCTCCGCACCGCGATGGCCCTGTAGCAGCACGGTGAAGAACAG
>NZ_DATJWR010000471.1:0-4605 GCF_035501035.1 Paraburkholderia sp.
GCAGCTCGATCTGCTCGCCACCGGTGAGTTTCGCTGGAACGGCGAGGCGTGGCCGGGTGTGCGGGTGGACTGGAGCATCCAGCAAGACGATTACGATGCCCGCGATCAGCATTCGGGCGCAGCCGATGCGGACGCCGACGACATTCCATGGCGTACGCGGCTCACGCTTGCGCTGCCGAAGCTCGGCACCGTCGACGCGGAACTCTCGCTCACGGGCACCACGCTCGCCGTGCGCGTGCAGGCAAGCGCAGGTGGCGCCGCGCGCCTCTCGGCCGAAAGCGACGCGCTGCGCGGGCGGCTGGAAGCACTCGGGCTCACGCTCGCGGGGCTGTCGATCCGCGAGATCGGCAGCGGCGCGAACGCGAGCTCCGCCGAGGCAGCAAGAGCCGCGAGCGCCTACGCGGCGCAAACCGGGCCGGCGAGCGCCGCGGAACACGCGCAGGCGGCGGCCGCCACGTCGGGTGCGCCCGGTGCGCCCGGCGCACGACACGCCGCGGGCGCGCACGACCACGACTGGGAGCTGTGATGAGCCGCATGCACCGCAAGAGCGCCGCGGCGCTCGCCTACGACGCGCCCGAGGCGGACGGCGCGCCGCGCGTGGTCGCGAAGGGTTACGGCCTCGTCGCGGAGATGATCGTGCAGCGCGCGAAGGAAGCGGGCCTCTACGTGCACGAGGCGCCGGAGATGGTGTCGCTGCTGATGCGCGTGGACCTCGACGCGAAGATCCCGCCGCAGCTCTATCAGGCGGTGGCTGAACTGCTTGCGTGGCTGCACCGCCTCGAGGCCGGCGATGGCGCCAGGGCCACGGAAACGGCCGGAGGGCCAGGCGGCCAGCCCGCCGACGCCGCAGCCACCGCTGCCCGGGACGTTCGCGACATTCGCGACATTCGCGAGAGCGGCGGGAGCCGTGGCGGCCGGCCCGCGCTGCCCGGTTTCAAACCTTCAACATCAACTTGATCAGCAGGCCGACCAGTTTGCCGTAAGGCGGCGCGATGAATGCGCGCGCGTTCAAGCGCGCCTGGGTGAACACGGGCTTCATCTTCGAGAACGTGACGAAGCCGTCGTAGCCGTGATACGCGCCCATACCGCTCGCGCCGACGCCGCCGAACGGCAGCCCTTCGGCGGCGACGTGCATGAGCGTTTCGTTTACCGACATGCCGCCCGCCACCGTTTCGCGCGTCACGCGCTCGACTGTGGGAGCGTCGTCGGCGTAGAGATAGAGCGCGAGCGGGCGAGGGCGCGAATTCACATAGCGCAGCGCTTCGTCGAGCGTGTCGTAGGGCACGAGCGGCAAGAGCGGCCCGAAGATTTCCTCCTGCATGAGCGCTGTCTCGCTGGCCGCGTTCGTCACGACGACGGGCGCGAAGCGCCGCGCGGCGGCATCGTGGCCGCCGAGCGCGTGCAGCTGTGCGCCGCCTGCCTCGGCCTCTTCGGCGAGGCGCCGCAGGCGCTCGAAGTGGCGCGCCGAAATGATCGACGTGTAGTCGCGGTTGGCGAGGAAGTCGGGGTAAAGCTGCGCGAAGCGCGTGCGGGCGCGCGCGATGAACGCTTCTTCCTGGCCGCGCGGCAGCAGCACGTAGTCGGGCGCGATGCAGGTTTGCCCGGCGTTCAGCGTCTTGCCGAGCAACAGGCTGTCGACGGCATAGTCGAAGCGCGCATGCTCGCCGATGATCGCGGGCGACTTGCCGCCCAGTTCGAGCGTGACCGGCGTGAGATTCGCGGCCGCCGCACGCATGACCTCGTGCCCGACTCGCGTCGACCCCGTGAAGAGCAGATGGTCGAATGGCAGCGCGCTGAAGGCGGCGCCCACCGAGGCGTCGCCGTTGACCACGGCCACATGGTCGCGCGCGAAGGTCTTGCCGATCAGCTCCTCGAAGAGCGCCGAGGTGCGCGGTGTGAGCTCCGACATCTTGATCATGGCGCGATTGCCGGCCGCGAGCGCGCAGACGAGCGGGCCCGCGCCAAGCAACAGCGGATAGTTCCACGGCACGACGATACCCGCCACGCCGAGCGGCTGCGGCACCACTTTCGCGCGCCCCGGCAGCAACCACTTGCCCACCGGGCGCCGGCGCGGCTTCATCCAGCGTGCGCCGTGCTTCAACGCGGAATCGATCTCCTGCTTGAGCACGACGAACTCCGCGAGCGCGACTTCCGCCTTCGAGCGCTGGCCGAAGTCGGCGTTCATGGCCTCGGCGAGCGCATCGCGATGCGCGAAGAGCACGTCGCGCAGCGCCTTCAGGTTGCGTGCGCGCACCTCCCATGAAGGAAACGGCTCGCGCAGGAAGGCCTCGCGTTGCGCGGCGAGCATGGCGCGCGGATCGTCGGACGCGGCGCGCGCGTTCTCGGGTGCGCTTGCGGGACGGGAGAGGGAGTCGGGCAGGTCCTGCTTCATGGTCGGTCCTTGTGGGCTTCGCCGGCGGTTTGACGCCTGGGCGATCGGAGCAAGCGGGTTATTGGATCAGTCGGAGCGATCGGAGCGATCGGTTCAGTCGGGGCGATCGGTTCAGTCGGAGCAATCGGTTCAGCCGGAGCGATCGGGGCGATTGGGGCAATCGGCTCAGTCGGGTCAAGCGGCTCAGCCGGAGCACGCGGATCGGTTCTCACCGCATCGGGAACGCTCGCTCGACGATCGCCGCGTGATCGAAACGCGCGGGCAGCGTGCCGAACACGCGGTCGCAATCGGCGTCGTGCTCGGCAAGGCGTGTGGCGATAAACGCATCCGCCACTTCCGGCGGCCCTTCGCGCAGCAGCATGGCCTGCGCGATCAGCACGATCTGCTGCGCGATGCGCCGCGCGCTCGCTTCGCGCGTGCCCGGCGCGCCGTTGAGCAGCACCGAGAGCCGGTCGAGCGCCGCGTCGAGCACGGGGTGAGTCTGCGCGTCGCGCCGCCATGCGAGAAAGAGCGCCTGCGCGGCATCGGCCTCGCGTTCGAGCGCGCGCAGGACGTCGAGGCACATCACGTTGCCCGAGCCTTCCCAGATCGAGTTGACGGGCGCTTCGCGGTAGAAGCGCGCCATCGGCCCTTCCTCCACATAGCCATTGCCGCCCCACACCTCCATCGCCTCGCCCGTGAACGCGAGCGCACGCTTGCAGACCCAGAACTTCGCCGCCGGCGTGACGATGCGCCGCCAGGCGCGTGCTTCCAGCGAGTGCATGTCGGGTTCTGCGTCCGGGGTTTCGATCGTCGCGTCCGCTCTTGCGTCGGCGCTGTCCTCGAACGCACGCGCGAGGCGCATGAAGAGCGCCGTCGCCGCTTCCGATTCGAGCGCGAGATCGGCGAGCACGTTCTGCATGAGCGGTTGTTCGGCGAGCACACGGCCAAACGCGCTGCGGTGGCGCGCGTGATGGATCGCCTGCACGAGGGCCGCGCGCATGAGCGCCGCGCTGCCGATCACGCAATCGAGCCGCGTGTAGTTCGCCATCTCGATGATGGTGGCCACGCCTCGGCCTTCATCGCCGATCATCAGGCCGTATGCGTCGAAGAACTCCACTTCGCTGCTCGCGTTCGAGCGATTGCCGAGCTTGTTCTTCAGGCGCTGCACCAGAACGGCGTTCTTCGTGCCGTCGGGCCGGTAGCGCGGCACGAAGAAGCATGAGAGACCGTCGTGCTCCGTCGTGCGCGCGAGTACGAGATGCGCGTCGCACTGCGGCGCCGAGAAAAACCACTTGTGCCCGGTGAGGAGATATGCCGCGCCGCGCCCCGTCGCGACGCCGGCAGCACGCGCCGTGGTGCGGTTGCTGCGCACGTCCGAGCCGCCTTGCTTCTCGGTCATGCCCATGCCGATCATCATCGAACGCTTCTGGGCGAGCGGCACATCGCACGCGTCGTGCTCGCGCGAATAGAGCGGCGCGCGCAGCGTTTCGAACAGCGCCGGTTCGCGCTGCAGCACGGGGATGCTCGCGAACGTCATGGTGAGCGGGCACAGCGAGCCCGATTCGAGCTGCGCGTGCAGGAAGTAGCCGGCGCAGCGCGCGACCATCGCGCCGGGACGCGGGTCCGAGAACGGCAGCGCATGCAGCCCATGCTCGCGCAACAGCGCGAGCAACTGATGCCACGCGGGGTGGAATTCGATGGCGTCGATGCGCTCGCCGCGCGGGCTGTGCGTATGCAGTTCGGGCTCGTGGCGGTTGGCGAGATCGGCTAGCGCCAGCGTTTCGGCTTTGCCTAGCAACTCGCCCTCACGCTCCAGCGTTTCGCGGTGCCAGTCTGCGCCCGCGCGGGCCAGTGCCTCGCCGAGCGCGGCGTCGGTGGTGAACAGGTTGTAGCCGGCGAGCGGCGGCGCCTGGTTCGTGACTTCGTGGGTCGTGCCGGTGCAATGCGTGTCGGTTTTCGAGGTCATTTGCCTGTCTCCTTTTGTTGCGCTTGCTCTGGTTCCTTTGCGGTTTGTGTCTTTTCTCTTGGGACCTCTTTTTGTCGTGGTTCTTGTTGTTTTGGCCTTTCCTTGTTTTCGTGTCGGTGTGCAGGCGTTGCCCCTGTGCGGGGCGGCACCTACTTTTCTTTGCAGCGGTGTATGGACCGGAGACATGGGTAACAGGTGTGCGGAGACATGGGTAACACATGATCCGCTCATTCCTGCTGGTTCAGGTTGATGGTTCCGAAGCGGT
>NZ_DATJWR010000472.1:0-26796 GCF_035501035.1 Paraburkholderia sp.
CAAGCGGCAGGCAAGCGGCGGACAAACCGCGCCCACAAACGACGGGCAAGCGGCAACCAAACCGCGACCAAACCGCGCGGCCGCCGCCTCAGTCCAGCGGCATGCGAAAACCCACCACACCCGGGTCTTCCGTGGGCGTGACGGTAAAGCCGCAGGCGCGCGCCAGCCCGATCATCGGCGCGTTTTCGCGCAACGCCTCGCCGAGCAGCCAGTGCGTGCCGCGCGAGCGCACGTACTCGATGATGCGCGACATCAACAGGCGGCCGAGACCGTGCCCCTTGAGATTCGACAGGGTCGCGACCGCGAACTCGGCGGTCTCGTTGTCCGGGTCGGCCACGGCGCGCACGACACCCAGCGTGCGCGGCTGGCCGTCCTCGCCCTCGGCGACCGCAACCAGCGCCATTTCGCGGTCGTAGTCGATCTGCGTCATGCGCGCGAGCTGCGAGTGATCGAAGCTGCGCACCGCCGCAAAGAAGCGCAGGCGCAGGTCGTCGGGTGTCATCGACTCGACGAAGGTGCGGTGCATGGCCTCGTCTTCGGGGCGGATCGGCCGGATCGTGACGCGCTCGCCATGCCAGTCGACCGTTTCTTCGAGCCGGCGCGGATACGGCATGATCGCAAAGCGGCTGCGCTTTTCCGCGAGCTGAAGGCATGGCGCGACCACCACGGTCGCCTCGGGCAGCACCCGCAGCGTCAAGCGCACGCCAACGATCTCCCGCACCTCGCATACGACCTGCGAAAGCGCGGTGAGCGCGGTCAGCGTCGGCTCGGGCGCCACGTAACGCGCGTAGGGCGAGCGCGCGACGATGTCGCGCGAAAGCACGGGATTCAGCGGCGGCAGGCTGTAGACGCGCAGGGGCGGCGAAATGTCGTCCGGCGAAGGCGCGACGAACCGGAACACCGGGCCGAAGTTGTCGTCGTCGCGAAACGTCACCGTTACGTCGACCACCGGCTTCTCGCCCGGCTCGTCCTGAGCCTGCGTGACGAGTCCGAAGCGCGCCAGCAATCTGGCCGCCTCCTCGCCCTCCAGTTCAGTGTGCCCGGCCGCCAGCGCCGCGCGCGCCTCGCCTTGCGCCGCCTCGATGGCGGCCGCGCCCTGGGCCGGCATGGTCTCGGGCGTCTGCATGAGCAGTTCGCGCCCCAACCGGTAATCGACGAGACGCGCGAACGCGCGCGCGAGCCGGAGCGGCGTGGTATGCACGGGAATGCCGTGGGCGTGCAGCTCGTCGCGGGTCTTTGCGTCCACGCCGCCGAAAAAGCACGCAAGCACGCCGCGATACGCGAAGCGCTGATGCTCGATCAGCGTGTGCGCCACCTCTTCCACCGGCGCGCTGTGCGTGGGCGCATGCACGACGAACGCCGTGCCGCTCGAGCGCTGCGGCGCAAGCGTCTGCAACGCGAGGCCGAAGTGCTCGGGGGTTGCGGTATCGCCGAGCACGAGCGGATTGCCCGCCTGCGCGTGCGGCAGCGCGGCCTGCACCGCCGCGAGCGCTTCGTCGTCCCAGTGCGCGAGCGTGTCGCCGGCCTTCGTGAAGGCGTCCCGCGCGAGGGTCGCCACGCCGTGATCGCTCGTGATGAGCGTGGCCGTATCGCTCGCGGCCACGCGGCCGAGACCAAGCGTTTCGATTTCGTCGAGCAGGTCGTCGAGCGTATCGACGCGCACGATGCCCGCGCGCCGGAACGCCGCCGTGTACAGCGCATCGCCCGGGTCGTCGCGGCCGCTGCGCAGCGCGAGTACGGGCTTGTTGCGCGCCGCCGCGCGCGCCGCCGACATGAACTTGCGCGCAGCACGGACCGTGTCGACTTCGAGCAGGATGGCGCGCGTGCCGGGGTCGCTCGCGAGGTAGTCGAGCACGTCGCCCGCGTCGACGTCGGCTTCGTCGCCGAGCGCGATCACGTGCGAGAAGCCAAGACCGCGCGCGCCGGCCCAGCTCAGCACGGCGTTGGTGAGCGCGTTGGACTGCGAGACCCAGGCCACGCCGCCCTTGCGCGCAATCGAAGCCGCCGCCCCCAGTTGCGCGTTCAGCGCCGGCGTGAGCACGCCGAGGCTGCCGGGACCCACGATGCGCAGCAGGTGCGGGCGGGCTGCCGCCAGCGCATGGCGCAGGTCGGCGCTGTCGGCTTCGTCGCGCACCTCGCCGACGATGATGGCCGCGCGCGTGCCCATGCCGCCCAGCCGGTGCACGAGCGCGGGCCAGGTGGCCGGCCGCGTGCAGATGATCGCGACGCCGGGGGCCTCGGGCAGGTCGCCCGCATCGGCGACCACGGGGCGGCCGTCGAACGCCTCCGGGTCGCCCGCATGGCGCGGATTGACGGCCCATAACGGGCTCGTGAAGCCGCCCTCGATCAACCGCTGCCACACCATGTTGCCGATGCTGCGAGGACGCTGCGAAGCGCCGATCACGGCCACGGACTTCGGCTCGAACACCGCTGCGAGATTGCGTACGGTCACAGGCACTCCTCGTGGGTCGAATGCGTTGGTCGAAAGCGGGGGGGCGAACGCTTGGATCGAACGCCTGGGTCGAACTCGTAGTTCGAATACGCGCCAGAGCGGCGCAGCGCCAGTTTGTCCTCTACGGCCACCACGAAAGAGCATAGGGCAAGCGCGCAGGCGTTGCGCGCTTTTCGGCCGCCGCGCTTGCGCGGATTCGCAGCGACCTGGCGTCGCACTGCGCGCTGCCGCCCTGGCACGCCTGTCACCGCGAGATCGTCAGGGTCGCGTTGCGATAAAATCCACCACGTCCGATTCTGGCGCGGTAGCATCCGTGGCCTGGCACGCTTTCGAATGGCCCCGCATCGATCTCGAGTGAGCGCGACTCATGACCCGCCCTGCCGACATCTACCTTCGCTTCCTGCAGCTGACCGAAGCCTTGCGCGGCCTGCCTTCGCTGCCCGCGCTCGATCCGCTCGAAGAAAAGATTCTCGAGTTCGTGGCGCGCGTGAACCAGAAGAACGAACAGCTCTCGGTGCGGGACATGATGGCGCACAGCGAGCTAGGCTCGCCTGCCACGCTGCACGCGCGCGTCACCTCGATGCGGGAAAAGGGCTGGCTCACGCTCAGCGACACGGAAGACGCGCGACGCAAGCAGATCGAGCTCACGCCGGCCGCGCTCAAGCACTTCGACAAGCTCGCGGAAGCCTTCGTAAAGGCGGCAAAGGAATCGCGCTAGCCACGCCTGAGCGCGTGGCGTAGCGCGTTGCCGGCTCGCAGGATAAGCCGAACTTACAACGCCTTGCGGAAAGGCGCGCCCGAGTGCTCGCGCAGCTCGTTGAAGACGATCTTCGGCCAGGCCTTTTGCGCGACCTCGATTTCCGAAACGTGCGAAGCGAGATAGGTCGGCGCATTCGACGCGTCGTAGGCCATGCGCGCGGCGTACGAATCGGTGAAGCGGCGCAGCTCGACCGGATCGTCGCAGGTGACCCAGCGCGAGAGGCGATAACGCGCCGGCATGATGCGCACGGCCACCTTGTATTCCGCCGCAAGGCGGTGCGACACCACTTCGAACTGCAGTTGCCCCACCGCACCCAGGATCGTCGCACCGCCGTGGAGCGGGCGGAACACCTGAATCGCGCCCTCCTCGCCCAGTTGCTTGAGCGCCTCGCCCAGTTGCTTCGCGCGCATGGGGTCGACCACTTCGATGGTCTGGAAGATTTCCGGCGCGAAGAACGGCAAGCCCGTGAACTGCAGGTCTTCGCCTTCGGTGAGCGTATCGCCGAGGCTCAGCGTGCCATGATTAGGAATGCCGATGATGTCGCCAGGGTACGCCTCGGCCACGGTCTCGCGGCGCTGCGAGAGAAAGCTCACCACGTTGTTTGCACGGAAGGTCTTGTTGTTGCGCGTGACCTTCAACTGCATGCCGCGCTCGAAGCGGCCCGAGCACACACGGATGAACGCCACGCGGTCGCGGTGCGCCAGATCCATGTTGGCCTGCACCTTGAACACGACGCCCGTGAACTTGGGCTCGTCGGGCGAGACGGGGCGTTGCACCGTCATGCGCGGCGAGGGCGGCGGCGCGAGGTCGACGAGCGCATCGAGAATTTCCTTCACGCCGAAGTTGTTGATCGCCGAGCCGAACAGCACCGGCGACTGCTCGCCCGCGAGGAAGGCTTCGCGATCGAACGTGGGCGTCGCGCCCGTGATCAGCTCGACCTCTTCCTTGGTGCGCTTCCAGTGATAGCCGAAGCGCGCTTCGCCTTGTTCGTCCGAAATGCCCTGCAGCGTTTCCACCGCACCGCCGAGCGTTTCCTCGCCAGCACGGAACACGCGCACCTGGTCGCGCTGGATGTCAAAGACACCCTGGAACTCCTTGCCCATGCCAATGGGCCAGGTGAACGGCACGGCCGCCACGCCGAGGTGCTGCTCGATTTCATCGAGCAGGTCGAGCGGCTCGCGCACTTCGCGGTCGAGCTTGTTGATGAACGTGAGGATCGGCGTCTTGCGGCTGCGGCAGACTTCGAGCAGCTTGAGCGTTTGCGCTTCCACGCCGTTCGCGCCGTCGATCACCATCACGGCCGCATCGACGGCCGTCAGCACGCGGTAGGTGTCTTCCGAGAAGTCCTCGTGGCCCGGCGTGTCGAGCAGGTTGATGACGGCGTCGCCGTACTCGAACTGCATGACCGAGCTCGCGACCGAAATGCCACGCTGCTTTTCGATCTCCATCCAGTCGGAGGTCGCGAAGCGGCCGCTCTTCTTGCCCTTCACGGTGCCCGCGATCTGGATCGCGCCCGAAAACAGCA
Source organism: Paraburkholderia sp. (assembly GCF_035501035.1). Taxonomy (GTDB): domain Bacteria; phylum Pseudomonadota; class Gammaproteobacteria; order Burkholderiales; family Burkholderiaceae; genus Paraburkholderia. The sequence goes on from NZ_DATJWR010000472.1 coordinate 4,738, forward strand.
GCAGCTTTTCGGTGAGCGTGGTCTTGCCCGCGTCCGGGTGAGAAATGACCGCGAACGTGCGGCGGCGTCTGAGTTCGGCTACTGACATGGATAGGGCGGGTATCACAGATGAATTCGGGCAACCGGACCGCGCGGCGGGGGTTGCAGCGAGCGCGGCGGCGCTTGCGGGCGGCTTGACGCGACCACTGCGCAGCAGTGCGCGTAGCGGCTTCGCGCGGCAAATAGCACGAGCGATCGGGAATGTACCAGGGATGCCCGCGCAGAACGGCGCCGGGACCGAATGATACACGGCATTCGGGCCGCCGACTAAAGGTTTGATGCAAGTTCGGCCACCGATTCGGGCCGGGCGGCGGCAGCGGTTCAGGCCGGATTTGACAGCGCTGCCCGGGGCGGCGCGAGCACGCCACCGCGCAACGCACGTGGACAGGCACCCGGGAGCCGCCAAAGGTGAGCCTTTACGGGATCGGGGCGCGAAACGGTCGAAGGTGATCGTCCGGGTTCGCGGAACACGCCCCATTTTCGCGAAAACTTCCTTTCGCGACAGACACTTGCCCTCGATACGAACGCTTCGTTCAGCGGCGTTGCGCGGCGCTCACGCGTGCGACGCAGCGTCTGAGGTGAGCTTTTACGGGAACGGGGAACCGGAGCCGCCGCGAGATCCACAATTCCGTATATCCGAGGCGGCTTGTGTCCCGTGTCTAACGGGCTGCCCGTCACTCCTTGATGAGGAAGCGCTCGCGGTTCTTGCCCGCCAGCCAGCCCGGCGCGCGGCCCCGGCCGCTCCAGGTCTCGCCGGTTTTCGGATTCATGTAGCGGGCCGGCGCTGCCTTCTTGCGCGCGGCGCCCGGATGGCGGCTCGAGAAACCCAGTTCCTCCGCGGTGATGTCGTACTCCGCGATCTTTTCCTTGATCTCGGCGATCGCCTGGGCAACTTCCTTTTCACGCGCCACGGCCACTTCCTTATGAAGCTTCTCCAACTGGGCGGTCAATTGTTTGTAGCTCGGCATGAGACGTCATCTCCAGTTCAGTCGCAACCGTGACATTGTGACCGGTTTGGAGCCCGAGTGTGCCTGAGGGCGCGCTATTTTTACGAGACCGCCGCAGCGCTTCGCGCTAACGATGCCGCTGTTGTGCCGATTCGTGTTCCAGACGGCTTTCGAGCGCGCGCAGCGCTTCGTCGAGCCGCTTCACGCGCAGCGCCTGGGAAGGCACGAGATTCGCGCTGGACACCGAGTCGAGCCGGCCGCGCCAGTAGGAAAGCGGAATACGGTCACGGCCAGAAAGCCGCGCGATGATGTGCTCGAGGTGCTCAATGTCCTTTTCGAGTTGGTGATGATTCATCGCTGCCCCCGTAATGACAAGTTTTATCGAGAGCGCACTTAAATGGAGCGCGCACTCACTTTCGTCGCATTGGCGCTATTGTGCGCATCGTGGATAAACCAGCGGTATTGGCATTGCGCTGGCAACCCTTATTGAATACGAGCCGCGGCCGATTTTGCGTTTTTTTCATCGTTTCAAATCCAGAAGAGGATCGCCGCACCTGCCTATCCGTTGGTTAGCGAACGGAATTCCGGTGACAGGTCCGCCACGCTGACGGTTGTACCCGCACCCATACCGGAACGCAGATTAACGGGCGCCAATGCATCTGTATATTCCTCATTTGTGGAAGGCTATGCGTAATGCATTATTGCGCGCCGATATCCCGCTAGAGGCTCGAACAATGAGAATGGCGTGAAAACAAACGAACCACAATACGATCGCCTGCTGCATGCCGTTTACGAAACAATCGAAAATCCTTGCGCATGGAAGGATTTTTGCGCGCATTTACGTGAAACCCTCGGCGTGGCGTCGGTTCATTTGTTTGCCTTCGACCGGCAACGCGATCTCTTTTCCTGGAGCGACGGCTTCGTGCTCGCGAGCGCGGAGCCGCTCGAGCGAATTCGCCCGCTCTATCGCGACGATGCGCGTCTCGCGTGGCTGCGCGCCTACCCGGCGGGCAAGTGGCTGCATTGCGTCGAACCCGATGGCGCGAACGACGCCGTTGCGGCCGGCTTCGAGCTCAGTGCGCCCGAGGAAAGCCATCGCTGCCTGGCGCTGTGCAAGCTCATCGAGCAGCAAAGCCTCACCGTCATGCTCGCGTGCAGCGCCGCCGCTGATGCGAAGCCGCTCGCAGCCGGCCATCGCGAGTTGCTCGAGCGGCTCACCCCGCACCTCATCCGCGCGGCGCGCCTGTATGCGCGACGCTGCACGTTGAACGCCGACTCGCTCGCGAACCGCTCACGCCCGCCCGCAATGCTCGTGAGCGCGCTCGGCGAAGTGATCCACTGCAACGAGCCCGCACAGCGGCTCTTGAAGGCGACCTCGCTCGTTCGCGTGCGCGGCCGGCGGCTCACGCTCGCCGCGCCCCACCACGCGCACCTGCTCGAAGACATCGCCGTGAGCGAGGCGCGGCTACGCAGCCGGGCGAGCGGCGCGCGCGCGGCTGCGGCGCGCTTTCGCGCGCTGCGCATCGTTGGCGGCGCGACTCCCGACACGGCCGATACGCCCGACACGCCCGACAAGCTCAACAAGCCGGACAACCCCGACTTCACTGACACCGCCGCAGTACCGGCCACGCGTGAAGGGACCCAATCGGATCCGCACGCAGCGCACCGCGTTCAGCCGCCAGCGAAACTTGCCGCGGGCCAGCAGGAAGTGCTCTACGTGTTCTATACGGTGGTCACGGCCGACGATGCGTCGGCCTCCGAACTGCGCGCCTTTGCGGCCCTGACCTTTTATCACTCGCGCTCCGCGCCGCCTGTGGACGAGCAGGTACTCGCCTCGGCCTTCGATCTCTCGCCGGCCGAATGCCGGATCGCTCTGCTGCTCGGGGAAGGCCTCACGCAAAAGGAAATCGCTGCACACGTGGGCGTGCAACACGACACCGTGCGCAAGCAACTGCAATCGATCTTTCAGAAAACGGCGACGCGCCGCCAGCCCGACTTGCTACGCCTTCTGCTGAACCTCCCGGCACGCGGTGCCAGCACCGCCGACGGCTGAGGCGCACGCCGTCGCGACACGCTTATTGGGCCGCCCGGCAGGCGAAGACGAGCGTGTAATTGTCACCGCTGGTGAAATTGTCGACTTTGTCGTAGCCCGCGTTGCCGCAACGCGCGCGCGCCTGCTGTGCGCAAGAATCGCGATCGCCCGCAGCCGAGCATTGCACCTGGACCGTTGGACGGCCGTCCGAAAGAAACAGCGGCGGTGCGCTGCTGCATGCGGCAAGCCCCGCGATCAAGACTAAGGCGCACGCCGTCAACGGCAACTTGCGCGAATGGAACAACGACGAACCGGGACGAATCATTGGTGTACCCCAACGGGCTTTCTTGGTTTTTCGACGATGCGATTGTGCCATGCCGCGGGCCGCCTGCGCCGCATCGCAATAAACGCCGCGCCTCGCGGCTCAGGGGGCAGGCGAGAGCGTCTTGTAAGGCGGGGCCGCGCGCGGGTCCGAAGTCAGGTGTACGAACACCTGCTCGACATCGGGGATCGCGGCGAGCTTGCGCTCCAGCGCCGCGTTGTCGAAGCCAGCCGGCACGCAGCCTTCCGCGTAGACGAAGCGGCGCTGCACGGTGATCCAGACGCTCGTGCCCGCGAACATGGCATCGCCTTGCAAACGCTGACGAACTGCCGCTGCGATGTCGGCATCGTACAGATACGAATTCGGCTTCGAGCACTTGTGCGCGAGCCAGCATGTCGTGCCGCGCTCCACGCGGTAGTGGGCATCGTCTTGTGCTTCGGCTTGCGTCATCAATGGGCCGAGCGGCTGCGGGCAGGCGCGTATCGCGCTCGATAGCGCGAAGAACGGATCGTTGTACCAGTTCTTGCGCTGCGCGTCCGCAGTCGATGCCGACGACGATGCTCCGGCCGACTCCTGCGCCAACGCACCACGCGCCGCGAAACCACTGCATACACTGAAGACACAAGCGAGCACCAGCGCAAGCCCCGCCGCCGGCCTGGCACGCGCGCGCCGCACGCTACGCTCGCTCGAACCGATAGTGCCCATCGCCGCCTCCCGCACGCTCCGCTTCCGGGCTTCTTTCTCCCGCAACGATAGGGCCGCGCGGCCATGCTCGCAATAACCGGACGTCGGCATTCGCTACAATCGTTGCAACGCACCACGGCCGCAGCGCAAGAAAAGCCGCCTGGAAGACAATAGATCACGCCACAAGCCTCGTCGCGCAATACGATCGCCCTGCAGGAGACGCCATGTCGTTTGTTATCGTTATCGCAGCGCTCGCGTTCCTCATGCTCGCCGCCTACCGCGGTTATAGCGTGATTCTCTTCGCCCCCATCGCCGCGCTCGCCGCCGTCCTCTTCACCGACCCCGGCGCCGTCGCGCCAGTTTTCTCCGGCATCTTCATGGAGAAGATGGTGGGCTTCGTGAAGCTCTACTTTCCCGTGTTCCTGCTCGGCGCGGTATTTGGCAAGGTCATCGAACTATCGGGCTTCTCCGAGGCGATCGTCGCCGCCGCGATCCGCTATATCGGGCGCTCGCGCGCGAACGCCGTGATCGTGGCCGTGTGCGCGCTGCTCACGTATGGCGGCGTCTCGCTCTTCGTCGTGGTGTTCGCGGTGTACCCGTTCGCCGCCGAGCTCTACCGCCAGAGCGATATTCCGAAACGCCTCATGCCCGGCGCAATCGCGCTCGGCGCGTTCTCGTTCACGATGGATTCGCTGCCCGGCACGCCGCAAATCCAGAACATCATTCCCACCACGTTCTTCAAGACCACCGCCTGGGCCGCGCCCGCGCTCGGCTTGATCGGCTCGCTCTTCATCGTCGTCGTGGGCCTCACGTACCTCGAATGGCGCCGGCGCAGCGCGATGGCGAAAGGCGAAGGCTATGGCACCTCGCTCGTGAACGAACCGGAGCGCGTGCAGACCGAACACCTGCCCCATGCGCTGCTCGCCCTCGCGCCGCTCATACTGGTGGGCGTGGCGAACTTCCTGCTCACGCGCTGGATTCCGGTGTGGTACGGCGACACCGTGACCGTCGCGCCCGAAGTGCTGCCCGGCATCCATGCGCCGGTCACGGCCACCGTCAAGCAGGTCGTGGCGATCTGGGCGGTGCAGGGCGCGCTGCTGCTCGGCATCGTGCTCGTGATCGTGACGGCATTCGGCCGCGTGAAGAAGCGCTTCGCCGACGGCACGAAGGCGGCCGTGGCGGGCGCGCTGCTGGCCTCGATGAATACGGCCTCGGAGTACGGCTTCGGCGGCGTGATTGCGGCGCTGCCCGGCTTCATCGTCGTGAGCGACGCACTCAAGAGCATTCCGAATCCGCTCGTGAATGCCGCCGTTTCCGTGAGCGCGCTCGCCGGCATCACCGGGTCGGCTTCGGGCGGCATGAGCATCGCGCTCGCTGCCATGTCCGACCTCTTCATCAAGAGCGCGCAGGCCGCGAATATTCCGCTCGAAGTGCTGCACCGCGTGGTGGCAATGGCGAGCGGCGGCATGGACACGCTGCCGCACAACGGTGCGGTCATCACGCTGCTCGCGGTGACGGGATTGACGCACCGCGAGTCGTATCGTGACATTTTCGCGGTGACGGTCATCAAGACGATGGCGGTGTTTTTCGTCATCGCCGTTTATTATTCGACGGGGATTGTTTGATGGTCATCAGGTGTCCGGATGATCTGTCTGGACACCTGATGCACGACCGGCAACGCGACGTCCCTCGGCGGCTCCGCTACGGCAAGCCTGTCGAAAAGCGGTTTATGTGGCTATGTGCGTCGCGCGTGCGACGCAAGCGTTCGACGACGCCAGCCGATCGATTTCGAGCCCCTGCATTCAGCGAAACGGAAAGCGCACTACTTGAAGTTCAACGTAAAGCATCCAGCAACGCCTGAACCGGATGACGCAACTGCTGCCCGCGCAAGCGCTTCACCTGGCAACGGCACGAATAACCGGTGGCAAGCAACTCGGCCTGCGCATGCTCCGCGTTGGACGCCGCATTGACATGCCGCGCCCACGACTGCTCGAAAATCTTTTCCGATGTCTCGCGGTTGCGTGCCTCGTGACCATACGTGCCCGACATGCCGCAGCAGCCGCTAGCGGGTGTCGTGAGTGCGAGACCCGCCAACGCGAATACCTCCTTCCACAGGCTCGTGGCGGCGCTGGCGTTGGTGCGCTCGGTGCAATGCGGCAGCAGGCGAAACGACGTCGTCGCGAGACACGCCTTCTTTTGCCCGCGCAGCGCGTCGAGCAACCATTCCTGCGGCAACTGGACCTCGGGAACGGCCTCGATATCCGCAATCTTCCGGTACTCCTGCCGATACACGAGCGTCATGGCCGGGTCCACGCCAACCAGCCGCACGCCCGCCCCGGCGAGCGCGGCCAGTTGCGCTGCGTTGCGGCGTGCGGCGCGGCGAAACTGTGGCAGAAAGCCCTGCACATGTAGCGGCTTGCCGTTCGGCAGAAAAGGCGCGACGAACACCTTGAACCCCAGGCGCGCGGCAAGCTCCAGAAAAGCGGCTGCAACTGGCGTCTCGAAGTAGCGAGTGAAGGCGTCCTGAACCAGGATCACGCTTTGCCGCCGCTCGGCTTCGCTGAGCGATGCGAGTCGTTCGGGCGTCGCCAGTTCCGCGCCAGACTTACGCATGGCGCCGCGCCACGACTCGTTGCTCAACAACGGGCTATCGACCATGCCAAGGCAGCGCTCGAGCAGCGACTTCGCGGCACGCGTGCTCATCAGCGCGTTATACAGGCTGCGCGCGCCGGGCACCGCTGCCACGCGCGGCACCGTGAATTCGAGCGCACCGATCAGATAGTCCCGCAACGGCCGCAAATACCGTGTGTGATAAAGCTCCAGAAAGCGCGCGCGAAACTCGGGCACGCTCACCTTGACAGGGCACTGTCCCGCGCAGGACTTGCACGAAAGGCAACCTGCCATGGCCTCGTAAACCTCGTGCGAGAAGTCCGGCTCGCCTTGCTGCCTGCGCACGCTGTTGACGATGCGCACCGGCAACGCGGCCACGACCGGCGGCGCGGCGAGATTCGTCCCGGCATCCAGTTGCATGCGCAACCATTCGCGCATCAGCGAAGCGCGTCCCTTCGGCGAATGGATGCGCTCCCGCGTCGCCTTCCACGACGGACACATCGCATCGTCCGGATCGAAGTTGTAGCAGGCGCCGTTGCCGTTGCAGTGGACAGCATCGGCGTTGGCCTGCCAGACGCGCTCGTCGATGCGGCGGTCGAGTTCACCGCGCAGCGGCGTCGCGTCGATCTTCAGCAGCTTCGCGCTCGCGCCCGCTGGCGTGGCGATCTTGCCGGGATTGAGCTGGTTGTGCGGATCGAACGCCGCCTTGAGCCGTTGCAGCGCCGGATACAAGGGGCCGAAATACGCCGGCACGTATTCTGAGCGCACGCCCTTGCCGTGCTCGCCCCACAGCAGTCCGCCGTACTTGATCGTCAAGGCCGCTACGGCGTCCGAAATGGGGCGCACGAGCGCGGCCTCATCGGGATTGCGCATGTCCAGCGCGGGGCGCACGTGCAGCACGCCCGCATCCACGTGGCCGAACATGCCGTAGCGCAGGCCGAACCCGTCGAGCAGCGCGCGAAACTCCGCAATGTAGTCGGCGAGGTGCTCCGGCGGCACGGCCGTGTCTTCCACAAACGGCTGCGGGCGGCTCGCTCCGCGTGCGTTGCCGAGCAAGCCGACAGCCCGCTTTCGCATCGCGTAGACGCGGTTGATCGACGCTTCGCCTTCGGCGATCGTGTGTCCGAGACGCTTCACGCTCGTGTCCGTACGCAAGTGCTCGACGAACGCCGCCACGCGCGAACGCAGCTCGTCTGCGTCGTCGCCGCTGAACTCGACCATGTTGATGCCGCTTGCGCCGCCTTCGATGCCGTCGTCGTGCGGGAAAAACTCGGCCACGCTTTGCCAGACGATGTCCTCGCGCGCAAGACGCAGCACCGTGGAGTCGACAGTCTCGATCGAAAGCGGACGATGGGACATCAGCGCACGCGCATCGCGTAGCGCTTCCATGAAGCCCTCGTAGCGAATATTGACCAATGCCGCATGCTTCGGAATCGGCAGGACGTTCAGCGTCGCCTCCACGATGAAGCCGAGCGTACCTTCCGAGCCGCACAGTACGCTGTTGATGTCGAACCGCCCCTCGCGGTCACGCAAATGGGCGAGATCGTAGCCCGTCAAACAGCGATTCAGGTCGGGAAAACGTTCGCGTATCGAGTCGGCTTCGCGCTCACTTATATCGTGTGTAGTACGAAATATAGTGCCAACCTTGTCGTTTCGCGCACAGAGCGCCGCTAGCGCGGCGTTTTCAACTGGCTCGCTCGAAAGGCGCTCTCCGCCAGCCAGTATCGTTTCGAGCGCAAGCACATGGTCGCGCGTTTTGCCGTAGGTGCAACTGCCCTGCCCGCTCGCGTCCGTGCTGATCATGCCGCCGATGGTCGCGCGATTCGACGTGGAAAGCTCCGGCGCGAAAAAGAGCCCATGTCGTTTCAGCTCCGCATTGAGCTGGTCTTTGACGACGCCCGCCTCCACCGTGGCCGTGCGCGCGACCGGATCGATTTCAAGGATACGGTTCATATGCCTCGACATATCGACCACGATACCTTCGGTCAGCGACTGTCCGTTCGTACCCGTCCCGCCGCCGCGCGCGGTCACGACCACGCCGCGAAACGGCTCGCGGCCAAGCAGGCTCGCGACGCGCTGCACGTCCTTCGCGTGGCGCGGAAATACGACGGCGCGCGGATAGCGCTGGTAGATCGAATTGTCCGTGGCCAGCACCGTGCGCGTGGCGTGGCTCGTGTCCACCTCCCCCTCGAAACCCGACGCCTGCAATTCATGCAAAAATTGACGGATCGATGGTTCGCCGGAATCGGCGACGGCAAGCCTGGCAATGGTCATGGTGCTCTCGAATCTCTCGTCTTTTGCTTCATTTTCCTATCCAATGATGCATTCTGGCGCCGAGGCCGGCCACCGACAAACGTAAGTTCGTTGGGTTGATCATGAGGTTTATGAATGAATTTTCGCAAGCTCACGCCTTCAATGTCGCTGCTGCTCGCGTTCGAAGCGTCCGCGCGCCACGAAAGCTTCACACGTGCTGCGCAGGAACTCTCGCTCACGCAGAGCGCCGTGAGCCGCCAGGTTCAGGCGCTCGAAGCGATGCTCGACCTGGCACTCTTCACGCGCGAAGGCAAACGCATCGTGCCGACGGACGTCGGTCGCGCCTATATGGCGGATATCTCCCACGCACTCACGCTGATTCGCAGCGCAACGCTGCAGGCCCTCACGTCCAACGCCACGAAAACACAGCTGCGTGTCGCGACCTTGCCCACGTTCGGCGCCAAGTGGCTGCTTCCGCGCTTGCACCGTTTCTACCAGGCGCATCCCGACCTGCAGATCGACCTGGATTCGCGCATCGAGGCCGCCGACTTTTCGACCCAGGATCTCGACGCCGCCATCGTGGTGGGCGACGGCCGCTGGCCGGGCGTGACCGCGCACCGGCTGTATGCGGAGGAACTGGTGCTGGTCGGCAATGCCGCTACATTGCCCCCCGCGCGAAAATCGCGGCGCGCGGCCGTTGCGTCCAGCGCATCGAGACGAGCCTCCGCGCCAACGATCAAGGCCCTCGAAGGCCTCACGCTGCTGCGCGTGCGCAGCTTTCCCGACGCCTGGCGCGAATGGTGCGCACATTTCGGTTTGCCTCACGATGCGCTGCGGCCCGGCCCGAGTTTCGAGCTGACGTCGCATCTGATCCAGGCGGTGGTGGCCGGAATCGGCGTGGGTCTGGTGCCGCGCATGCTCGTGGAAGACGAGCTGAAGGAGAACCGTCTTCTCAGCCCCTACGAAGCAGTGTCGAGTTCGCGCTCGTACTATCTGGTCTATCCTGAGCGTGCGCAGCGCCACCCGGTGCTGGTCGCGTTTCGCGATTGGCTGCTGGAGGAGCTTGCCGTGCCGCATTGATCTCACTGTGGCGCCGAAACCCGGCACCGCTTGCCAATGCGCAATGCGTGCCGCACGGGGAACCCGCGTCCTGCGGCCCACGTCGAGCCTCCAACGGTTCAGCCAAACGAAACCCGATTTTGAAATTGCGGCGTTCGCTTCTTCATCAACGTCATCGACAGGGTTCCATCATGGATCAGCAAACCCAGCGACCGGTCACACGCATTGCGATCGTCGGTTTCGGCGAAGTCGGACCCATTTTTGCGCGCGCGTTTACCGAAGCCGGCCTGCACGTTTCGACCTTCGACATCAAGCTTCTGGACGACGCCACGCGCGCCACCATTCTCGAGCGCGCGAGCAAGAGCGGCGCGCAGGTGGCCGAGGATCTCGCCTGCGCGCTGGAAGGCGCGCAGTTCGTGTTTTCCGCCGTCACGGCGAGCCAGGCCGATGCGGCGGCGAGCGCGTGCGCCGCGTATCTGGTTGCCGGCCAGACCTTTATCGACCTCAACTCCGTGTCGCCCGCCGTCAAGCAGCGCAACAGCCAGGCCGTAGAGCGCAGCGGGGCCGACTACGTGGAAGCCGCTGTGATGGCCCCGGTGCCGCCGCAAGGCATACGCGTGCCGATATTGCTGGGCGGCCGCATTGCAGAGCACACGGCCGGATTGCTCAACGGGCTCGGCATGCGGGCGCAGGCCGTAGCATCGGAGGTAGGGCTCGCATCCGCCATCAAGCTGTGCCGCAGCATCATGATCAAGGGCATGGAGGCGATGTGCGTGCAATCAATGCTCGCCGCACGCGCTTTCGGCGTGGACGATCGCGTGCTCGCTTCGCTTGCCGCGAGTTTCCCCGGCGTGGGCTGGGACACCGGCTATGAGTCGTATCTGATTGGCCGCGTGGTCGAGCACGGCCAGCGGCGCTCCGAAGAAATGCGCGAAGCGGCGGCGATGCTCGAGGGTCTGGGCATGTCGAGCGAACTCGCCAACGCCGTCGCCGATGTGCAGCAAGCGCTGGCGGAACGCGCCGCGCCGCTTGTCGAGGCATTGGATGCGGAGGGCAGGCTGCCTGAGTGGCGCACGCTGCTCAAGCCTGCGTGAGACGTGCGGCGAATGCTGCTTTGAAGCCGCTTCGAATGCCGCTTCCAATGCCACTTCGAATGCGGCTTGAGCCCCCCGCATCGCATGCGCGAATGCGGGGCATCGCGTCTTACCGCGCGGCCTTGGCCGCCGGCACCCCGGCAACCAGCGCCGCGCCGCTCACCACCAGCAACGCCGCGAGCACATACAGCGCATTGTCCATGCTGCCTGTATGCGTCTTGATGAGCCCGATCGCCCACGGGCTCACAATGCCGCTCGTAATGCCGATACTGCTGATGAGCGCGATCCCCGCGGCGGCGGCCTTGCCAGAGAGATACGCCGAAGGCACCGCCCAGAAGATCGGCAACGCGGCAAAGATCAGCACTGCCGCAATCGACAGTATCGCCATCATCGCGGCGAAGCTCGCCAGGTGCAGCGTAAGCAGCGCCAATGCGATACCGCCGCCGATCGTGCATGCCGCGAAGTGCCAGCGCCGTTCGCTGCGCCGGTCCGAGCGGCGCGCGATCCACATGAGGCCCACCGCGCCCACCGCGTTCGGGATCACCGTGTAGAGGCTGATCCACAGCACGTCGTGCACGCCGAAGTCGCGAATCATGAGCGGCATCCAGAAGTTCAGCGTGAGCGAAGCGCAGGTCAGCGAAAAGTAGATGAACGAGAACAGATAGACGCGCGGGTTGCGCAGTGCCGCGCCGAACGAGCGCGTGGAATGCGCGTGCGAGTGTTCGCCTTCGCCGTCGCGTTGCGCGACGAGGTGAGCCTTTTCGGCACCGCTGAGCCACGTGGCTTTCTCGGGGCTGTCTACGAGGCAGAACGCCGCCATCACTCCGAGCAGCACGGCCGGCACCCCTTCGATCGCGAACATCCAGCGCCAGCCTGCGAGTCCCAGCACGCCGACCATGTCGCGCATGATCCAGCCCGAGATGAGACCGCCCAGCACGCCCGCCACCGCAACGCCCGCGAAGAAGATCGAGAACACCGCGGCGCGGCGGCGCGCCGGAAACCAGTACGTGAGATAGAGCACGATACCCGGAAAGAAGCCCGCCTCGAACACGCCCAGCAGGAAGCGCAGCACATAGAACTGCGTGGGGCTCGACACGAACATCATGCACGTGGAGGCAACGCCCCACAAAAGCATGATGCGCATGAACGTGCGGCGCGCGCCGAAACGGGCGAGCAGCATGTTGCTCGGCACTTCGCACAGCACGTAGCCCACGTAGAAGACGGCGGCGCCGAGGCCGTACATCGCGTCGCTGAAGCCGAGATCGTGCTTCATCTGCAACTGCGCGAAACCGATGTTGATGCGGTCGAGAAACGACACGACGTAGCAAATGAACAGGAACGGAATCACGCGCACCGAGACCTTGCGATAGAGCGCGTCGTCCTGCGCGTTCGAGGGGGTGAGCGTGTGAGTGGGCGCGGGGTGCGCGCGCGCAGCTTCGGACCCGCGGTCCGGGGCGATCGATTGGGGCATCTGCCTGTCTCCAAACATGACTCCGGCCTGCCCAGGCAGACCGTTGATACGCGGCGTCTTGCGCGCCTCGCGCGGCTCGCCGGGACGCTTGCGGCACGCGCGTCTCCAGGCAGTGAACCGATCATAGGTGGGCTCGGATTAATTTGTCAATAGCTAATAGATTCGCCCTACGTTAATTCTGGTTTATCTACGGCCGGGCGGCGGATGGCGTGGGAGTCGGCGTATTCGTCACATGAAATCCGGTTTGCGAACTTCATTTGCCGATTACTTCGAATACCTTATTTTTTTGAGCGCTCGTGGACACATTCGCCAAAAAAAATGCGGCGCACCGCGAGGCACGCCGCATCTTCGTACACGAAACGAAGCGATACGAAGCGGCGCGAAGCCGCTCCCTCGCCGCCGGTGCTTCAGTGCTGCAGGAAATCGATCACCATGCGATTGAACGCCTCGGCGTGCTCCCATTGCGCCCAGTGGCCGCAGCGGTTGAACACGTGCAGTTGCGCGTTCTGCATGCCGGCAATGAGGCGCAGGCCGATATCCATCGGCACGAAGCGGTCGTCGCGGCCCCAGATCACGAGCGTGGGCGCGGCGATTTCGCCAAGGCGCGGGCCATAGTCGGTGAACTGTTTCGGGTTCGTCGCGAGGCTCTTCACGAAATTCTCGAGGTGGTCGCGGCGCGTGAGCATGTTGTCGAGGCGCGCCTGCATCAGGTCTTCAGTGATCGCGCTCGCATCGTAGACGAACACGTTCATCATGCGCTTGAGGTTCTCGATGGTCGGCTCGCGATAGAGGCCTTGCAGCAGCTTGATGCCTTCAGTGGGCATCGGTGCAAAATTGCTCGGGCCGCCGGTGCCGCCGCCCATCAACACGAGCTTGCCCACGCGCTGCGGGTTGGCGAGCGCGAAGGCCACGGCGCTGTGGCCGCCCATCGAGTTGCCGAGAATATGCACGCGATCGATGCCGAGCACGTCGAGCAGGCCCTTGAGCACGCGGCCGTTCAACTCCGAGCGCGAACTCGTGCAAACGACCGGGTCGCTCTTGCTCCAGCCCGGGCAGTCCATCAGGATCACGCGGTAGCCGGCCGCAACGAGCGGCTCGACGTTGCGGTTGAAGTTCGCCCAGCCGCTCGCACCCGGACCTGAGCCGTGCAACATCACGACGGTTTCGGCGCCCTCGCCCGCGTCGTTGTAGTGAATCTGGAACTCGACCTCGCCGTCCTTCACGCGCGCGAACTTGCTCGTCGAGGCTTCCGTGATTGCTTGTGCGGTACCCGTCATGATGACCATCCTCTAAAACGTATTAACCCATGCCGGAGAAGGCATACGCCTTCTCCCCTTCAATATCAGACGCCCTGCGCACCGAGCGCGCCGCGCTGCGTGAATGCGCCCACCACGGTGAGTGCGGCGAGTGCTGCGATCACAGCGAGCGGAATGCTGGCGCCCACCAGCATCGATGGACTCTGACCGAGCGCGAAGAGCTGTCCCGCCACGAGCGGCCCGAGAATCGAGCCGAGGCGCCCCACCGCCACCGCTGCGCCCACGCCCGTGCCGCGCACTTCAGTGGGATAGGCGTGGCCCGCGAGCGCGTAGAGCACCGACTGGCCACCCACGATGAAGAAGCCGCACAGCAGGCCGCCCACAGCAGTGGAGCTTGCGCCGCCCGCGTTCGCGAGCACGGCGAGTGCCGCGACGATACCCACGTACATGCCGATCACCGTGCCGCGACGGCCGAAGCGATCCATGATCGTCGCGATCGCCACCGCGCCGACGCCGCCGCCGATGTTGAACATCATCAGCACGAGGTTGGACTGCACGCGCGTGAGGCCGCGCGCAAGCACCATCGAGGGCAGCCAGTTCATCAGGAAGTACAGCACGATCAGCGTGCCGAGGTAGCTGATCCACAACGCGATCGTGGTGCGCGCGCGGCCGTAGCGCCAGAGCGCTTCCGCCACGCCCGGCACGCCTTCCTTCGCCGCAGTCGATGCCTTCGCCGCCACGAACTGCTGAGACTCGCGCAGGAACAGCCCGAGCAGTGGCACCATCACGATCGGACCAAGGCCGCCAACGTAGAACACGTCGCGCCAGCTCGCCTCGCTGGTGCCGAGCATGCCGATCACGGCCGCGATCGCCGCGCCGAACGGCATGCCGCAGTACATCGCGCCCACGGCCGTGCTGCGCTGCTGCGGGCCCGCGGCCTCCGAGCACAGCGCGATCAGGTTCGGCATGGCAGCGCCCAGGCCAAGGCCCGTGAGCAGACGCGCGACGAGCAGGCTCTCGAAGTTCCAAACCATCGTCGTGGCGAGCGAAAAGAGCCCGAACAGCGTCACCGACCACATGAGCACACGCTTGCGTCCAAAGCGGTCGGCGAGACGACCGCCCAGCGCCGCGCCCGGCAGCAGGCCGATCGCGCCCGCGCTGAACGCCCAACCCATCTGCGCGACAGCGAGATGAAACTCCTTCGCCATGCGCGGCCCGGCCACACCCGCCGATTGCAGGTCCAATCCTTCGAGCAGAGCAATCGCCAGACACAGAGCGATCGTTGCCTTGCTGCTCGTCTCGCTTCCTCCAGCACTACTGTTTCGCGACGTCATGAAAGTCTCCAGATATTGATGTAAGCCGCTCTTTCCGGCGGCTCTATAAGCCGCAACGCCGCGCACCGCCCGAAGGCGATGCGCGGCGTGCTTGATCAGGACTGCAATGCTTCCTGGCGCTTTTTCAGGTCGAGCGCCACGTCGACGATCATGTCTTCCTGGCCACCCACCATCCGGCGCTTGCCCAGTTCGACGAGAATGTCCACCGTCTTCAGGCCGTACTTCTTCGCCGCCACTTCCGAGTGGCGCAGGAAGCTCGAATACACGCCCGCGTAACCGAGCGCGAGCGTCTCGCGGTCCACGCGCACCGGGCGATCCTGCAGCGGGCGCACGATGTCGTCGGCGGCGTCCATCAGCGTGTAGAGGTCGGTGCCGTGGTTCCAGCCCATGCGCTCAGCCGCGCCGATGAATACTTCGAGCGGGGCGTTGCCCGCGCCCGCACCCATGCCCGCGAGCGAGGCATCGATGCGGTCGCAACCTTCTTCCACGGCCACGATCGAGTTCGCCACACCAAGCGACAGGTTGTGGTGCGCGTGCATGCCCGTTTGCGTTTCGGGCTTGAGCACGGCCTTCACCGCGCGGAACCGGTCGCGCACGTCGTTCATCGTGAGCGCGCCACCCGAGTCGACCACGTAGATACAGGTCGCGCCGTAGCTTTCCATCTTCTTCGCTTCGACCGCGAGATTTTCCGGCGTGGTCATGTGGCTCATCATCAGGAAGCCCACCGTGTCCATGCCCAGTTCGCGCGCGTATTCGATGTGCTGCTTCGAGATGTCGGCTTCCGTGCAGTGTGTGGCCACACGCACCACGCGCGCGCCAGCGTTATACGCGGCCTTCAGGTCGTGAATCGTGCCGATGCCGGGGAGCAGCAGCGTCGCGATCTGTGCGTGCGTGACCACGTCGGCCACGGCCTCGATCCATTCGAGGTCGCTGTGTGCGCCGAAGCCGTAGTTGAAGCTCGATCCCTGCAGGCCGTCGCCGTGGGCGACTTCGATGCTGTCAACCTTCGCGCGGTCCAGCGCGCGGGCGATGTCCTGCACGTTCTGGATCGAGTACTGGTGGCGGATCGCGTGGCTGCCGTCGCGCAGCGTCACGTCGGAGATATAGAGTTTCTTGCTCATCGCTTTACGCTCCTTGTACGCTGAGCAGCGTCTGCGCCATGCGTTCGGCGGTGGCGAGCGCGGCGGAAGTCATGATGTCGAGATTGCCTGCGTACGCGGGCAGATAGTGCGCGGCGCCTTCCACTTCGAGGAACACCGAGGTCTTCAGGCCGCTGAACTTGCCGAGGCCCGGAATGTTGAGCGGCGCGCTCGCGGGAATCTCGTCGAACTGCACCTTCTGCTTCAGGCGATAGCCCGGCACGTAGGCATGCACCTTCGCGACGGTCTCTTCGATCGACTGCTCGATCTTCTCGCGGTCCGCCAGTTCGGAGAGCGTGTAGACCGTGTCGCGCATCATCACCGGCGGCTCGGCCGGATTCAACACGATGATCGCCTTGCCCTTCGCGGCGCCGCCCACCACTTCGATGGCCTTCGAAGTCGTTTCGGTAAACTCGTCAATGTTCGCGCGCGTGCCGGGGCCCGCCGACTTGCTGCTGATCGAAGCGACGATTTCCGCGTAGTGCACCTTCGCCACGCGCGACACGGCGGCCACGACAGGAATCGTGGCCTGGCCACCGCAGGTGACCATGTTGACGTTGGGCGCTTCGATGTGCGCGTCGATGTTCACGACCGGCACGCAGTACGGGCCGATAGCCGCGGGCGTGAGGTCGATCACGCGGATCGAGGGCTTGAGCTTGCGCAGCAGCGCGTCGTTCTTCACGTGCGCGCCGGCCGAAGTGGCGTCGAACACGAAGTCGATGTCGTTGAACACCGGCAGACGCGTGAGACCTTCCACGCCTTCGTGCGTGGTGGCCACGCCGAGGCGCGCGGCGCGCGCGAGGCCGTCGGAGTTCGGGTCGATGCCGACCATCGCCGCCATCTCAAGATGCTGGCTGTTGCGCATGATCTTGATCATCAGATCCGTGCCGATATTGCCGGAGCCGATGATCGCGGCCTTGAGTTTTTCGGAAGCCATATGAATTCCTTTGTCAGGCGGAGAAAATCGCGCGAACGCTGCCGAGGCCTTCGATCTGCGCGGTATACGTGCCGGGTTCCTTCACGGCGACCATGGGCCCGAGCGCTCCCGTGAGCACCACGTCGCCCGCACGCAGCGGCGTGCCCAGCTGGACCATGCGGTCGGCGAGCCACACGGCCGCGTTCAGCGGATTGCCGAGGCAGGCCGAACCGTTGCCGCGCGAGAGCACCTCGCCGTCGCGCAAAAGCTCCATGGCGCAGGCCGTGAGGTCGATCTGCGAGAGCAGCACGGGACGGCTACCCACCACGAAGCGTGCGCTCGACGCGTTGTCGGCCACGGTGTCGACGAAGCGGATGTCCCAGTTCTGGATGCGGCTGTCCACCACTTCGATGGCCGCGAGTGCATAGGCACTGGCGCGCAGAATGTCGACGAACGTGTGCTTTTCGAACGTGAGGTCGCGCTCCAGCACGAGCGCGATTTCCGCTTCGACCTTCGGCTGGATCAGTTGCGAAAGCGGGATGGCTTCCGCATCGCCGTAGGCCATCGAAGCGAACAGCGCGCCGAAGTCGGGCTGATCGACGCCCAGCTGCTTTTGCACTGCGAGCGACGTGAGGCCGATCTTGCGGCCCACGATGCGCTCGCCGTTCGCCACGCGCAGATCGACGTTGGCTTGCTGCACCCCATACGCGGTGGCGATATCGTCCATTGCGATCTCGCCGCGCACCGGCTCGATCACATTGCGCGACGCTTCGGCTTCGCGCAGGCGCGCGGCCACGGCCGCGACGAGTTTGGAATCTGACATGCGAATTCTCCGGAGTCCTGTCGATCAGGCCGCGTCGGCGAGCGCCAATTGCGACTCGTCGGGCGTGGCGTGCATGGTGGCGAAGCCCGCGATCCACTCGGGAATCTCGCGGTAGTAGTCGAGCGACGCGCGGTACGGCCCATACGCGGCCAGCGCGCCGAACGCGGCAACCCACGTGCGGATCTCGTGGGCCGACTTGCCGCCGTCGCGCGTGATTGCCGCGTTGGTCATGCCGTCCACGGCGGTCAGTTCACCCGAGGCGAGGCGCGCGAGAAACGCGCGGTCCCACTCGGCGTTGAGCGGGTGCAGAGGGCTGTCGCCGACCGTGAAAGACTTCGCGGCAGCCACGGTGCGCGCCTGGCGCGCGGCGCGCGAGTCGGGAGTCGGGTTGCGGCCTGCGATCAGGCGTTCCGCCACTTCCGCGGTCGCGCCGAGCAGTTCCGGCACCGGCGGCTCGTGCGAAATACCGCCCGACCCCACCACGAGCACGCGCTTGTTGCTGCGCGAAAAAAAGCGGCCGATCGCGTCGCCGAGCAGACGCGCGCGTCGCAGCGTCGCCATGGGCGGCGCAACCGAATTGATGAACACCGGAATCACCGGGTAGCAGTCGAGACCGCCCGTAAGCACTTCAAGCGCCTGCGCGCAACCGTGGTCGACCTGCATGCGGTACGACAGCGCCACGTCGATATCGGCGGCGAGCACGTTCTCGGCGAGCGTATGCGCGAGCGCTTCCGGCACCGGCAGCGTGCCGGCCATGCTCTTGAAGTCGCCGATCGCTTCCGCCCGCGCGCCGATGCAGAACGGCGGCATCACGTCATAGAAGAAGCCGTTGAAGTGATCGGGTGCGAACGCAACGATCAGGTCGGGATTGAAAGCTTCCACACGCTCGCGCGCGGCACGGCCCATGCGCTCGACTTCAGCGACCACTTCGGGCGCGGGGTCGAAATAGCCGTGCAACGGCGTGTGCGACAGACATTCGAGGTGAATCGGCATGCTCATGCTCCTGCTGCGCGCGCGACGGCCATGCCGCGCGCGGGACGGTTTTGCGGGGCCGCGGCGCTCTCCTCGCGCTGCGCGAGATCGGCGATATCGGTGATGCCGAGCTTGACCGCGAGTTCGACGATCGAGTCGGAAACCTGCTGCGGCGAGCAGACACCCGCAACGAAGCGGTCCGGACGTAGCAGCACGACCGATTCGGGCAGCCGGCTAAACCAGTCTTTCAGGCGGCCCTGCACGTCGCCGAGCGCGAGCACGCCTTCGGGCACGTCTTCGGCGTATTCGAGCTGCACGTCCGGCTTCGCGAACACGAAGCGCGCGCCGAGGCGCTCCCACAACGCGCGCGCCTGCGGCGTGAGGCCGAAGGTCGGGTCCGCGCCCCAGGCGAGCACAGCGAAGCCATTGCCGATCGCGTCGTCGAGGCGCACCACGCGGCCATCGGCAAGGCGCACGCGCGGCTGGATGAACATGCGGCCCACGGGCGAGGCGGCGAGCGGATCGCGGCCATAAGCGAGGCGACCGATCAGCGAGTCGCGCTTCTGGCTCATCAATCCGAGCAAGCGGCCCGGCGCGGAGTTGCCCGAGCGCTCCAGCATGCGGGCGAGCCAGCCACCCGTCTTCTGCGGCGGCGGCAGCAGCACCACGCCCGCTTCATAGCGCGGCATCGGCTTGAAACGCATTTCGACGAAGTAACGCTTGACCGAAGGAAACACGTTCATCGAACGCACGAAGGCGTCGCGAAAGCGCGCGCCAAAGCGCGTGGTGGGCGCGAAAATATCGCCCGCGACTTCCGAGAGGTGAATCATCGAGCGTGCGTGCGCGCGGCGCTCGACGGTATAGGTGTCGAGCAGGCGGGCGTCGGCCTGGCCCTTCGCCACCATCGCGAGCTTCCAGCCCAGGTTGTTCGCGTCGCGAATGCCGCTGTTGTAGCCCTGGCCCTGCCACACGGGCATGATGTGCGCCGCGTCGCCGGCCAGCAGAATGCGGTCCACGCGGAACGTCTCGGCAAGGCGCGCGTTGTGCGTGTAGACGCGCTTGCGTATGTAGTCGACCTTGTCGGGATCGGCCACCACCTTGCGGATCAGCGCGGCCATATTCTCGGGCTTCGAGAGTTCTTCCTCGGTTTCGCCGGGCATCACCATGAACTCGAAGCGGCGAATGCCGTGCGGCAGCGCAGCCGAAACGTACGGGCGCGTGTGATCGCAATGCATGTAGATGTGCGGCGAGCCGATCGGGTCGTTGCGCACGTCCACCACGATCCATTGATTCGGCTTCGTGCGGCCTTCGAAGGGCACGTTCAGCGCGCGGCGCACGAGGCTGTTGCCACCGTCGGCGCCCACCACATACGCTGCGCGAATCGTGCGGCGCTCGCCGTTCGCATCGCTCACTTCGATCGACACGCCCTGCGCATCCTGCTCGAAAGCGTTGACGCTGTGGCCGAGCAGCACTTCCACCTGCTCGAAGCGCTCGAGCCCTTCGTAGAGCACGCGGTCGGCGAGCGGCTGAATGAAAGCGTTGCGGCGCGGCCAGCCGAATTCATCGGTGCGCGGCTCGATCGACGCGAAGCAGTGGCCGTCCTTCGTGACGAAGCGCATCCAGTGATCGGGCGTGGTGTGCGGCAGGAGTGCGTCGGCGAGACCGATCGACTGGAACACGCGCAATGCTTCGTCGTCCAAACCAATGGCGCGCGGGTAGTCGATGATCTGCTCGAGTTTTTCGACGACCGTGACACGCACGCCTTGCAGGCCGAGAATGTTGGCGATCATGAGGCCGACCGGACCTGCGCCGATGATGGCGACGTCGGTGGCGATCTGACGAGGGCGGACGGTATCCGCCTGCTGGACGAGGGGGGTGTTCATGTGTCTCCTTCTCGCGCGACTTATGTGGCCGCTGCGGATGCTGACAGGTCTTGCCTGGAACGGATCAACGGCTCAGACGTTTTGCCGCACGCCGGTGAATGAAAGCGAGTCTAGGGTCCGCCCGATGCGCGCTCAACATTTTTAGTGAAATGTGCATAGAATGCACAATGTTGATTTTTAAGGCATTTCCGATGACGAAGTATGCGAACGTACGGGGGCTGGCGCGCGGTCTCCAGGTACTGCAGGCGCTCAACGCCATGGAGAATGGGCGTGCGACGAGCCAGCAGTTGAGCGAGGCGACAGGGCTGCATCGCACGACGGTGAGGCGCCTGCTGGAAACCCTGGTGGAGGAGAGGTTCGTGCGCCGCAGCGCATCGGACGACAGCTTCCGCCTCACGATGAACGTGCGCGCGCTGAGCGAGGGCTTCACCGACGACGAGCTGATTGCGACGATTGCGCCGCCGATCATGGCGCAGATGCTGCAGCGCACTGTCTGGCCGTCGGACCTCACGACGCCCGACGGCGACGCCATGGTGATACGCGAGACCACGCACCGCTTCAGCCCGCTCTCGTTTCACCGCGCGATGGTGGGCCGGCGGCTTCCCATGCTGCTCACGGCCGCGGGCCGCGTGTACTTTGCGATGTGTCCCGAGGCGGAACGCGAGGACATTCTGGAGCTGCTGCGCTCGGGCGCGGGCGGCGAGCAGCAGCAACAGCTCGCGGCGGACAAGGCGTTTATCCGCAACCTCGTGCGGCAGACGCGCGCGGACGGCTTCGGCTCGAACCACGGCGACTGGGCCGACCAGCGCAAGATTGGCGCGCTCGCCACGGCGATCGAGGCGCACGGACGCGTGCTCGCGAGCCTGAACGTGATCTATCTGGAGCAGGCCATTACTCCGGCCGAGGCGGTGCGGCGCTTCGTGCCTGAGTTGCAGCGCGCCGCTGAGGAGATGGTGAGGGCGCTCGAAGCGCAGGAGGAAGGGGCGAAGCGGCAGGAGCGTGGTTGAGGTTTTAGGCGGGTTTTTTTGTCGCGGGTCTTGTGGGTTTGGGTTTGGCTTTTTCTTGTTTTCGTGTCGGTATGCATGCGTTGCCCCTGTGCGGGGCGGCACCTACTTTTCTTTGCAGCGGTGTATGGACCGGAGACATGGGTAACAGGTGTGCGGAGACATGGGTAACACATGATCCGCTCATTCCTGCTGGTTCAGGTTGATGGTTCCGAAGCGGT
>NZ_DATJWR010000473.1:0-15960 GCF_035501035.1 Paraburkholderia sp.
GTACGAGACGATCACGCCGATCTTCGAATCCACGAGATTGCCGTCGCCGTAGGGAATCATCGCGGCGAGCCGGAACAGGCCGACCACCAGCAGAATCGGCGAGAGCATCTGCGTGACCAGCAGGAACTGGCGGTACACGCCGCGTCCGCGAAACGGAAAGCGCGCGAGTGCATACGCGGCGGGCAAGCTCACGGCAAGCGCCAGTGCCGTCGACAGGAACGAAATGACGATGCTGTTGCGCAGCGCCACGCCGAAGTTCGCGGCCTGCCACATATCGACGTAATTTTCCCAGCGCCAATGCTGCGGCAACCAGCGCGCCGGATAGACAAACACTTCGTTGGCCGGTTTGAACGAGGTGAAGAACATCACCGCGAACGGGAACAGCACGGCGATAACCAGCGGCGAAAGCGCGAGCCAGCACCAGAGCGAGCGTTTGAGCTTGCGGTTCATGCGAGGTCTCCTTCTGCGCCGCCGCGTTTCGCCTGCACGCGCAGATAGGCGACGGAAAACGCGAACAGGATCACCAGCATGATGAGCGAGACGGCGGCCGCTTCGCCTGGCCGTCCCAGCCGGAAGCCGAGTTCGTAGAGATAGGTGACGAGGATGTGCGTGCTGTCGTCCGGGCCGCCTTGCGTCATCACCCAGATGATCGGGAACGAGTTGAACACGTAGATCACATTGAGCAGGATCGCCATGTTGATGAACGGCTTGAGCAGCGGCAGCGTGAGCTGGCGGAACTGCTGCCACGCGCTTGCGCCGTCGATGCGCGCGGCTTCGTAGATGTCGCCGGGCACCGAAGAAAGGCCGCCCAGGAAGATCGTGGTGGTGAATGGAATCGACACCAGAATGCCCACGGCAATCTCTACCGGAAACGCGTACTCGGGCGTGGCGAGCCAGTGAATCGGCCCGGCGATCAGGCCGAGCTTCTGCAGCGTGACGTTGACCATGCCGTAGTCGTCGTTGAACGCCCAGCGCCACACCACGGCGGTCATGGTGAGCGAGACGGACCACGGCAGCATGACGATCGTGCGCGCAATGCCGCGGCCGTAGAAGTCCTGATTGAGCACGAGCGCGACCGGCACGGAAATGAGCACCGTGCCCACCACGACGAAGAATGTCCAGATCAGCGTGTTCCTTAACGCGCTCATGAACACCGGGTCGCCGAACACGTTATAGAAGTTCTGCAGACCGCTGAAGTCGCGGATCTGCCCGAAGCGCGATACATCGTGCAGCGACTGGTACACGATGTTGAAGATCGGATAGCTGATGATGAAGAGCGCGAGCACGAGACTCGGCACGATCAGGAGCCAGGGTGCGCGGGGCGCGGAAACGGCGCGAGGTGGGCGGCTCATGCGGGTTCGTACGCGTGTTCGGTCGGGGGCTTCGCCGGCCGGCGGAGCGGCGGGCGAGGGCTTCAGGGGACCCGTGGTCATGTCGAATCGTCAGTGCTTCGAAACATCGGTTCCCGGGCGAACCGGCGCGCGTCCGTGAGTTCGGGCGCGCGCCGGTCATGCCTTCAGGGCGTGGCTAATCAGCCAGATTCGCAACCAAGTCGCAGCCAGCTTACTTGCCGAGCGACTTGTTCGCTTCGGTGGCTGCCTGGTTCAGCGCATCGGCGGGCTTCGCCTTGCCAAGGTAGATCGACTGCATTGCATTGGTCACGGCCTTCGCGGTGTCTTCCCAGCCCGTCACGGTCGGCGCGAACTTCGCGTGCGGCAGCAGCGCGATGAACGCCTTCGTGTCGGGGTCCTGGAACACCGGATCGGTCGCTTCAGCCTTCGTGGTCGGCAGGAAGCCTTCCGTGCTCGTGAACTGCACGCGCGGCTCCTTCGTGAACAGGAAGTCGAGGAACTTCCAGGCGCTCTGCTTCACCTTGGAGTTCTTGAACATCATGATCGAGTCGGTCACCGCGTAGGTGGCGGGCGTCGTGGCCACCGGGATCGGGTCGATGCCGTAGTGGATGTTCGGGGCTTCCTTCTTCAACTGCTTGGCGAGGAACGGCGCCGAGATCATCATCGCCACGCGGCCCTGCTTGAAGAGGTTCTGCACGTCTTCACGGCTGTAGCCCGTCACGCCCGGCTGCGTGAGACCTTCGTCGATCATGCTCTTGTAGAGCGTGGCCGCCTTGATGCCCGCCGGCGAGTTGAACGCTGCCTTGCCGTCCTTGCCCACCACGTCGCCGCCGTGGGTCCACAACGCGTAGTAGTAGTACACGTCGGTTTCAATTTCCTTGCCCTGCAGCCCGAAGCCGGCAATGCCCTTCGCCTTCAGCTTCTTCGAGGCGTCGATCACGTCGTTCCACGTTTTCGGGCCGTTCGGA
Organism: Paraburkholderia sp.; assembly: GCF_035501035.1. Classification (GTDB taxonomy): domain Bacteria; phylum Pseudomonadota; class Gammaproteobacteria; order Burkholderiales; family Burkholderiaceae; genus Paraburkholderia. The sequence continues at coordinate 2,321 of NZ_DATJWR010000473.1, forward strand.
TAGCCAACCGAAGCCAGCATGTCCTTGTTGTAGTAGAGCGCGCGCGCCGAAGCGGCGATCGGCAGGCCGTAGATCTTGCCGTTGATCTCACCGGGCGCGAGGAACGGGCCGATGAAGCGGGCCTTGAAGTTCGCGTCCATGTAGGGATCGAGCGGCTCGGCAATGTCGTCCTTCACGAAGTCGAGAAGCCAGCGCGTGCCGATGATCGCGAGGTCGGCGTTGGCGCCGCCCGAGATGTCCGTTTGCAGCTTCTGCTGCAGCGAGTCCCAGTTCACGTCTTCGATCTTGATCGTGATGCCGGGGTTGGCGGCCTCGAACTGCTTGGCCATCTTCTCGAAGTACGGCGCAGTGGCGTCGCTGTAGTGGGCGACAGTCACGCGGACCGTGTCGGCGTGCGCCGCGACGGTGATCCCCGCGAACGCGAGCGCGACGGCTAGCTTGCCGAGCATGGTGGTTGCACGTGCCTGAAACGACATTCTTTCTCTCCTAGGTGGTTTTTCCTGCTTATGCCGCCGCCGTCACCCCGGCCGCTGGGTTGCGTTGTTTGAAAAAATCCTACAGGATGAAAAAAGCGTTGTCACCTGGGAATCTCGATATTGTTTTCCGGGCCGGATTTTGCCTAACATGCTGTAAAACAGGGGGAATTCATGCACTGCAGCAGTGCGGAGCGGTACGTGTAAACCCGTATCGGGCGGCACGCGCGTCTATCGTATGTAGGAAACTTTCAGGTTTGCCGGCGAGGCCGGCGGACCGCACGGAGAGTCGACATGAGCCGGGTGGTGCTGGTGACGGGCGCGTGCGGCGGCATAGGCCGCGCGCTGTGCAAGCGGTTTCTCGCGGCGGGCGACACGGTGCTCGCAGTCGATCGCGAAGCGGCGGGCGTCGAGGCGCTCGCCGCCGAATTCGGGGCGGCGCGGCTCGAACCGCTCGCCGCCGACGTGAGCGATCAGGCCGCCGTGAGCGATGCCGTGGCACGCGGCGTGGCCGCGCGCGGACCCGTGGACGTGGCGGTGGTGAACGCAGGCGGCGCGCTCGGCACGACGCTCGCGCGCACCGACGCCGCGAGCTGGCGGCGCGACGTGGACCTGAACCTGAACGGCGCGTACTACACGGTCGAAGCCGTGCGCGCCTCGATGATCGAACGTGGGCGCGGCGCGCTCGTGCTGATCGGTTCCGTGAACGGGCTCACCTCGCTCGGCCATCCCGCGTACAGCGCGGCCAAGGCGGCCCTCGTGAGCTACACGAAGGCGCTGGCGATGGAGCTGGGGCCACACGGCATTCGCGCGAACATCGTCTGCCCCGGCACCGTGAAGACGCCTGCGTGGCGCACGCGTGTCGAGCAGCATCCGCAGATCTTCGAAGAACTAAAGAAATGGTACCCGCTCGGCGACGTGGCCGAGCCCGAGGACATCGCCGACGCCGTGCAGTTTCTCGCCTCGCCGCAGGCGCGCGTGATCACGGGCGTCGCGCTTCCGGTGGATGCGGGCCTCATGGCGGGCAACCGGCTCATGGCGAACGAACTCACGCTCGATCCGTTCTGAGGCACGGAAAAGTACCGACGAGTACCGAAAAATACGCGAGCAGGGCACGCGAGCAGGCACGAAAACACACGCACGGCAGCGACAACGGCAAACGAGGACAGCATGGCAGCGGTACAACTTAACGGCATCTACAAGCGCTACGGCGACACGCAGGTCGTGCACGGCGTCGATCTCGAGATCGAAGACGGCGAATTCGTCGTGCTGGTCGGCCCATCGGGCTGCGGCAAGACCACGTTGATGCGCATGATCGCGGGTCTCGAAGACATCAGCGGCGGCGACCTCACCATCGGCGGCACGCGCGCGAATGCGCTCCCGCCGCAGCAGCGCAATGTTTCGATGGTGTTCCAGAGCTACGCGCTCTACCCGCATCTCTCGGTGTACGACAACATCGCGTTCGGCCCGCGCATTCGCAAGGAGCGCGAGGAGGCGTTCAAGCCGCGCATCGAGGCCGCCGCGAAAATGCTGAACCTGTCGAGCTATCTCGAACGCCTGCCGCGCGCGCTCTCGGGGGGCCAGCGTCAGCGCGTGGCCATGGGCCGCGCCGTGGTGCGCGAGCCCGCGCTGTTTCTCTTCGACGAACCGCTCTCGAACCTCGACGCCAAGCTGCGCGTGCAGATGCGCACCGAAATCAAGGCGCTCCACCAGCGCCTTCGCAATACGGTGGTGTACGTCACGCACGACCAGATCGAGGCGATGACGATGGCCGACCGCATCGTGGTGATGAACGCGGGACGCATCGAGCAGATCGGCCGGCCGCTCGATCTCTACGACAAGCCGGCGAACCTGTTCGTCGCGAGCTTCCTCGGCTCGCCTTCGATGAATTTTGCCGAAGGCACGGTGATGAGCGATGCGCGCGGCACGGCGCTCGTGCTCGACGACGGCGTGCGCATCGCGCTGCCCGAAGGCCGGGCGGCCGCGGGTGCGCGCGTGACGCTGGGCGTGCGGCCCGAGCACATCGAAGCGGTCGGCGACGTGCCGTTCAACGTCGAGGTGATCGAGCCGACTGGCGCGGAGACCCACTTGTACGGGAAAATAGGCGGCACGACATGGTGCGTCACGACGCGCGCGCGCCCGGACATAACGCCGGGCCAGCGCATGACGCTCGGTTTGCCTCTCGCGCACCTGCATCTGTTCGATACCGAAAGCGGCAAGCGGCTCGATTGAAGCGGAAGCTCGCACATCGATTCTGGATAGCGGGCGCCTCGTACCTTCCACGGGAAAAACAGCTTGCCGGTCTCCAATCTGATCCATCACATCCGCAACGTCGCGGAGTCGCTGCGTCCCGCCGAGCGCAAGGTCGCGGAGATGGTGCTCGCCGACATCGACTTCGCGATGCGCGCGAGCATCACCGAGCTTGCCTTGCGCGCGGACGTATCCGAGCCTTCCGTCACGCGATTTTGCCGCGCGGTGGGTGCGCACGGCCTGCGCGACTTCAAGATGCGCCTCGCGCAGAGCGCGGCGGGCAACGTGCCCTTCGCGCTCGCCACGGAGATGACGGGCGGCGAGGCTGGCGGCGCGCAGTGGGCCGGTGAAGTCGGCACGCTGCTCGACAAGGTGACCGAGTCGGTCGTGCAGGGCGTGACGCATGCCCGCGCCTCGCTCGACACCGCGGTGTTCGAGGCGGCGGTGGCAGCGCTCGGCAGCGCGCGGCGCGTGTACTTTTTCGGCGTGGGGGCGGGTTCGGGGCTTGTTGCGCAGGATGCGGCGCTGCGCATGCTGCGGCTCGACATTGCCGCGAGCGCGTTCACCGATGCGCACTTGCAGCGCCTTTACGCGGGGCTGCTCGAACCGGGCGACGTGGCGTTCGCGATCTCGCAGTCGGGGCGCAGCGTGGAGGTGAACGAGAGTATCCAGATCGCGAAGGAGCGCGGCGCAACCACCATCGCGCTCACGAGCGCGGGCTCGCGCCTCGCGTGGGTGGTGGATATTCCGCTGTTGCTGCGCGTGCCGGCGGCAGCGGACCCGCATGCACCGGCCGTCGTGCGCATCGCGCATCTCGCGGTGCTCGATGCGCTGGCGCTAGGCGTTTCGCTTGGGCTCGGGCCCAAGGCGCTCGCCAAGATGCGCGACGCGCAGGCGCGCAGCGATGGGGCCGCGGACGACGCTTCCGCAATCAGCCCGCCGCCCGAAGACGGGCGTTGAACCTCAGCCGCTGCCGCGCCGGCGCGGTATGAGCGTCGCCGGCGTCGTGTGCGGCATCGTCTCGAACGCTCGTCCTTCCTGAACCTTTGCGGAGTCGATCGCCAGTTCGATCGCGGCCGCATCTTCGGCCGAATCCGTCCACCGACTACAGCACCGCCGCCGCCGCACCTTCCATATAGCCGAAGCGCCGCGAAAGTCGCTCCGCCGCCGCGATCAGCAGTTGCGCCGCCGTGCCTTCGCGTGCGATGTCGAGGCTGCCCGTGGGGCCCATCACCGCGAGCACGAGACACACGCTGCCCGTGTGGTCGAACACGGGCGCGGCCACGGTGCTGATACCGGGGATCGGCTTGTCGAGGGCCGTGTCCACACCCTGCGCGCGGATGGCGGCAAGGCGCGCGAGGTAGTCGTGCGTGGCGCCCTCGCGCGGCTTCGCGCCCGCGAGCCGCAATTCGTCCTGCGCGAGCAGCGCCGCGCGCACGTCGGCGTCGACCCACGCGGCGAGCACACGCCCGATCGCCGTGTTCACGAGCGACATCACCGTGCCGGGGCGCAGGCTCACGTGCAGCGGCAGCGCGGATTCTTCGAGCCGCACGACCGTCGGGCCGAGCGGCCCCGGCACCGCGAGCGCAACGCTCATGGCGGTGGCGGCGGCGAGGCCGACCACTTCGGCGTCGGCTTCGCGTACGGGAGAGAGGCGCGCAAGACCGATCAGCCCCAGTTCGAGACTCAGCGGCCCGGCTTCGTAGCGGCCCACCGCGTCGCGCGAGAGCAGGCCGATCTTCTGCAGACTCACGAGGTGCGGAAACGCCTTGGCGGGCGCCATGCCGGCCGCCAAGGCGAGGTCGCGCAGCGCGAGAGGCGTGCCCGCCGCCACGAGCGCCGCGAGCAGGTCGCCCGTGATGTCGAGGGACTGGATGCCGCGCTGCGGCTTGTCGGTGGCATCGGTGGCAACGGTGGCTGCGACGCTTTCGCTGGCGGCTTGCGTTGCGCCGGCGCGCGGGGGCGTGGGGCTTACTCGGGGCATGTCGGTGTCGAGGGAAAAGCGGCCGCGGCGATTTCAGCGGCGGTGTCGCGCAGCGCGCGCACGACCGCGCCGTTCGGGCGCACGTCGAGCGCGCCGCTTGCGCCGATGGCGGTGAGCGTGAGGCTCAGCTCGCGTTGCGGCCCGAACACGGGCACGCAGACACTGCTGACGCCGGGCGTGGGCGCGTCGATGCCGCGCTCGTAACCGCGCTCGCGGATTGCGTCGAGGGTTTCGACGAAGGCGGCTTCGGGCGCGGGCGGCGCTGCGGGTTCCTGCGCCGCGCTCCCGGCGCCGAGCGCGTTGCGCGCACCGCTCCACCCGGGCTGCGCGGTTTGCCGCGCCCACATGTCCTCCCGCGCGGGCTGCGCGAGGAACGCGCAAAACACGCGGCCCGTGGAGGTGGCCCGCAGCGACATCACCGTGCCCACGTGCAGGTTCACGTGCAGCGGCAGGCTGGCGTGCTCGTAGCGCACGATGGTCGGCCCCTGCGGCCCGGCGATACACAGCGCGACGCTGCAGTTCAGCGATTGCGCGAGCGCGGCCGCGCGCGGCACGGCCTCGCGCAGCGCGGGCTGCTGCGCGAGATGCAGCAAGCCGAGGCGCAGCGCGAGCGGGCCGGGCTCATAGCGCCCTGAAAGCGCGTCGCGCTTGATGAGCCCGAGGCGCGTGAGGCTCACGAGATAGGCGTGCGCCTGGCTCGCCGGAATGTCGCCGCTCGCCGCGAGATCGGTGGGCGCAAGCGGCGCGCGCGCGTCGGCCAGCGCGCGCAACAGGCGGCCGCCCACTTCCACGCTCTGGATGCCGCGCTGCGTGCGGCCCGGCGCCGCGCCGCCCTCGGGCGCGGATGCGGCGCTGTCGTTGCGACGTCTCATTGGCGCTTTTCTCTGGCTGAAAAAGGGTCCATGTTAACTGAACGGCGGCACGCGATGGCAGTGGATACGCCACCTTTCCGCCATGCAGCGTGGCCTGTCAAGAAATTAACGTATAACAATGTAATTCGCTATTGACAAATAAAAACCGGGAAGCCTATGATGGCCTCACCTCGGCATAACAGTGGTTCAGCTACATTCCAGACGGGGCGAGACAACGAGGCTGGCGCAACCGCGCCAGGCCTGCCCGCGCTTCGCCCCGCCCGCCCTCAATACGGAGACTCACCATGGCAAAGGCGTTCGCATCGCAGGCCGACCTCGAAGAAAAGAAGATCACCTTCACGCAGCTCTCGGAAAACGCGTACGCGTACACCGCGGAAGGCGACCCGAACTCGGGCGTCATCATCGGCGACGACGGCGTTTTGATCGTCGACACGACGGCCACGCCCGCCATGGCGCAGGACCTCATCGCCAAGATCCGCACCATCACCGACAAGCCCATCAAATACGTCGTGCTCTCGCACTATCACGCGGTGCGCGTGCTCGGCGCTTCGGCGTATTTCGAGGAAGGCGCGCAGCAGATCATCGCGAGCCGCGGTACGTATGAAATGATCGTCGAGCGCGGCGAAGCCGACATGAAGTCGGAAATCGAGCGCTTTCCGCGCCTCTTCGCGGGCGTCGAGACGGTGCCGGGCCTCACGTGGCCCACGCTCGTGTTCGAGAAGGAAATCACGCTGTTCCTCGGCAAGCTCGAAGTGAAGATCGCGCACCTCGGCGCGGGCCACACGAAGGGGGACACCGTGGTGTGGCTGCCCTCGCAGAAGGTGCTGTTCTCGGGCGACCTCGTCGAATACGACGCCGCCTGCTACTGCGGCGACGCGCAACTCGCCGAATGGCCCGCCACGCTCGAAGCGCTGCGCGCGCTGCAGGCCGAAAAGCTCGTGCCGGGCCGCGGCCCCGCGCTGCTCAACCCCGCCGATGTCAACAAGGGTCTCGACTACACGAAGGACTTCGTGACGACGCTGCTCGCGCAAGGCCGCGCCGCCGTCGAGCAGAAGCTCGACCTGAAGGGCGCCATGGCACTCACGCGCGAGGCGATGGACCCGAAGTTCGGCCACGTGTTCATCTACGAGCACTGCCTGCCGTTCGACGTGACGCGCGCATTCGACGAGGCGAGCGGCATTACGCATCCGCGCATCTGGACGGCGCAGCGCGACAAGGAGATGTGGGACGCGCTGCAGGATTGAGGTACTGCTCGGGTTGATTTGGTGCCTTGCCTGGGATCGCAGTCAAGCGCTAGTGCGCCAACTGCGTGCGACAGCGGCATGGGACCGGAGTAAGCGCTTTGCAAGGGACCGGAGTAAGTGCTGAAGCACCAATTCCGGTCGACAGTTAAAGCACCAACTCCGGTCGACAGGAGACAAGAATGATCGACTATCAGACGCTGACCTTCGACTACGCGCGATGCAGCGAACAAACCCCGGACGCGCCAGCCAGCGTGCGTCCGGTCGTGGTGGTCGGCGCGGGCCCGGTGGGCCTCGCGACGGCCATCGACCTCGCGCGGCAAGGCGTGCAGGTGGTGCTAGTGGACGACGACTGCACGCTTTCCACGGGCTCGCGCGCCATCTGTTTTTCCAAGCGCTCGCTCGACATCTTCGACCGCCTCGGCTGCGGCGAGCGCATGGTCGAGAAGGGCGTGAGCTGGAACGTGGGCAAGGTGTTCCGCAAGAACGAGCTCGTCTACACGTTCAACCTGCTGCCCGAAAGCGGTCATCACCGGCCCGCCTTCATCAATCTTCAGCAGTACTATGTTGAGGGCTTTCTGCTCGAACGCGCGCAGGAATTGCCCAACCTCGAAATCCGCTGGAAGAACAAGGTGACGGGCGCGGAGCAGCGCGGCACGCCAGGCGCCGCCGATGCGCATGTCGCGCTCGAAATCGAAACGCCCGACGGTCCCTACACGCTGCTCGCGCGCTACGTGGTGGCCGCGGACGGCTCGCGCAGCCCGCTGCGCAAGCTGCTTGGCCTCGACAGCCACGGCCGCACTTTCAAGGACCGCTTCCTGATCGCCGACGTGAAAATGGAAGCCGACTTCCCGACCGAACGCTGGTTCTGGTTCGATCCGCCGTTCCACCCGAACCAGTCGGTGCTGCTGCATCGCCAGCCCGACAACGTGTGGCGTATCGACTTCCAGCTCGGCTGGGACGCGGACCCCGTGGTCGAAAAAACGCCCGAGCGCGTGATTCCGCGTGTGCGTGCGCTGCTCGGCCCCGACGTGAACTTCGAGCTGGAATGGGTGAGCATCTACACGTTCTCGTGTCTGCGCATGGACAGCTTTCGGCACGGCAACGTGTTGTTCGCGGGCGACTCCGCGCACCTCGTTTCGCCGTTCGGCGCGCGCGGTGCGAACAGCGGCTTCCAGGACGGCGAGAACCTCGCGTGGAAGCTCGCGATGGTGCTCGAGAACCACGCGCCCGACACGCTGCTGGACACTTACGCGAGCGAGCGCGAATACGCCGCCGACGAGAACATCCGCAACTCCACGCGTTCGACCGACTTCATCACGCCGAAGAGCGCGGTGAGCCGCGTGTTCCGCGACGCCGCGCTGACGCTCGCCCGCGAGCATCCGTTCGCGCGGCAACTGGTGAACAGCGGCCGGCTTTCCGTGCCGGCGGTGCTGCGCGAATCGACGTTGAACACGCCCGATGAAGATGCGTTCAGCGGCCAGATGGAGCCGGGCGCTTCGTGTGCGGATGCGCCGGTGCTCGACGCGGCAGGCCACGAGAGCTGGCTGCTCGCGCATCTCGGCGACCAGTTCGCGGGCCTCGTGTTCAGCCGCGCGGGCTCGGCGCTCGATACGTCGACGCTCGACACATTGCAGGCACTCTCACGCGCGCCGGTGCCGCTCAAATTCGTCGTGATGCTCGACGGCGACGCGGCGGTGCCCGCGGGCCTGCCTGCCTCGACGGTGGTGCTGCGCGATGTGCAAGGGTTGGCGGCGCAGCGCTACGGCGCGCAGGACGGCGCGTTCTATCTGATCCGCCCTGACCAGCATGTGTGCGCACGCTGGCGGCGCGCGGACGCCGCGCGCGTGGAGAACGCGCTCAAGCGGGCGCTGTGCGTGCAAGGCACGGCGTGAAGCGGACATCGATACCGGACAAGAAATTGCATGGGACTGGAGACACCGATGCTGAACACCCAACCGAATCTGGCGAGGCCAGATGACTTCTACGAAGCGCTGATCGACATGCATCGCGACCTCGACGAGGCGCAAAGCCAGTCGGTCAACGCGCAATTGATCCTGTTGCTCGCGAATCACGTGGGCGAACACGAAACACTGATGCAAGCGATCCGCTTCGCGCGCGCAGGCGTGAGCGAGCCGGAAAGCCACGGCGCGACGGGAAAGCTTGCGGCTTGAAAGGGTGCATGAAGAGGTAAATGCGCGTGCGGTGGCGCAATCTGCGCCGCCGCCATTTGCCGCAAGCGACGAAGCAAGCAGAAAAGAAGCGAAGTGCATTCACGTAGCGCGTTTCGTCGCTCAATGCAGTTTTCAGCCATTTTTCCGGCACTTTGCGCACGCGCAACCGTTTGCGTCAGCAAAACAGGCGTCGCGCGCCTGTGCACGTGCTCGCGGCACTGGCTTTCGTCATACTTTCCGCGCATGTCGCAACATGCAAACTGATTCAAGAACCCCCGTGGAAACGCCGTAAACGCGGCACGTAGGACTTACTTCGCTGCTGCACGAGCGAGAAAGACGCGTACGTGCAATCGAATCGATTTCCGGGGAAAGAACTTGAATCGCAGTCAAACATGGTCGCGCACGGCGGCGCCGGGCGAGATCATCTATTCGGAAGGCTTTGCAGGAGAGCGGTTGATCTTCGTGATCGCCGACGGCAAGGTTGAAATATCCACCCGCTGCGACGACAAGAAAGTCGTGATGGCGACGCTGGGCCGAGGCGAGTTTTTCGGCGAGACCGCGTTGCTCGGCGCCGAGCCGCGCCCGAACACCGCGAAGGCACTCAGCTTCTGCCAGTTGACGGTCGTGCCGGCCAGCCTCATCGAAGAGGAACTCGAGCGCGTCACGCCGCTGCTGCGCCATGTCGTGCGCACGCTGACACGGCGCGTGAAGGCGAAAGACGATCTGCTCGCCACGTATACGCACGCGGACTTCATGCCGGGCGTGCTTTCGTACGCGCACGTGCTTGCGCTGATCGCGGGCGCCACCGAACGCGCCGATAGCGGCGACACCTGGTCGCGGCACGGCACGGCCACAGGAGAGGTGAGCGTGCCGCTCGCCGACGTCGTGCAGAAGTGCCGCGCAGTGGCCGGCCATTCGCGCCCGCATGTGATGGCCATGCTGCGCCGCATGGAGAAGCTCAATCTCGTTGCGATGCAAAGCGGGCAAGCCACGCATCTCGCCAATGGCGCGGCATCGGCTGAAGGGGCGTTGGGCCGCCAGGTGGTGACGTTCGATCCCGTGCGCATCGTGGATCGCGCGGCGCAGGTGGCGGACCACGATCTCGACGTGTCGATCAACAGCGAACTCGAACTGATCGAGCTGGCCGATCTCGAAACGCTGATCGGCGTGGAGCGCAACGTCATCCTCAACAAGCTCTCGCATGCCGAAATCGCCGACGAGGTGTTCGCGTTCCGCAAGTCGAAAGTGCTGAACTTCGTCGAGCAAAAGGGCGTGGCGTATTTCTCGAAGCGCACGAACCGCGGCACAGGCGAAATCAAGGCGCTCGACGACCTGCTGTTCGTCGATCAACGCACGTTGTTCGAAGCCGTGAGCACGCTCGATACTTACGATCTCGCGAAACTGCTGGCCTCGATCGAGGACCCGGCAGTGTCCGAACGCCTGCTCTCGGTGATGGCGGACGCGCGCAAGAACGAGGTGTCGTGGGTCATGCGCCGCGACATCAAGATCGATCCCGTGGAAGTCGAGGACATCGAGCAGCGCCTGCTTGAAGCGGCGCGCTCGCTGAAGTCGCCCGGCGCACGCTAAACCACTCTCCCTTACCTCGGCGTCGCCGCAGTCCGGAATCCGGGCCCTGCGGCGTACGCGCGCGCGGTAAGCGGGCACGTACGGATTACACGCGGATTACTCATCCGGAGAAAACGCATGGATTTGCTTACCTTGATCGGCATCGCAGTCGGGGCGCTGGCTGTCGTGGCCGGATTCTCGCTGGAAGGCGGCCACTTCGCCACGCTGCTGCAGCCCGAGGCGCTCGCCATCGTGCTGGGCGGCACGCTCGGCGCGGTGATGATCCAGAACACCTGGGCGCGCTTCTTCGACGCGGTCAAACATTTGCGCACGGCCTTCGTGAAGGCGCCGCGCGTGGACGAAGCGAGCCTCGCCGCCGTGCTGGAATGGGGCGATCAGGCCAAGCTCAACGGCCTGCTCGCGTTCGAGTCGATGGACCCGCAAGGCATTCATCCTTTCGCGCGGCGCGGGCTCGAACTGCTCGCGAGCGGCGTGTCGACGGCCGTGCTCGAAGATGCGCTCAATCGCGAACTCGAAGCGTTCGGCCGCATGCATATGGCGGCGGCGCGCGTGTGGCAGCAGGCAGGCGGATACGCGCCCACGTTCGGCATTCTCGGCTCGGTGCTCGGCCTGATTCAGGTGACGGGCCACCTGATCGAGCCCGCGCAACTCGGGCCTGGCATCGCGGTGGCGTTCGTCGCCACGCTCTACGGCCTGGCTTTCGCGAACCTTGTCTTTTTGCCGCTCCACGGCAAGATGCGCGCACACATCGAAAGCGAACTGCGCCTGCGCAAGCTCTATATGGACGGCCTGCTCGCCATTTCGCGCAAGGAGTCGCCCCATACCATCGCCACGCGTCTTGCGGGCGAAGTGGGCGGTAACGCTGGCGGCCTGCAGGGCGAAGCGCACGTATGGGCGCTGGACAAGACGAGCGCGACCTGACCCGCAACCCGGCCACCCAGCATGCCTATCTATTCCGATAAAGACCTGCCGCTCACGGCTCACCTCGATCACGGCGAGGACGAGGGCGGCGAATCGCATTCCGGTCGCTGGCTCATTTCCTACGCGGATCTGATCACGACCTTGATGGTGTTGTTCCTCGCGCTCTACGCGATGCAACTCGCGAAGAATAAGGAATCCGAAATTCGATCGGCAACGCAACCGGTGAGCACGGCCGCACCCGCGGACAAAGCGCGCGTGGTCGATCAAGCCCTGATTGCCTCATTAGAGGCGCTACGCCAGCGCGGCGAAATCACGATCGTGCCGCAGGCGCGCGGCATCGAGATCGGCATCAACGCGAAGATCCTGTTCAATGCGGGCGACGCCACGCTGCTGCCCGAATCGCTCGGTGTGCTCGGTCGCATCGCCGACGTGCTGCGCGAGGCGCCGGCGGGCAACATACTCGTGGAAGGACACACCGACAGCACCCCCATCTCGAACGCGAAATACGCTTCGAACTGGGAGCTTTCGTCGGCACGGGCGGGCGCGGTGGTGCGCTACCTGGTCGAGCGGGGCATCGAGCCGCACCGGCTCGCCGCCATTGGCCGCGCCGACAACTACCCGCTCGTGGCAGGCAACGACCCCGCAAGCCGTGCACTGAACCGGCGCGTGACGCTGATCGTGCAGCGCTGAACGCGGGGTGTCGCCTTCCTCGAACGGCTAGCCGTATCGCGGCTCAGTGCGCAGCGTCTCCTTCGCGGTGCATGGGCTGCGTCTCCTTCAGGCTCTTGGCGAGCCGCGAAGCCTCCAGGTAGCCGGGGTTCGCGGGCCGCTTCAGATAACGCCCGGCGCCGCGCCGCGCGCGCAGGTCGCCGTCCGCCCACACGAGCTCGCCTTGCGAGACCGTGTGCGTGGCCACGCCGCGCAGCGTCATGCCTTCGAACACGTTGAAGTCGACGTTCTGATGATGCGTCTTCACCGAGATCGTGCGTGTGGCCTGCGGATCCCACACGACGAGATCGGCGTCGGCGCCCACGGCCACCGTGCCCTTGCGCGGGTACAGGTTGAAGATCTGCGCGGCATTGGTCGAGGTGACGCGCACGAACTCATTCGGCGTGAGCCGGCCCGTGTTCACGCCCTGATCCCATAGCACCGCCATGCGGTCCTCCACGCCGCCGCAACCGTTCGGAATCCTTGTGAAATCGTTGCGGCCCATTGCCTTCTGCGAAGCGCAGAACACGCAGTGGTCGGTTGCCGTGGTGTGCAGCAGGCCGCCCTGCAGGCCGCGCCAGAGCGCGTCGCGATGTTCCTTCGTGCGAAACGGCGGGCTCATCACGTGGGCCGCGGCGCGCGTCCAGTCCGGGTCGCGATAAACCGACTCATCGATCACGAGATGCCCGGCCAGCACTTCGCCGAACACGCGCTGTCCCTCGCTGCGCGCGCGCGCAATGGCTTCGAGTGCGTCTTTCGCCGAGACGTGCACGATGTACACCGGCACGCCCAGCACCTGCGCAATGCGGATCGCGCGATTGGCCGCCTCGCCCTCGACCTCGGGAGGGCGCGAAAGCGGGTGCGCTTCGGGCCCCGTGAAGCCGCGCGCGAGCAGTTGCCGTTGCAGCTGGAACACGAGCTCGCCATTTTCCGCGTGCACGGTGGGCAGCGCGCCTAGTTCGAGCGAGCGTGCGAAGCTGTTCACGAGGATCTCGTCGTCGGCCATGATGGCGTTCTTGTACGCCATGAAGTGCTTGAAGCTCGACACGCCGTGTTCGTTCACGAGCAGGCCCATGTCGCGATGCACGCTGTCGTCCCACCACGTCACGGCCACGTGGAAGCCATAGTCGGCCGCCGCTTTTTCGGCCCAGCCGCGCCACTCGCGAAACGCGTCCATGAGCGGCTGCTTCGGGTTCGGAATCACGAAATCGATGATCGACGTCGTCCCGCCCGCCAGGCCCGCCGCCGTGCCCGTGTAGAAGTCGTCGCTCGCCGTCGTGCCCATGAACGGCAGTTCCATGTGCGTGTGCGGGTCGATGCCGCCCGGCATCACCAGCATGCCGCCGGCGTCGACGACCTCGGCACCCGCGGGCGCGTCGATCGAGGGCGCGATCTCGACGATGCTGCCTTGCTCGCACAGCACGTCGGCG